>NZ_CP034451.1:4200000-4497500 GCF_003952525.1 Mesorhizobium sp. M3A.F.Ca.ET.080.04.2.1 | reverse complement strand
GCTGCGCGTCGGCCTGGAGGTCCGCGGCGATATCGCCAAGGTCGTCCGCACCAGCGTTTACGATCGCACGACCCACATCGTCACCATCGCGCTCGACGACCGTGGCCAGTATGTGCCGGCGCAGGAGCCGGAACCCAATCCCGAATTGCTGACCGCCTTCGACGATTCCCCGCCCGTGGTGGTGCGCGGCAACCTGCCCAATGTCTATGACGGCATCTACCGCGCGGCCTATTCCTACGGCATGTCGAAATCGATGACGCAGCGGCTGATCAAGCTGCTTGCTTCCGACGTCGATTTCCAGTCGCGGCTCTCACCGTCCGATCGCCTCGAAGTGCTGTTCTCGCAGCCCGACGGCGACGACCAGACCTCCGACAGTTCCGAGCTTCTTTATGTGTCGGCCACCTTCGGCGGGCAGACGCGCAATTTCTACCGCTTCCAGATGCAGGACGGCAGCACCGACTATTTCGACGAGAACGGTTCGAGCGCCCAGCAGTTCCTGCTGCGCAATCCGCTGCCCGCCGGCAAATTCCGCTCAGGCTTCGGCGCCCGCCGGCACCCGATTCTCGGCTATGTGCGCATGCATACCGGCGTCGACTGGGCAGCGCCCATCGGCACGCCGATCATTGCGGCCGGCAATGGCGTCGTCGAGAAGGTCGGCTGGGCAGGCGGCTACGGAAAGCAGATCATCATCCGCCACGCCAATGGCTACGAGACTTCCTACAATCACCAGAGCGCGTTCGCCAAAGGCATGCAGCCCGGCATGCGGGTGCGCCAGGGCCAGGTCATCGGCTACCTCGGCCAGACCGGCCTCGCCACCGGCCCGCATCTTCACTACGAGCTGATCGTCAACGGCACCAAGGTCGATCCGATGCGCGTGCGCCTGCCGGTGGGCAAGGTGCTGAGGGGCGACGACCTGGTCGCCTTCAAGCGCGAGCGCGACCGCATCGACGACCTGCTCAAGCAGGAAGACGGCAATTCGCTGAAGGTCGCCAGCGCCAAGACGGATTCGCAGGTTCCGAACTGAGCAGTTCCACGAAAGGCGAGAAACCGGCTTTGCCCGGCATAGCATAAGACGCGGACTGCCTATCCGCGCTCCGTTTGCTGCGGCCAGGGCGACGCCTGGCCGGGCACCGTGAACCAGGCGGTGATCGCGGACAGCAGGCAGAGCAGCGCCGTGACCGCCGCCACCGCGGCAAAGGCCGAATCGCTCGCGGCGATCCTCGACGCATCGAGATTGGCTGCCAGCCCGGACGCGGGCTCGCCGAAGCCGGGCATGCCGGCGGGATTGCCGGTCAATCGCGCATAGACGAAAGCCGCCAGGGAACCCATCGCCGCCACCGCGATCAGCCCGCCGATGCGCGAGACGGCGTTGTTGATGCCTGAGGCCGCACCCGTATCCCGGTCCTCGACGGAGGTCATGATCGCCGTCGACAGCGGCGACACGACCAGCGCCATGCCAAGCCCCATCAACGCCATCAGCGGAAAGATCCCGGTCCAGAACCGGTGGATGCCGGCATGGCTGAGCAGGGCGAGACCGGCAAAGGCGACGGCGACAATCAGGCTCCCCGCGGCAATCGGCAGGCGCGGACCGATTCGGTCGGACCAGTGGCCGACCGGCCCCGAAAGCAGCGCGATCAATGCCGAGAGCGGCACGAAGATGACGCCGACCTCGGCCGAGTTCAGGCCCCAGCCGGCGATCAGAACCATAGGCAGGTAGAAGAGGTTGGCCGAAAGCGCGAAATAGAGGAAGAAAGTTGCAAGGTTGGCGCCGGCGAAGGCGCGGTTGCGAAACAGGCCGAGATCGATCATCGGCTCGCGCTGCCAGCGCTCGTAGAGGACGAAGACGATCAGCAGGACGACACCGGCGCCGATCGCCGGCCCTGCCATCACGCCGCCGCCCTCGGCGTTCATCGCCGTCAGCCCGTAGGCCAGCGATCCGAAGGCGAGCGTGGCGAGCCCGGCACCGCCGAGATCGAGGCTGCGTTTCTCGGTCGGCTGGTCGGCCGGAATCTTGGCGAGCAGCAGATAGATCGAGACCAGTCCGAGCGGCAGGTTGACGGCGAAGATGGCGCGCCAGACGCCGTTGCCGAAGGTCGACAGCACCAGGCCGCCCAGCACCGGACCAAGCGCCGTCGTCAGCGCCGACGCCGCTGCCCAGATGCCGATCGCCCGGCCGCGCTCCTTTTTCGGATAGGCCTTGGCGATGATGGCAAGGCTGCCTGGCACCATGATCGCGGCGCCGATGCCCTGGACGGCGCGAACCGCGATCAGCACCGCCGGATTGGGCGCCAACGCGCAGGCGAGGGAAGAGACGATGAAAAGCGCGATGCCGGTGACGAAGGCGTGCCGCAGTCCGAATCGGTCGCCGGCGGCACCACCTGCGAGAATCAACGCCGAGAGCGTCAGCGCATAGGCATTGGAGATCCACTGCGCTTCCGCCAGGCTGGCGCCCAGGTCGACGCGCAGCGCCGGCATGGCGATGGCCAGCACAGAGCCGTCGATGAAGCCGAGCGCCGAGGCCAGGATCGCCGCGACCAGCACGAACTTGCGTCGCGCCTGAGGACAGAACGTGCCGTTCGCGCGCTGCGCGGTCGAAAGCGAATCGGCGGTGTGTTCGTCCGAAGCTGACATGACAGCCTGCTTAGCTCTGCGATGCACTCGCAACAACGAGCCACAGGATTGCGGTTCTTGAAACAGATTGTGCTGGCACACGGCCAGCGGGCGACAGTCATGAGACAAACGAACCGGCCTGCGTCAGGTTCCGGTCCCCCCGGGCGCTGTCCGTTCAGACCTGGCCCCAGGGTCGCCTTTATCGTGCGTGCTGGCGCGGCTTTTCTATGCCGCCGCGCCGCGCGCCTCACTGCTGCACAAAATCATCGGTTGCGGTCCCGCCGACGTCAGCGATTGTTGGTCCGCCGACGAATTCCACGGTAACGCCCGGCGACACGAGCTTGGCGAGTTCGCGTGCATCCCAGTTGGTCAGTCGCACGCAGCCATGGCTTTCGGTCTTGCCGATCTTGGAAGGGTCGGGCGTGCCGTGAATGCCATAGGTCGGCTTGTCCAGCGCGATCCAGACCGAGCCGACCGGACCGTTCGGCCCCGGCGGGATGGTCAGGATCTTGTCGTTCTGGCCTTGCTTGAAATTGATGTTGGGATTGTAGGTGTAGTTGGGGTCGAGCGCGATGCGGGACACAGTGTGGATGCCCGACGGAGAAGGCGTGTCGGACGAGCCGATGGTGGCCGGGTAAGCCGCGACCAGCTTGCCGCCGGCATCATAGGCGAAGACTTCCTTCTTGTCCTTGTCGGCAACGATGCGTGCAACCGGTGTCGACACCAGCTGTCCGAAATTGGCGACCTTGATGATCGTGCCCGGGCGATTGAAGTCGAGGCCCTTGTTGATCGACTTGAGGTAGTTCTCATCCATGTGGAAGCGCTCGGCGAGCGCCTCGGTGACGGAGGTGTAACCCATGCGATCGAGCTTGGCCTTCTGGCTGTAGTCTTCCGGGATCGACGCGACATAGGGGCCTGCCACGTCCTCGGGGGTGATCGTGTAAGAGGCGAAAGCGTCGCCGCCCGATTGAGCGAGGGCGGCCTCGATTCCGGCCGCATCGGTCGATTTCAGATTGCTGCCGGTGATCTGATTGTAGGCGGCCAAAGCCTTGTCGACATTCGAGCCGAAGCGCCCGTCGATGACCCCCGGCGAAGCGCCGCCGCGGTCGAGCAGCACCTGAAGCGCGGCAACGTCCTGGCGCACGCCGAGCGACAACGATGGATCGACGCTGGCCTTGCCGCCGGTGTCCGGCGGCAGCGAGGCCTGCGTTTCCGGATTGACCTGCAGCACTTCTCCCTGGCCAGGCTGCGCCGGCTCGATCGACGCCTCGTCCAATGGCTGGCGCTTGATCGTGTCCGAGTTTGGTGACTGCGGCAAAGTGGCGGTTTCGCCCTCATCGTTCGGCGCCGGCGGATAGGCATCGATGAAATTTTCGCCATACGGATCGTTTTCATCGACCGGCGGCGGAATCACCCTGCCCTCTTCTTCCAACTGCCTGCGGCGGAAGCGCGCCATGTCTTCGGGATCGTCGAGATAGTAGCGATCATCCTCGGCCGGAGCGCGGCCAAGTTCCTGCATGCGCAACTGACGGCGAAGCGCCCTGCGGTCGAGCCTGGTCCCGGGCGGCTGGATGGCGATCACCTTGCCGGTCTCGGCATCGACAAGCACCCGGTTGCCCCTGCCGTCATAGTAGATGTCGATATCGCCTTCCTGGGCGAGCATTAGCCCGCCGTGCTGCGCTGGCCGGGCGGCACTCTGCCCGCCGTCCACGCTCGGCGCCGCGAAGGCACTGGAAGTCACCAGCCCGGCCGCGAGTGCCGAAAGGGAAAGGATCGTGCGCAGCATGTAGGTCAAGCTCTCCGGTCGACGTGGTCTTGGCAGGCGAACCCTTCGCCAGCAAACCAGTTACCAAAACTAAGGTTCCAACATGAACCGGGCATGAAGATGGCGGATTCCCGGCGTTTCATCAGCCCAGCCCCAACTCGCTGCGCACCTGCCTGGTCAGCTTGAGGACAACCAGCCGATGGCTCTCGCGTACATAATCCTTCAGCGCGCCATCATCCACGCTCTGGCTTGTCTGGCGCTGGATCCATTTCATCCCGCGCGAGGCAAGATAGGGCGCGGGCCGGCAGCCCGGCTGCTCCTTCAGCACGTCATAGGCCAGGTCGGAACATTTGAAGGTGACGAAGACCTGCCCCTCCCGGTCATGCCCGCCGATCGCGAACACCTTGCCGCCGACCTTCCACACATGCGCGCCGCCCCACTGCACGACATGCGTCGCGGCCGGCAGCCCGGCGCAGAAGCCGTTGTAGTCCTCAAGCTTCATCCGAGCCACCTCCACGGCCTTCAAGTTCGGCCGCGGATTTGCAATGCGGTCGGATAAAAAAGCAAGAGCGCGCCGCATCCATGTGATGCGACGCGCTCCGGTTCATGCGCCCTGGTCCGGGCTCAGGCCGCGGCGTCGGTCGCCACAACCGAGGGCTTGGAGCGGAAGTTCAGGCGGTCGGAGCCGGCAGTGACCTTGACGGTCGAGCCGTCGAGGATCTCGCCCAGCAGTATCTGCTCCGCCAGCGGATCCTGCAGTTCCTTTTGCATCACCCGCTTCAGCGGCCTTGCGCCATAGGCCGGATCATAGCCCTTCGAGGCCAGCCACTCGATCGCCTCATGATCCAGCGACAGGCTGATCTTGCGATCGGTGAGCAGGTTCTCCAGCCGCTTGAACTGGATTTCGACGATGCGGTCCATATCGTGCCGACGCAGCCTGTGGAACAGGATCACTTCGTCGACGCGGTTGAGGAACTCCGGCCGGAACGAGGCTCTCACCACGCTCATCACTTCGTCGCGAACGGCATCGACATCCTGGTCTTCGCCAAGGTTGACCAGATATTCGGCGCCGAGGTTGGACGTCATGATGATCAGCGTGTTGCGGAAGTCGACCGTACGGCCCTGGCCGTCGGTCAGGCGGCCGTCGTCGAGCACCTGCAGCAGCACATTGAAGACGTCGGGATGCGCCTTCTCGATTTCGTCGAACAAGACGACCTGATAAGGCCGGCGCCGCACCGCTTCGGTCAGCGCGCCGCCTTCCTCATAGCCGACATAGCCGGGAGGCGCGCCGATCAGCCGGGCGACCGAGTGCTTTTCCATGAACTCCGACATGTCGATGCGCACCATGGCGCCCTCGTCATCGAACAGGAAGTTGGCCAGCGCCTTGGTGAGCTCGGTCTTGCCGACGCCGGTGGGCCCAAGGAACATGAACGAGCCGATCGGCCGGTTTGGATCCTGCAGGCCGGCGCGCGCGCGCCGCACGGCCTTGGAAACCGCCTGCACCGCCTCGCCCTGGCCGACGACCCGCTTGCCGATCTCGTCTTCCATGCGCAGCAGCTTCTCGCGTTCGCCTTCCAGCATCTTGTCGACCGGAATGCCCGTCCAGCGCGACACGATATGAGCGACGTGGTCGGGCGTGACCACCTCCTCCACCATGCCGCCCTTGCCGTCCTGCGCCTCGGCTTCGTTCAGCCTCTTTTCCAGTTCCGGGATCTTGCCATAGGCAAGCTCGCCGGCGCGCTGGAACTCGCCCTTGCGCTGGGCAATCGCCAGTTCGTTGCGCGCTTCGTCGAGCTGCTTTTTCAGGTCGGCGGCGAGGCCGAGCTTCTGCTTTTCGGCCTGCCACTTGGTGGTCAGTTCGGTCGACTGCTCCTCGAGGTCGGCGAGGTCCTTCTCCAGCCGTGCAAGCCTGTCCTTCGAGGCGTCGTCCTTTTCCACCTTCAGCGCCTCGCGCTCGATCTTGAGCTGCATGATGCGGCGGTCGATCTCGTCCAGCGCCTCCGGCTTCGAATCGACCTGCATCCTCAGCCGCGAGGCGGCCTCATCGACGAGGTCGATCGCCTTGTCCGGCAGGAAACGGTCGGCGATGTAGCGGTTGGAAAGCGTCGCAGCCGACACCAGGGCCGAATCGGAGATGCGCACCTTGTGGTGCTGCTCGTACTTCTCCTTCAATCCGCGCAGGATCGAGACGGTGTCCTCCACCGTCGGCTCGTCGATGAAGACAGGCTGGAAGCGGCGGGCAAGCGCGGGGTCCTTCTCGACATGCTTGCGATACTCGTCGAGCGTGGTCGCGCCGACGCAGTGCAGCTCTCCGCGCGCCAGCGCCGGCTTCAACAGGTTCGAGGCGTCCATGGCGCCATCCGCCTTGCCAGCGCCGACCAGCGTGTGCATCTCGTCGATGAACAGGATGATGTTGCCGCTGGCGGCCGTCACCTCGTTGAGCACGGCCTTCAGCCGCTCCTCGAACTCGCCGCGATATTTGGCCCCGGCGATCAGCGCGCCCATGTCGAGCGCCATCAGTTGCTTGTCCTTCAGCGATTCCGGCACATCGCCATTGACGATGCGCAGCGCCAGGCCTTCGGCGATCGCCGTCTTGCCGACGCCCGGCTCGCCGATCAGCACCGGATTGTTCTTGGTGCGGCGCGACAGCACCTGGATCGTGCGGCGGATCTCGTCGTCACGGCCGATGACCGGATCGAGCTTGCCGGAGCGGGCGTCCGCGGTGAGGTCGCGCGCATATTTCTTGAGCGCGTCATAGCCCTGCTCGGCATTGGCCGAATCGGCGGTGCGGCCCTTGCGGACGTCGTTGATGACCTGGTTCAGCGCCTGCGCGGTGACGCCGGCCTTGGCCAGTATGTCGGCGGTCTTGGCCGACTTTTCCATGGCGAGCGCCTGCAGCAGGCGCTCCACGGTGACGAAGCTGTCGCCGGACTTCTTCGCCAGTTCCTCGGCGGTCGAGAACACTTTGGCGAGCGGCTGGGCGAGGTAGAGCTGGCCGTTGCCGCCTTCGACCTTGGGCATGGCTTCCAGCGCCGCCTCGACGCCGAGCTTGACGTCGCGCGCACGACCGCCGGCGCGCTCGATCAGGGAAGCGGCCAAGCCCTCGTCGTCGTCGACGAGCACCTTGAGCATATGTTCGGGAGTGAATTGCTGGTGGTTGCGCGAGAGCGCCATCGTCTGCGCGGACTGGATGAAACCGCGCACGCGCTCCGAATATTTTTCGAGATTCATATCTGTCTCCTTCCGTCACCGGCCCGCTTTGCGGCACCGGATCAGATTGCGGTGACGGACCCGCTCATTCGAGCCGGGCCCTGTTCAGCCGAGATATGGTGTATGGGCCCAAGTCTCTCAAGACACGTTGATATTGGTCAACGCAGATTATTCCGATGCGGGTCGCCCATAAGTGTGCAGACACGGCGGCTTTTGGGCGCGCACAAACGAAAACGGCGGAGATGTCTCTCCGCCGGTCAATGTCTCATGATCAGGTCTGGATCAGTCGTTTGCTGCGACGACCGCAGGTTCGCTCGCCGGCTCGCCAGCACTGTTGTCGCCGGCGTTGTTTTCGGTCGACGGCGCGGCATTAGTCTCCTCGCGCGCAGTGGCTACGGCGTCGTTGCCCTGCCCTGCCGCCTCACGTTCATCGGCCGAGGCGTTCGCCTGGTCGCTGTTTCCCTGCTCGGCATTGCCGCGCTGGCGGCGCGGACGCCGCGGGCGGCGACCGCCACCATTGTCCATGGCGGCCTCGTTGAGTTCAGCCTGGGCAGCAAGAGCGGCCGGCGAAAAACTGCCGAACAAAGGCGCCTGCTCGGCCGGGAGACCAGCCTCGCTGGAGGCGGCCGCTTCCGGCTGCGCGGCCTGTGCCTCGCCGCGGCGGTTCTGGTCGAACTGCTGCCCGCCATGCTCGCCACGCTGGCCCTCGCCGCGCTGTCCATTATCGCGCTGGCCATACTGGCCATAGCCGCCATTGCGGCGGTCGCGGTGTCGGTCGCGGCCACTGTTGTCGCGCTGGTTGTTGTCGCGGCGATTGTTGTCGCGGCCGTTTTCCTGGTTGTAAGCCAGTTCGGCCGGCGTGCCCTCGATCACGGGCTGCGGACCGGACCCGGTCGCCGCGGCCGGCTGCTCGCCGGCATTGGTGTTGCCGATGCTCTCGAAATCGTCGCGATCCTCATCGACCTCGTCGTCGAAATCGTCGCGGTTCTGCTGGACGTTCTGGATCGGCATCTGCGCCTGCGCAGCGGCAATGATGCGATTGTAGTGTTCGGCGTGCTGGAGATAGTTCTCCGCCATCACCCGGTCCCCGGAGCTTTGCGCGTCACGGGCGAGTGCGGCATATTTTTCGGCGATCTGCTGAGCCGAGCCACGGATCTTCACGTCCGGACCGTTGCTCTCGTAGTTGCGCGTCAGGGGATTGGGCCCCTTGCGGTTGTTGTTGTTGCCACCGCCGCCATTGTTGTTGCGACCGCGCATGCGCCTGTTCTGCTGTTGTGGCCTCATTCGACTCTCTTCGATGTGAAAATATCAAATCTCTCGCGACCGGTGGCGCTCATGCAGCCAGCCGTTTCGCTTCTTCACCGGCGTTCGCCCGCATCGATTGCGTTGGCGCCACGTGCCATCCTGTTCCGGTTACATCACTTGCCGGACGATCCCCGCACGAAGCTTGGGCGTCGTTTTCGCAAGAAGGCAGCTATTTCCAAGGAAAACCGAATCGCTAGGAGCACTGCCTGCTTCGTCTCATCCGGTCAAGCTGGACCCTAGCTGTATTCCCTTGCATTGCCAAGCGTTTTTTCGCATTGCACCAAGGCTTTCAACGCTCGAACACCAGAACCCTGTCGTTTCCACCGAGATCGCGATACGCGCCTGCCGGGCTGTAGCCTTCTGTGGTGAATATCCCGGTAACCTCGTCTCGCTGCGTGTAGCCGATCTCGACAGCTACCTTGCCTTGCATTTCAAGAAATGGGCCCGCCTCGCGGGCAATGATCCTGTAGGGTGCCAGACCGTCCGCGCCGCCATCTAGGGCCAGTCGCGGATCGAAATCGCGGACCTCGTCCTGCAGATTTCCAATGTCTCGACTGCGTATATAGGGAGGGTTCGCGACAATTACATGGTATCGGCCGGAAACTTTTTCGAACCAGTTGGAATGCAAGGCTTTGAACCGGCCGTCGAGCCCGAGATCCACGGCGTTTTGCATGGCAGTGGCCAAGGCGCCGGGGGAGACGTCGACGCCGGTCGCGGTGGCGACGGCAACGGCGCTGAGCAGCGCCAGCGCGATGGCGCCGGTTCCGGTGCCGAGGTCGAGGATCCGGCACTCTCCAAGGCGCTCCGCCGTCGTCTTCACAAAGGGCAGGATCGCCTCGACCAGCGTTTCGGTGTCGGGCCGCGGCTCCAGCGTTTCCGGCGAGAGCGACAGTCGCAGGCCGTAGAATTCGCGATAGCCGAGGATGCGATGCACCGGCTCACCTGCGACGCGACGCCTCAGGGCGGCGTCAATGGCAGTGAGGGCAGTTGCGTCGACCGGATGACCTGGCTCGGCGATCGCCTGGACGCGGGTCGCGCCCGAGAAATGCTCGACGATCAGTCGGGAATCGAGCGCCGGATCGGCAATGCCGGCGGCAGCGAGCCGTTGCCTCGCCGCGCGCAGCAGCGAACCGAGCGCGGCGGGCAGCGCATCAGCCATCAGGGCTCATATCGGCAAGCAGCTTCGACTGATGGTCGGCGATCAGCGCGTCGATCACCTCGTCGAGCTCGCCCATCATCACTCGGTCGAGCTTGTAGAGCGTGAGGTTGATCCGGTGGTCGGTGACCCGGCCTTGCGGGAAATTATAGGTGCGGATGCGCTCCGACCGGTCGCCCGAACCGACCTGCGATTTGCGCGACTCCGAGCGTTCTTCGTCCGCGCGGCTGCGTTCGAGGTCGTAAAGCCGAGCCCGGAGGATCTGCATGGCCCGCGCCCGGTTCTGATGCTGCGACTTCTCTGCCTGCACCACCATGATGCCGGTCGGCAGATGGGTGATGCGCACCGCCGAGTCGGTGGTGTTCACATGCTGGCCGCCGGAACCCGAGGCGCGCATCGTGTCGATGCGGATGTCCTCGGGCCGGATCTCGATGTCGACCTCCTCGGCCGCCGGCAGCACAGCGACGGTCGCCGCCGAGGTATGGATGCGTCCGCCGGCCTCGGTTTCCGGCACGCGCTGCACGCGGTGCACGCCCGATTCGAACTTCAGATGCGCGAACACGCCCTTGCCCGACACCGAGGCGATGATTTCCTTGTAGCCGCCGACTTCGCCCTCGCTGGCCGAGACGACCTCGAAGCGCCAGCCGCGCGCGGCGGCGTAGCGCTCATACATGCGGAACAGGTCACCGGCGAACAAGGCCGCCTCGTCGCCGCCGGTGCCGGCGCGGATTTCAAGGATAGCGTTCCTGTCGTCGGCGGCGTCCTTGGGCAGCAGCAGGATCTGGATGTCCTTCTGCAGCGCCTCGATGCGGTTTTCCACCTCGGGCAGGTCGGCCTCGGCAAGCGACCGCATCTCGGCGTCGGTGCCCTTGTCGGCAAGCATCGCTTCCAGATCGGCCTGCTCCTGCTCGGCGGCGCGCAACGCCCGGATCTTGCCCACCATCTCCTGGATGTCGGCATATTCCGAAGCCATCTTTACATAGGCATCGGCCGCCGGCCCAGCCGACATCTGCGCTTCAAGCATGTCGAAACGCTTGACGACTTGGTCCATGCGGTCGCGGGGCAGGTTGATCATGGTCTTGGAACTTCGATGGAATTCACGCCAGAGCTAGTCGAAAATGGCCGGTTTCGAGACCGGAGTGTACATTTAGGTACATGAGCACCGGCCTACGCCGGCCATAGCCTTAATTCAACTGCCGCGCCACTCATGAATACTGCGGCCGGCTGAGGCCGGAAGCGCAGAAAATTGCCGTTTGCAGACCGCCCTCACGTGAAGCTAGAGCGGAATGGAGCGGTCGTCGGCAAAGGCCTGCAGCAGCGCCCGCATTGGGATTCCTTGCGCAGGCGCCATCAAATTGTCCTTGAAGAAGGCCTCCAGTTCCTGCAGCGGCAGTTCGGTCAGCATCGCCTTGACCGGTCCGATCGAGGCCGGCGACATCGAGATCGAGCGAAAGCCCAAGCCGATCAGCGCCATCGCAGAGATCGGCTTGCCGGCCAATTCGCCGCACAGCGTCACCGGCGTGTGGTTGCGCGCGCCGGCATCGGCGATCGACTTCAGCACGCGCAGGAACGGCACCGACAGCGTGTCGAAACGGTCGGCAAGCTGGGTGTTGCCGCGATCGACCGCCATCATGAACTGGAAGAGATCATTGGAGCCGACCGAAACGAAGTCGACCGCCTTCATCAATTCGTCGAGCTGGAACAGCAGCGACGGCACCTCCAGCATCGCGCCGAGCTTGAGGCTGGTCGGCAGATGATGGGCGAAGCGCGACAGATGCCGGACCTCGCGATCGATGATCTCGCGCGCCTGCGCAATCTCCGACAGCTCGGTCACCATGGGCAGCATCAGCTTCAGCTCACGGCCGCCGCAGGCCTTGAGCAAGGCGCGGATCTGAGTCCTCAGCAAGCCTGGACGGTCGAGGGTGAGCCGGATCGCCCGCCAGCCAAGCGCCGGGTTTTCTTCCTGAAGGGCGCCCTTGAAATAGGGCAGCACCTTGTCGCCGCCGATGTCGATGGTTCGGAACGTCACCGGCTTTCCGCGCGCGGCGTCCAGCACGTCGCGGTAGAGCCGCTCCTGCGCCTCGGCGCGCGGGAAGGTCGAGGCGACCATGAACTGCAATTCGGTGCGGAACAGGCCGATGCCGGCAGCGCCCGATTCGGCAAGCTGCGGCAGGTCGACCGCGAGCCCAGCATTCATCAGCAGATCGACATGGACGCCGTCCTTGGTCAGCGACGGCTTCTTGCGCAGTTCGCGGTAGACCTCCTGCCGCCGGGCGCGGAAGCGGACCTTCTCGGCATAGGCGGCTTCGAGATCAGCCTGCGGCCTGAGATGGATCGTGCCTTCGTCGCCGTCGACGATGATGGCATCGCCGTTCTCCGCCATGGAGACGGCGCCCTTCATCTGGCCGGCGACGGGTATGCCCATGGCCCGCGCGACGATGACGACATGGCTGGTGGCCGCGCCGTCCTCCAGCACCACGCCGCGCAATTTGTCCCTGGGGTAATCGAGCAGTTCGGCCGCACCCATCGAGCGGGCGACAAGGATGGCATCCTTGGGCAGCGAAGCGGCCACGTCCTCCGGACCGCGCCCCATGAGCTGGCGCAGGAGCCGGTTGGCGAGGTCATCGAAATCGCTCATCCGCTCGCGCAGGTAAGGATCGGTCATGTGCAGCATGCGGGCGCGCATGTCGCTCTGCACCTTTTCGACCGCCGCTTCCGCCGTCAGGCCGTTGCGGATCGCCTCTTCCAGCCGGCGCACCCAGCCGCGATCGTTGGCGAACATGCGATAGGCTTCCAGCACCTCGCGATGCTCGCCCTCGAAGGCGACGTCGCGCCGCTCCAGCATGTCGTCGATGGAGAGCCGCAGCGAACCGAGCGATCGGTCGAGGCGGCGCACCTCCTCCTCGCTGTCCTCGTTGAACAGGTTGGTAACGACGATGCGCGGCTCGTGCAGCACGACATGGCCGAGGCCGACGCCTTCGTTGAAGGAGAGGCCGGTGAAGCTTACCGGGCGACTGAGATCGAGCTCGAGCCCCGGCCGGGTCAGGCGGGCGAGATCGCCGGTAGCGATCATCTCGGCGATCACCATCGCCGTCGTTTCCAGCGCCTCGACCTCGTCGTCGCGATAATGGCGCATGGTCTTGTTCTGCACCACCAGCACGCCCAGCGTGCGCCCTGCCCTCAGCACCGGCACGCCGAGGAAGGAATTGTAGATCTCCTCGCCCGTCTCCGGCAGGTAGGCGAAGGCCGGATGCTCCTGCGCATTGGAAAGATTGAGCGGCCGCGCGCTGGCGGCAATCGTGCCGACGAGACCCTGTCCGAGCCGCAACTGGGCCAGGTGGACCGCGTTGGGGTTCAGACCCTCGGTGGCGTAGAGCTCGAGCACCGAATCGGCGCGCAGCACGTAGAGCGAGCACACTTCGGCGACCATGTTGGAGGCAATGTCGCGCACGATACGGTCGAGCCGCTCCTGCGGCTCCAGCGGCTCTTGCATGAGCTCGCGGAGCCGTTTCAGCAGAACGCGCGGGCCACTGGCCGTATCACGCATCGCGGCTTCTTCTCCAATAGAGTCCTTGCCGGCGCAGTTTCGGCTGCGCCCGGCTCTCACGCAACAACTGACTCAGTTCTAGCTATTGCTTATCGAGACCGTAGACGGAATGCAAAGTGCGAACCGCAAGTTCCGTATAGGGACCATCGATCAGTATCGAGATTTTGATTTCGGACGTCGTGATGGCGCGGATATTGATCGCCTTGTCGGCCAGCGCCTTGAAGGCGGTGGCGGCGACGCCGGCGTGGCTGCGCATGCCGATGCCGATGACCGAGACCTTCGACATGCCGGCTTCCGACTGCACCACGTCATAGCCGACATCGGCCTTCAACCGCTCGAGCACGGCCAGCGCCTTGTCGACGTCGCCCGAAGGCACGGTGAAGGTCATGTCGGTGAACTTGCCGTCCTCGGAGATGTTCTGGACGATCATGTCGACATTGATGTTGGCCTCGGCCAGCGGGCCGAAGATGCCAGCGGCCACGCCAGGGCGGTCGCCGACGCGGCGCAGCGAAATCTGCGCCTCGTCCTTGGCGTAGGCAATTCCGGTGACGACCTGCTGTTCCACGATCTCTTCCTCGTCGCAAATAAGCGTTCCGGGCGGATTGAGCAAATCCCCCATTCCGGGCGCATCGGGATCGTCGAAGGACGACCGCACGAAGGTACGCACCCTGTGCACCATGGCAAGCTCGACCGATCGCACCTGCAGCACCTTGGCGCCCAGCGAGGCCATTTCGAGCATTTCCTCGAACGAAATCTTGGCCAGCCGGCGGGCTTTCGGCTCGATGCGCGGATCGGTCGTGTAGACGCCGTCGACATCGGTGTAGATGTCGCAGCGGTCGGCCTTGACCGCCGCGGCGATGGCCACGGCGCTGGTGTCGGAGCCGCCGCGGCCGAGCGTCGCGATGCGGTTATCCGGGCCGATGCCCTGGAAGCCGGCGATCACCGCCACCTGGCCCTCGCCGAAGCGCTTGACCAGGAACGCGCCGTCGATGTCGAGGATCCGCGCCGCGCCATGCGCGTTGTCGGTCTTGATCGGGATCTGCCAGCCTTGCCAGGAGCGGGCGTGCACGCCCATGTTCTGCAGCGTGATCGCCAGCAGGCCTGCGGTGACCTGCTCGCCGGACGCGACGACGGCGTCGTATTCGCGCGCGTCGTGCATCGGCGAGGCTTCCCGGGTCCAGGCGACCAGCTCGTTGGTCTTGCCGGCCATGGCCGAAACCACCACGGCAACCTCGTGGCCTGCGTCGACCTCGCGTTTGACATGGCGCGCCACATTGCGGATGCGAGCGATGTCGGCGACCGAGGTTCCGCCGAATTTCATCACGATGCGCGCCATGGAAGCGAAATGCCTTTGACTGAAGCCGGCTCAAGGCCGGAGATGCGAAAGTTGCGCCCGGCAAGCCGAGCCGCGGAAATGCGCGGCCTCCTTAGCCAAATCGGCCAGGCTTCGCAAGCGATGGCCGACAAAGAAGGATCGTGCCAGGCATCCTGACAGCTTTCTTGCGGCCGGCATGCGATAGGATGGGAAATCAAACTCGCGGAGGAATTCATGACCGAGACCCTCGAAATCGTCAGCTTCCGTCTCAAGCCGGGAGCTGCGGCCGATTTTGTCGCCAGCAACGGCGTTGTCACCGACTGGCTTGCGCGGCAGCCCGGCTTTCTCAGCCGTCAGCTCGGCGAACGCGAAGATGGGGAGTGGATCGATGTCGTGCGCTGGCAAAGCCTCGAACAGGCGCAGTCCGCGGCTCAGCGCATTATGCCCGAGATCGGCGACTGCAAGGCGATGCAGGCGATCGAGCCGGCCAGCGTCACCATGAGCCATGTCGCTGTTGCGCTGTCGCGTTAGGCTCGATTGCCCTTTTGACCGAGAGGTTTGGCAGCGAGTGGCGGCAGCAGCGGAAAAACCTGCCTTGACTTTCGCTGCCGGGGACCCGACTTCCTAGCGTTCCCCGATTTCGTAGTGTTCGAGGAGTCCCCCATGCCAGAGCCCCGCCGATCGACCATCGACGCCGGAGAAGTCGAGCGCTTCTCCGCCCTTGCCGCCGAGTGGTGGAACCCGAATGGCAAGTTCCGCCCGCTGCACAAGTTCAATCCGGTACGGCTCGCCTATATCCGCGACCAGGTGGCAGCGCGCTTCGGCCGCGATCCGCGCGCCGCGCGGCCTTTCGAGGGCCTGCGCTTCCTCGACATCGGCTGCGGCGGAGGTTTGCTGTGCGAACCTATGGCGCGACTTGGCGCCGAGGTTGTCGGCGCCGATGCTTCCGCCACCAACATCGAAGTCGCCAAGCTCCATGCGGCCGAGGGCGGCGTCAGCATCGACTACCGCGCTACCACCGCCGAGGCGTTGGCGGACGCCGGCGAGACGTTCGACGTCATCCTCAACATGGAAGTGGTCGAGCATGTCGCCGACGTCGATCTGTTCGTCGCCAAATGCAGCGAGATGGTCCGGCCTGGCGGCATCATGTTCGTCGCCACCATCAACCGCACGCTGAAGGCGCTGGGACTCGCCATCATCGGCGCCGAATATGTGCTGCGCTGGCTGCCGCGCGGCACGCATCAGTTCGGCAAGCTGGTGCGGCCCGAGGAATTGGGAAAGGCGCTTGTCGCGGCCGGACTCACGATCATCGATCGAACCGGCGTGATCTATCATCCGCTGGCCGACCGCTGGCAGAAATCGAAGGACATGGACGTCAACTACATGGTGCTGGCCGAGAAAGCTTCGGTCTGACCCTTGCTTGTCAGGCCGGCTGGTTCTGCACCTTCATGCTCGTCTGGTTCTGCGCCTTGGTCGTGATGAAGACGCCGGCCGTGATGATGACCGCCCCCAGCCAGGTCAGCAGCTGATAGTGCTCGCCAAGGAAGATCGTGCCGGCAAACAAGCCGACCGCCGCCGCGACATAGCCGATCTGGCTGAGATAGACCGGCCCGCCGACCGACTGCAGCCGGAAGAAGAAAGCGAACATCGCCGAAGCCGAAGCGATCTGTCCGGCAGCCACCAGCGGCACGCCACGAAGCGGCGCAAACGCCTGCCAGCCGAACAGCGTCAGGATACCGATCAGCAGCAAGGTCGCCGAAGCGAGATGACTGCCGACCGCAAGCTCGATCGGGCCGGTGTTTTCCGGCCAATCGATTGTGCGGTAGATGTTGCCGACCGCGAGGCTTACCGGAATGAGCAGCCCCACAGCCACCCAGAAATAGTCGGCCGGCTGGCCGGCTTCGCCCCGCGTCAGGGCAACCATCGCCGCCCCGGCAAAGCCCACTGCGATGCCGATGACGCCGAGCAGGTTGGGCCGCCGCACGCCGAGCAGGATCGAGAAGACCAGCGTGATCACCGGGGACAGCGTGAACATGATGCCCGTGTAGCCGGCGCCCAGATGCGGGATGGCCGAGAACATCAGCAGGTTGGGAAAGGCGTAGGAAACGGCGGCGGTGACGAAGAAATAGCGCAGCTTGCGCGCAGTCAGCCGGATGCGCCGACCGCCGAGCAGCAACGCGCACAACAGCACGCCGCCGGCGCCGAACGAGATCACGAAAGCCCAGACCATCGCCGGCACTCCGGAGGCGGTCGCCAGCTTGCCGAAGGGCAGCGTCATGCCGAGCAATCCGCCGGTGACGATCAGGAGGCCGGCTGCCGAATCCCAAAGAAATTTCATCGAATGGGTCCATTCTTCACAGTCGGCGCTTGGCCGCCACGATATCTTGCGTTAATATACTGCCAAGATTCTTAACGTCAAGATACTTTTAAATGAGACACATCGATCGCGCGAGCAAGGCCATCGAGCAATGGCGGAAGGAACGGCCGGACCTCGACGTCTCGCCTATGGGCGTGATCGGGCGGTTGAATGAAGTGTCTTCGCTGATCGCACGCGACCACCTGGCGCCGGTCTTCGCCCGTTTCGGCCTGCAGCAGGGCGAATTCGACGTGCTGGCCACGCTTCGCCGCTCCGGCGCGCCTTACGCGCTGACGCCGACCGACCTCTATGAGGCGACGATGGTCACATCGGGCGCCATGACCGCCCGCCTCGACCGGCTGGAGAAGGCCGACCTGATCCGACGCGCGCCGCATCCCAGCGACCGGCGCGGGATTGTGGTGCAACTGACCACGAAAGGCCGCGAGCTTACTGACCAGGCGCTTAACGCCCATGTTGCCAATGAACACCAGATCCTCGCCGGCCTGACACGTGAGGAGCGGGAAATTCTGGCGAGTTTGCTGCAGAAACTGATTGGAAGCCTGGGCTAAGCAATTCCAGGAAATGCGAGCCGCTTTTGCCAAGGGGCATCCTTAGTGCCGGTCCTCCGGAAAGCTCGGGATCGGCATGAACTCGACCCCGTCCTCGGCGAGGCTCTTTGCCTCCTCGGGCGTCGCCTCCCCATAGATGCCGCGCGGATCGGTTTCGCCGAAATGGATCTTGCGCGCTTCCTCGGCGAACTTGTCGCCGACATAGTCGGCGTTCTCGCGCACCTTGTCGGCCAGCGTCTTGAGCTGCTCCAGCGCCTGCTTCTGCGCCTCGCCCATGGCAAGTGCGACCTTTTCCTGTTTGCGCGACGTCGAGACGGCCGGCGCCATCAGCGCCTTTTCGACCTTATGCGAACCACAGGTCGGGCAATCGACGAAGCCGCGCTTCTTCTGCGTGTCGAAATCGTCATTGCTGCGAAACCACGCCTCGAATTCGTGCTCGCGCTCGCAGATGAGGGAAAAGCGGATCAAGAGGCCGCACCCCTGAGGCGCGGTGCCTCGCCGGCACTGACGCTGAACTCGCGCGCGTTCTTGAGATTGGGGATTTTCCTGCGCGCGGCGAGCGACTGGGCCGGATCGATCTCGGCGACGATCACCGCCGGCTCGTCATGCGCGGCTTCGGCGATGACACGGCCCCACGGGTCGACGATCAGCGAATGGCCGTAGGTCTCGCGGCCGTCCTCGTGCAGGCCGCCTTGCGCGGCCGCCACGACATAGGCGCCGTTTTCGATCGCGCGCGCCCTCAACAGCACATGCCAATGCGCCTCGCCGGTTTGACGCGTGAAGGCGGCCGGCACCGACAGCACATCGGCACCCGCCAGCGCCTCGGCGCGGAACAGCTGCGGAAAGCGCAGGTCGTAGCAGACGGCAAAGCCGAGTGTTGCGCCGTCGATCCCGGTGACGACCGCCTCGGTGCCCGGCTCGTAGGCGGCGGACTCGCGCCAGCTTTCACCATTGTCGAGATCGACGTCGAACATGTGGATCTTGTCGTAGCTGGCGAGCGTTTCGCCGTCCGGCGACAACAGCAGCGCGCGGTTGGCGAGCTTGCCGTCGGCGCGCAGGATGGCGGTCGAGCCGATATGCAGGAAGATGCCGAGTTCCTTGGCAAGCCTGCGCGCCGTCGCGACGATGACGTCCTTGTCCTCCGAGGTGAAGGACGCGGCCCGCGCCTCCTTGTCGCGCACCAGCGCGCCGGTCATTTCCGGCGTCTGGATATAGGTCGCGCCTTGGCTCGCCGCCTCGCGCACCAGTCGCTCCAGGTCGACTGCGTTGCGTTCGGGGCTCGTGCCGGAACGCATCTGGACTGCCGCCGCTTTGAAAACACCCATTGATCAGGCCCTCGAACCGTTGGCGAGCAGCGTGTCCAACCGACCCTGAGCCTCCAACTCGTGGAGATCATCACAGCCGCCGACATGCGTGTCGCCGATGAAGATTTGCGGAAAGGTGGTGCGCCCATGCGCGCGGGAAATCATTTCCTGGCGCAACTCCGGCGAAAACGACGCGTCATGCTCGGTATAGGCCACGCCCTTGCGCTCGAGCAGCCGCTTGGCTGCCGTGCAATAGCCGCACATCATGCGCGTGTAGATCGTCACATCGATCATCAGCTCAACGGTCCTGCCTGTGCATGTCTTCCCAAAATGCGCAGCAATTGCTGGATACATGCACAAAAACAACGATTTCAACCCTATATAGTTGCGGACTCGTCGGCCCGGAAGTCCCCCGGCAGGACACGCGCGAAGGTAAGCACGTCGACGGCCCCCGCGCCGCCCCTCTTCAGCGCCTTGGCCGCCGCCCGCGCTGTAGCTCCGGTAGTGTAGACATCGTCGATCAACAGCACCCGACGCCCGGCGATCACGATCTCGGCCTCGGGAGGCACGCGGAACGCAGCGCGCACATTCTCCTCGCGTTCATGCCGCTCCAGCCCGACCTGCTGGCGGGTGAGCTTCACGCGTCGCAGCGCCGCGGGAGAGAAAGGCAGGCCGCTCAGTTTCGAGACCGCCCGCGCCAGCTCCGCCGATTGGTTGAACTGCCGCCGGAAGAAGCGGCGCCAGTGCAGCGGCACCGGCACGACGACGTCGGCTTCGGCAATCAGCTCGGCGCCGGCGCGCATCATCCAGCGCGCCATCCATGGCGCAAGGTCGGTTCGATCCTGGTACTTCAGCCCTTGTACCATCTGCCGCGCGACTCCCGAATAGACCACCGCCGCCCGTGCCCGCTCAAACGGCGGCGGATCGGCGATCGCCTCGGCGGAAAGAAACCCTTCGCCCATGTCGTGGGTGAATGGCGTGCCCATCACCGGGCACCAGGGCTTCTCCAGCAGCCTGAGCTTCGGCCAGCAGGCGCCGCACAGCGCGCCGGGCTGTGAGACGTGGCGCCGGCAGCCGGCGCAGACCGGCGGAAACAGGATGCGCGCCGGCCAGCCCAGCGCCTGCCGCGCCAGGCTGCTGATCGCCATGGTCTTGATCTTCCGCACCGGATCGGCCACGTGACTGAAACCCCCGCGCCACCATAGCATCACTCCACTATGCGCGGACAACAGGAACCCGCCCGTTGCAGCCCTTGATCGATCCGCAGCTCTGGCTCGCGCACAAGCGCCGGGCGCTCGCTCGCCCTGTCGGGGGTGCTGATTTTCTCATGCTGCGCGCGGCGGAAGACCTCGCCGACCGGCTCGGCGCCGTCGAGCGCCGCTTTGGCAAGGCGGCGGCGCTTTTCTGCCAGACGCCGGCCGCGGCCGAAGTTCTCGCCGGCAGTGGCAAGGTGTCCGACATCGTGCGCGTCGAGATGGACGCAGCCTTCCTGGCTGGCGGCGCCGGCATCGTCGCCCGGCCGGAAACCGTGCCCTTCGAGCCCGAAAGTCTCGATCTTGTCGTCTCGCTGCTGTCGCTGCAGGCGGTGAACGACATTCCCGGCGTGCTTGCCCAGGTCCGCCGCGCGCTGAAGCCCGATGGGCTTTTCCTTGGCGCCTTGGCCGGCGCCGGAACGCTCGCCGAATTGCGCGAAAGCCTGCTTGCCGCCGAGACCGAGCTTTATGGCGGCGCCAGCCCGCGCGTCCTTCCTTTTACCGATGTCCGCGATGCCGGCGCGCTCCTGCAGCGTGCCGGCCTGGCACTGCCGGTCGCCGATGTCGAGACGGTCACGGTACGCTACGATTCACTGTTCGGGCTGGCCGCCGATCTGCGCGCCATGGGCGAGACCAACCCGCTTTTCGACCGCAGCCGACGGCCTGGCGCCCGGCGCCTGTTCGCCCGCGCCGCCGAAATTTACGCCGAACGCTTTTCGGATCCCGACGGCAGGGTCAGGGCGAGCTTTTCGATTGTCTGGATGTCCGGTTGGGCCCCCGATGCCTCGCAGCAGAAACCGCTGAAGCCCGGATCAGCCAAGGTCTCGCTGAAGTCGGTGCTGGAGAAGCCCACGAGGCCCTAATCGCCCCACCTATTGCCTGACCAAGCCGGTCAGTGCTGGGCGAAGGCGTTGACGAGCCTGCTGTTGTTGTCGCTGAACAGCCACTGGATTGCGTTTGCGGCTTGGCCGACACCACCGATGATAGCAAGCGACAGCACCGCAGCGATCAGACCATATTCAATAGCCGTGGCACCGGTCTCGTCTCTGGCAAATTGCTGCAGCAGGTTTTTCATGGTCATCGATCCCTCTTGCCGGGAACCATAGTGCCTACCCGTTAAGAAAGGTTAATTTCAAAAGCTTAACAGGCGGTGAAACGGCCGCTTCTCGCTGAAATTATTAACCAATTAGCAATCGCCGTGACGGCTGCCATCGTTTCGTATGACGCAGATCGAACTTGGCAGCGGCTGCAGCACGCTGCGGCGCAGCGTATAGGTGTCGCGATGGCCGATCGAGCCGGTGCTCGCCATGTCGAGGCCGCCGTCGCGGGCGATTTGCTGCCGCGTCTGGCTGTCGAGGAACGGCGTTGCGACCAGCGCCAGCGCCACGGCCGCCGAGCCAAAGAGCAGCGTGATGCGTAGCATGCCCATGCCGGCATCCGCGACGCGAAAACTGCGCTCCGGGCGGATCGAATCCCAATCTCTGTCGAGGCTCATGGAATGGCTCCAAACAAATCGACGTGCCGCCGCGCGGACGATTCTGCCTCAATTTTCCACGCTGAGATAAATCTTCCATTAACGCTGCCTAAAACAGACGGGGAGCGGCCGGTTGGAGCGTTTCCAAGGAAGTGCGCAGTGGCTTTCCGTCCAGATCGCGCGAAACACAAATGGTCGGAGCGGAAGGCGCTTCCGTGCAAAGCTCAACTGTCTCTAGTTGTGTAGTCACAGAAGATCGATGAGAAACTGGATCAGCGGCGCGTCGGCCGGCGGCATCGGGTAGTCGCGCATCTGCCGCGGCCTGACCCATTTCAGGCCCTGCCCTTCCTTCGGCTGGGCAATGCCTCGAAAGCGGCGGCAGATATAGAGCGGCATCAGCAAATGAAAATCGTCGTAGCTGTGGCTGGCGAAGGTGAGCGGCGCCAGGCACGGTATTTCGGTCTCGATGCCGAGTTCCTCATGCAGTTCGCGGATCAGGCACTCTTCGGGCGTCTCGCCGGGTTCGACCTTGCCGCCGGGGAATTCCCACAGGCCGGCAAGCTGCTTGCCTTCCGGGCGCTGCGCCAAAAGCACCCGTCGGTCGGTGTCGACCAGCGCGCAGGCCGCGACCAGGAGCAGGCGCTTGCCAGGGGGCTTGAGCGCGCTCATGCGCCGGGCGGCCGGCGATAGTGGTAGCGATAGACCTCCTCGAAGCCGAGCGCGCGATAAAGCGACAGCGCAGGCAGATTGCCGGCCTCGACCTGCAGCCAGGCTTCGCGCGCGCCACGCAGCCGCGCCCATTTGAGTGCCGAGGAGATGAGATTGCGGCCATGCCCCTTGTTGCGTGCCGCCTTGTCGGTGGCGATCTCGAACAGGCCTGCCAAATCGCCGTCATGAACGCAGATCAGCGTCGCCAGCGGCTCGTTTCCGTCTTCAAGGGCGAACAATCCCGCTTCCGGCTGGATGGCGCCGATGATCTCCGATAGGCCGGGCCGCAGCGAGGCGTCCGAGCCGCTGACCTTGAGCGAGGCGCCGATGAAACGGCTGATGTCCTTGAGCGGGATCTGGTCCATGGCGGCATCGAGCCGCGCGTCGGCCAGCGGCAGCCGCATCACCAGCGACTCGTCGAAGCTGCTCCAGCCGGCGTCGTCGAGATGCCTGGACAGGACCTGCCCCGACAGCGGCGACACGCGGAAAGTGAGCGGCCGGCCATAGGCCTCGAAGCGGCGGCTGGCGCGGCCGATGCGCTCGGCAATGTTGAGCGTGTCGCCCGGATCGAGCGGATTGACCGAATTCAGCCGCTTTGCCGGGTGGCCGGCGGTAAGCCGCACCACCCAGGTTCCGTCATAATGCACGGCTGCCGCCGGCCAGGCGCGAAAGCCCGCCGCCTCGTATCGGCGAACGGTCGCGAGCACGCTTGCCGGATGTCCGGACACCAACGTTCTCAGCTCCGATAGTCGCCGTTGATGGCGACATATTCCTTGGTGAGGTCGCAGGTCCACACCGTCGCCTTGCCGCGGCCGATGCCGATATCGGCGCGGATGCGGATGTCGTCGCGCTTCATGTAGGCCGAGGTTGCTTCCTCGGAATAGCCCGGGTCGCGCTCACCCTCGAACGCCAGCCTGTTGTCGCCGAACCAGATCGACAGCCGGTCGCGGTCGGCCGGCTCGCCGGCCTTGCCGACGGCCATGACGACGCGGCCCCAATTGGCGTCCTCGCCGGCGACCGCCGTCTTGACCAGAGGCGAGTTGGCGATGGCGAGCGCGATGCGCTTGGCCGAGCGTGCCGACTTGGCGCCGGTGACGGTGACCTCCACCTGCTTGCGTGCGCCTTCGCCGTCGCGCACCACCTGCAGCGCCAGCGACTTCAATATCTTGGCCAGCGCACGGCGGAACGCGCCGAGCCTTGGGTCCTTGGCATCGCTGATTTCCGGCGCGCCGCGGGCGGCGGCCTTGCCGGTGGCGAACAGGAGCAGCGTGTCGCTGGTCGAAGTGTCGCTGTCGACGGTGACGGCGTTGAAGGTCTTGGCCGTGCCGCGCGACAGCAGTTCCTGCAGCACAGGCGCGGCGATCGGCGCGTCGGTGGCGATGAAGGACAGCATCGTCGCCATGTCGGGTGCGATCATGCCTGCGCCCTTGGCGATGCCATTGATGGTGACGTCTGCATCGCCGAGCTTCACCGTCTGCGTCGCCACCTTCGGATATGTGTCCGTGGTCATGATGGCCTTGGCCGCTTCGGTCCATTGATCCGGCTTGCCGTTCTTCACGAGGCCGCCGAGCAGATGGCTGAACTTGTTGGTGTCGAGCGGCTCGCCGATGACGCCGGTCGAGGCCAGGAACACTTCGCTTTCACCGCATCCCGCTGCCTTTGCCGCCGCCTCGCCGGTCAGAGCCGTCGAAGCCTTGCCCTTTTTGCCCGTGAAGGCATTGGCATTGCCGGAATTGACCACCAGCACGCGCGCCTTGCCGGCCGGCAGGTTCTGCCGGCAGTAGTCGACCGGTGCCGAAGGACATTTCGAGCGCGTGAAGACACCGGCGACGGCCGTGCCCGCATCGAAGACCATGGCGAGCAGGTCGGTGCGATTCTTGTATTTGATCCCGGCCTCGGCGGTAGCGATGCGCACGCCCTCGATGACCGGCATCTTCGGGTATTTCTTCGGCGCGAGCGGCGAGATCGTTGCGGACATGGGCACCCCGGAGCGGCAGGAACGCGAAAGGAAGGCCGGTTTGCCCGATAGCGCGCCCTGGCGCAAGGGCGTTCTGAGGATGTGGGCGACCCCTTCGCAATGACGGTTTCGTAGACCACCGATACATTTGGCCGCACCGCAACCTTCGCCTGATCCAAGTTCTGTCTCAAGCTTGCCGAACATCGCCGGGTCGTTACCGTTGCCGGAAGCGGTCCAAGAGATCACCTTCTGGATGGAACCAAGCTCATCTACACCTGCGATCGTCCGGAAAGCGTGGCCGCGCCGTCGTCACCTCGAGCGACGTCCACTCGCTGCAGCCGGGCTCGAACCGGCTGACCGGCATCGTCACCGACGGCACGCCGAGCCGCGGCTTCCAGTCGGACCTTTCCGGCAACATCAGCCAGGACGCCACCGTCACGCCGGCGGTGACCAAGGCCTACAGCTACAATGCCGCCGGCCAGCTTGCCGGCGCCACCAGCAACGGCGCGGCCAGCGGCGCCTATGTCTATGACTACCTGTCGCGGCTGGTCTCGCGCAGCATCAGCGCCACCTCGACGACGCTGCACATGGTGCACGATCTCGACGGCAATGTGATCGCCGAATATGACGCCTCGGGCGCGCTGGTCACCGAATACATCGCGGTCGACGGCCGGCCGCTGGCCATGATCGACGCCGCCGGCACGGCGCCGGTCCTCTACTATGTGCTCACCGACCATCTCGAACGCCCGATCATGATGACCGACGAGAGCCGCGCCATCGTCTGGCAGGCGAGCTATCTGCCCTATGGCGAGGTGCGCACCATCACCGGCAGCGCCACGCTCAACCAGCGCTTCCCCGGCCAGTGGTTCCAGATCGAGACAGGGCTTTCCTATAACTGGCATCGGCATTATGATCCAAGCACAGGCCGCTATCTGCAGCCCGACCCGCTTGGTATGCCCGATGGGCCGAGCAGGTTTGCCTATGTCAGAAACAGCCCCTTGATGGCATAGGCGCTAAGATAGCGTTGGCATGGACTGGAATTTGCGTTTTCGTGGTGGCTCGCGCCAACGATGTCGCAAGGCATGGAGATTTTGGCGCAGGGTTGCCAGGGGCGGTTGCGTAAAGATCGCTGCGATCAGGGAGGCGACGATCTGGCGGGTAGCGCGCCACAGCAGCGGGCGCCCGTCGCTCAAGGGGGAGAGACACCCAACTCCTGCGAGAGGGGTTCGGTCACAAGCGCGATGAGGAAGTGGGCAAGAATCCAAGGCTTTGCGATCCTTGGGTCTTTGGCGGGAGGCGCGCGCAGTCCGATCAGGCTCTTCAGACGCTTGAAGGCGAGCTCGATGCGCCAGCGCATGCGATAGAGCTTGAGAACCGTGCCGGGGGGAAACGCCTCCCGGTCAAGCGAAGTCACAAGGATGACGAAGCCGGCGGCAATCAGCGTCTGCGGTTGAACCTTGTTGCCCTTGGCCTTGGCTTCCTTGTTGATTTTGCGCCGCGCTTCCTGTGCCGCGGCCTCGGATTTGCGCAAGGCGATCAGGCGCATCTTCACAGGCTCGCCCTTCTTGAGACCTAGCCGGACAGGCGTTTCGAAGACCTCCTCCCGGCAGCTCTCCAGGTGGCCGATGAGATCGAACGCCTCGCCGTTGGCGTCGAGCCATCGCGCATTCTTCCACGACGCGCGCACGACAACGTCGCCGCCTTGCGCCATGACCTTTGCGATCCGCTCGGCCTGCAGATAGACGCGGTCGCCGATGCGGATCTCGCCCGCCACCACCGGCACCCGGTCGATCAGCTCGGCCTCGCTCTGGTCGGTGATCTCGAGGAAATCGAACTGCTCGCGCTCAAGCTCGAAGGCGCAGTGCATGCGCCAAAGGCCATTGTTCTTCTTCTCATGCGCACCGGCCTTGGCAACCGCCGTCGCATCGAGGATGCGGATCAGCCGGCCCTTGGCCAAGCCTGCCTCCTCGCGCTTCAAAAGATGTCCGATCAACTGCTGCAGCCATGGCCCTGCATTGCGCAGCCGGCCGAGCAAGGCCACGTCCGAGATGTCGGCTATCCCGCTCGCCGCCGCCCAGGCCACGACGCCCCGCATGCCCACCTTGCCGAGGCAGTAAGCCAGCGTCAGGCGCAGCAGATCGCTCGCCGACCGGATGCCGCGCGGGCGCAGGAACGCCTTCGTCTCGCGCGCGCTCCCGGCGATCAACTCTTCGCCGCCGAGAAGCTCAATCGTCTCGGCCCAGCCGTCATCAACAAGCGATTCGTGTGTCATCCTCAGCGTAGAATCACAACCGATTCCGCGCCGCAATACCTATCGTCGAGGGGTGTCGATCCGGAAGGGTTGGCATGGAAGCAGACTAGGTTGGGCAGAATGTGGTGCTATGGGCCATGGAGCTGCATACCGGCGCCCCCCAGTACCGCAGTCGTGCGATGCTGGCACCTATAACCCCAATGCGTACCCACCGCTGCTTCCTTTGCCGATGTCGCAAGGGCCGCCCGGTTCGACTTACGAAGATGAAGAAGGCAGCCGAAGATATGGACCTGATAGATATCCCGAGGTAGATCGCGATAGACCGCACCCCGGACATCCACCCGGATCATTGGGAACGGGAGATCATTCCCATGATTGGGGCAGGCCGGCAGACGGTACTCCGCCGACACACAAGGATCGTGGCCCTCATAGGTTACCAAAGCCAACGGACCCTCCGCCACCAAAAGCTAATAACGATAGGAGCGACTGACCAATGGAAAAACAGCACGATATTGAGTTTGTCGGCGATCCTAAGACAGTACGCGGCTACATTCACGATGCTGTCATTGTAGAGTTTCATTTGGAGCGCAAAGACCGTTTTACAGTATGGCTTGAATACGAGGGTGAAACCCGACGAATCTCATTTGTGGGTAACGTCAGGGTTGGAATTGTGAATTTCACTAGCCTTACAATCGTTGGCGATATGTACGTGTATTTTCCAAATGATGATATCCCAGACGAGGTTTTGAAAGTATTGTATGGTCTTGTTCACATAGGTAATGAAAGTATTCATATTTGTAAAGATAATATACGAAATAACAATCAGAAGATATGTTACATTAATTCGTCATATGGGGGTGAGATCGCAATTCAATTCTCGGATTTTGGATGATATGGTGCTTGTAGATAATACCGTTGCCAATATAATAGCACGGGTCCCTCGTTACTTCGGGTATCTGGAATTGCGGTGACGCTGCACTTTTATTCTTGGGATTCACTGTGATCGAGGCAAAGCCCGATAACTCAACGGCCTTGTGCGAGCCGCAATACTCCGGCTTCGCCCTCGTCGCCGTCCTCGTCTTCCTCCTCGTCGTCTCCGCCATCACCTCCACCTTCGCCCTGGCCGCCTGGACCCGCCGCACCGTCGCGGCGAACGAACTGCAGGTCCAAAGGTTCAGCTTGCTTGCCGAAGGCCTCACCAATGTGCTTGCCGCCCGCCTGGGCGAGGGCGCCGAAACAAAGCTGCCCTTGAATTTCGAACCTGTTGCCTGCAGGACAAACGATCTGGCGATCGTGACGCGGCTTCAGGGCCATGCCGGGCTGATCGATCTCAACGCTGCGGACCGCAACCTGCTGACGCTGGGATTTGCCTCGCTCGCGCTCAATGCGCAAACGTCCGGCGACCTGTCAATCGCGGTCGAATATTTCCGCAGCGGCGCCAGCATCTTTGCCGCCGCTGCCAAGGCGAACGTCGAGATCGCAGGCGGCTACAAATTCGCCCGCTTCGAATCGGTGGCCGAGTTGCAGGATTTTGCTCCGCTGCGCGCGGTACCCTTGGCCGCCCTCTACCGGACGTTCACCGTCAATTCGCGCAGCGGCGCCTTCGACCCGGCCGAGGCGCCGGCCGTGCTTGCCGCCGTGGCCAGCAACGGAATGCCGGAGAGGGCATCGATGGCGCACAGGGCAGCAGAGGCGGCCTTCACCATCCAGGTTGCGATCATGCGGCGCGGCTCTCCCATCGTCGGCTCCGCCGGCTACATTTTCGAAAACCGCTCCAATGCCGGCTTGCGCCGCAGCGCGATCGATCCGGCGGCCGTTCCGGACGAGTCGGCGTTTGCGGGCGTGTCGGCTTCGTGCGACGCGCTCTTTGCGGGCACGATGCTGCGATGGAGGCGAGGCGACGATCGGTCCGTCATATCACGCGCACAATGCTGATGCGCTGATCGCGAAATCAAAAGGGCACCCGACGGCGCCCTTTGCAACATACCTGGATCGGCAGCGAATCACTTGCCGCTTTCCATCGTCTCGACTGCGGCCTTCAGCTTCGCGTCGGCGATTTCGACCTTGGCCGCCGCGCGCAGCTCCTTGACCATGGCGAAATACTTGTCGCGGATCACTGCCTGCTTGGCCTGGTCCTTGACGTCGTCGAAGGCCGGCGGCTGCTTGGCGCGCTTGTCTTCGACCTTGATGACGTGCCAGCCGAACTGCGACTGCACCGGCTCCTTCGAATATTTGCCGACCTCCAGCGCAAACGCCGCCTTGTCGAACTCCGGCACCATCTGTCCGGGACCGAACCAGCCGAGGTCACCGCCGCTGGTCTTGCCGCTCGGGTCGCTGGTGTGCTCGTTGGCGAGCTTCTGGAAATCGGCGCCGCCGTCGAGCTGCTTGATGATCGCCTCGGCCTCTTCCTTCGTCTTCACGAGGATGTGACGGGCATGGATTTCGTTGACCGGGGGCGTGTTGGCGATTTCCTGGTCGTAGCGCGCGCGGATTTCGGCGTCCGTCACCTTGCCGACAACGTCCTTCTCGACCACTTCGCCGTGCAGCGCCCGCTGCTGCAAAAAGGCCATGCGGCGCTGGAAATCGGCATCCTTGTCGAGGCCGCTGTCGATCGCCTTCTTGGCCATGACGCGGATCTCGATAGCCGCCGAAAGGGCTGCCGCGCGGCGCTGTTCCGGCGGCAGCTGCGCGAATTGCTGCGACAGCTCGCCTTCGGCGAGGGCAAGATCCGCCTCGGTCAGCTTCTCGCCGTTGATGGTTGCGACCACCGCATTCGGATCGACCGGAGCGGCAGCGGGAGCGGCGGTGTCGGGCTGGGCCGGCTTCGTCTCCTGCGCCATCAGGGGCGAGAGTGAAAGAGCCGAAAGGCCGAAGGCCAGGCCGACGCTGGCGAGCGACACGCGGCGGAACGACAGGGACATCTAGATAAACTCCAATGGGGATTGCCAATACGGATCGCTTGCGCGGAAGGGTTCCAGATCAGCCGGATTGTGGCGGAATTTGGCGCTGCCCATAGGGCTAACGCGGCGTTGACATCAGTTGAGCCCCCTCTTATCTGTCCAACGACTTGGCGTCCAGAACCGTTTTCCGGGCGCTTTTTGCGTTTGTCCGCCTTCACGCGGATTTGATGGGCCCGCCAGGCGCCTGTCGCAAACGACCAAAATTGCTATCGAAAGGGCCATTGGATGGTCAGTCTCGGCGGTCTCGCCCGTAAGGTTTTCGGCTCTTCCAACGATCGCCGCGTCAAGGCGACCCGGCCCCGCGTCGAGGCCATCAACGCCATGGAAAACGAGATGCGGGCGCTCTCCGATGCCGAGCTGCAGGCCCGCACTGGAAAATTCCGCCAGGATCTCGCCAACGGCGCCTCGCTCGACGATCTGCTCGTGCCGGCCTTCGCCACCGTGCGCGAGGCGGCCCGCCGCGTGCTTGGCCTGCGTCCTTTTGATGTGCAGTTGATCGGCGGCATGGTGCTGCACAATGGCGGCATCGCCGAAATGCGCACCGGCGAGGGCAAGACGCTGGTCGCGACCCTTCCGGTCTATCTCAACGCCTTGGCCGGCAAGGGCGTTCACGTCGTCACCGTCAACGACTATCTGGCGACGCGCGACTCCGAATGGATGGGCCGCATCTACAAGTTCCTCGGCCTCACCGTCGGCGTCATCGTCCACGGCCTCTCCGACGAGGAGCGCCGCGCCGCTTACGGCGCCGACGTCACCTATGCCACCAACAACGAGCTCGGCTTCGACTATCTGCGCGACAACATGAAGTATGAGCGCTCGCAGATGGTGCAGCGCGGCCATGCCTACGCCATCGTCGACGAGGTCGATTCCATCCTGGTCGACGAGGCGCGCACGCCGCTGATCATTTCCGGTCCGCTCGAGGACCGTTCGGAAATGTACAACACCATCGACGCCTTCATGCTGAAGCTCGGCCCGGCCGACTACGAGGTCGACGAGAAGCAGAAGACCACCATCTTCACCGAGGACGGCACCGAGAAGCTGGAAAACATGCTGCGCGCGGCAGGCCTGCTGAAGGGCGAGTCGCTCTACGACGTCGAGAACGTCGCCATCGTCCACCACGTCAACAACGCGCTCAAGGCGCACCTGCTGTTCCAGAAGGACAGGGACTACATCGTGCGCAATGGCGAGATCGTCATCATCGACGAATTCACCGGCCGCATGATGCCCGGCCGCCGCTATTCCGAAGGGCTGCACCAGGCGCTCGAAGCCAAGGAGCATGTCACGATCCAGCCGGAGAACCAGACGCTGGCCTCCGTCACCTTCCAGAACTATTTCCGCCTCTACAAGAAGCTCGCCGGAATGACCGGCACGGCGCTCACCGAAGCGGAGGAATTCGCCAACATCTACAACCTCGAAGTCACCGAGGTTCCGACCAACCTGCCGGTCGCCCGCAAGGACGAGGACGACGAGGTCTACCGGACGGTGGACGAGAAATACAAGGCGATCATCAAGGAGATCCGCGACGCCCGCGAGCGCGGCCAGCCGATCCTGGTCGGCACCACCTCGATCGAGAAGTCCGAGCAGCTCGCCGAGCGCCTGCGCAAGGAAGGCTTGAAGAATTTCGAGGTACTGAATGCCCGCCACCACGAGCGCGAGGCGGCCATCGTCGCCCAGGCCGGCAAGCCGGGCGCCATCACCATCGCCACCAACATGGCCGGCCGGGGCACCGACATCCAGCTCGGCGGCAATGCTGACATGCGCATCGCCGAGGAGCTTGCGGACGTTCCGGCCGGACCGGAGCGCGACGCGCGGGAAAAGCAGATCCGCGACGACATCGCGCAATTGAAGGAAAAGGCGCTGGCCGCCGGCGGCCTCTACGTGCTCGCCACCGAGCGCCACGAGTCGCGCCGCATCGACAACCAGCTTCGCGGCCGTTCAGGACGCCAGGGCGACCCTGGCCGCTCGAAATTCTTCCTGTCGCTGCAGGACGATTTGATGCGCATCTTCGGCTCCGAGCGCATGGACGGCATGCTGCAGAAGCTCGGCCTCAAGGAAGACGAGGCGATCATCCACCCCTGGATCAACAAGGCGCTGGAAAAGGCGCAGAAGAAGGTCGAGGCGCGCAATTTCGACATCCGCAAGAACCTCCTGAAATATGACGACGTCTCGAACGACCAGCGCAAGGTCGTGTTCGAGCAGCGCATCGAGCTGATGGACGGCGAAGGCCTGTCGGAGACGATCGCCGAGATGCGCGAAGGCGTCATCGAGGAGATCGTCGCCAAGAACATCCCCGAAAACGCCTATGCCGAGCAGTGGAACGTCGCCGGCCTCAAGGAGGAAGTGGCGCAGTACCTCAATCTCGACCTGCCGGTCGAGGAGTGGGTCAAGGAAGAAGGCATCGCAGAGGACGACATCCGCGAGCGCATCTCCGCTGCCGCCGAGACCGCCGCCAAGGAGCGTGCCGAGCGCTTCGGCCCGGATGTGATGAACTATGTCGAGCGCTCCGTGGTGCTGCAGACGCTCGACCATCTGTGGCGCGAGCACATCGTCAACCTCGATCATCTGCGCTCGGTGGTGGGTTTCCGCGGCTATGCCCAGCGCGACCCGCTGCAGGAATACAAGGGCGAGGCCTTCGAGCTGTTCCAGGCCATGCTCGGCAATCTGCGCCAGGCCGTCACCGCGCAGCTGATGCGCGTCGAGCTGGTGCGCCAGGCCGCCGAAGCACCGCCGCCGGAGGCGCCCGACATGTTCGGCAGCCACATCGACGGCACCACGGGCGAGGACGATTTCCAGGGCGGCGAGACCGCGCTGCTGATCCGCCAGGACCAGAACGCCATCGTCGCGCCGGAAAACCGCGATCCGAAGAACCCGGCGACCTGGGGCAAGATCGGCCGCAACGAAGCCTGTCCCTGCGGCTCCGGCAAGAAATACAAGCACTGCCACGGCGCCTTCGCCTGACGCCTTCTTCCTTCTCCCCGTCTCTATGGCGTCGTCGCGGGAGAACGAAGCCTCACCCAACCGTTTCTTAAGGGGTTTTCGCTAGACCGGAACGCTGGAAAGAGGCGGAAAACGGAGAGTTTTGGGTGCGCTTTTCCGCGGCGACGACTGCCGGGCGGTTGCTGCCGCAGCGCTGGGCGCTGCGGATGCGACCACTGCTTGGCCGCATCGACGCCGTCCTCTTCACCGCCGACGAGCGCGGGCAAGCCGGCCGCATGTCGCTGATCGCGTTTTCGATCCGCATCGTCAGCGCCGTCATCGCCTTCGTCAGCCAGGTGCTGATGGCGCGCTGGATGGGCTCGTTCGAATACGGCATCTTCGTGCTGGTCTGGGTGACGATGGTGATCGTTGGCAACCTGGCCTGCCTCGGCTTCCACACTTCCGTCATCCGCTTCATCCCGGAATATCGCGAGCGCGGCATGCTGGCCGAGCTGCGCGGCATCGTGCTGGCGAGCCGCCTTTTCGTGATCGCCGCCTCGACGCTGATTGCCGGCCTCGGCGCGCTCGGCGTGTGGCTGTGCTCGGGCTGGATCGAGGCCTACTACGTCATCCCCTTCATCCTCGGCATGATCTGCCTGCCGATGATTGCGATGGGCGACCTGCTGCAGGGACTGGCGCGCGCCAATTCCTGGGCGCTGTTCGCGCTGTCGCCGACCTATCTGGTGCGGCCGGTGCTGATCCTGGTTTTCATGGCGGCAATGCTCGCCTTGAACTACGCGCCCGATGCCAAAACCGCCATTTTCGCCTCGATCGCCGCCACCTACGTGACAACGCTCGGCCAGCTGATTGGCGTCACCTCGCGCATGCAGCGCAAGGTTCCGGCCGGGCCGATGACCGTGCATTTCGGCCGGTGGTTCCTGGTGTCGCTACCGATCTTTCTGGTCGAGAGCTTCTTCTTCCTGCTCACCAATGCCGACGTGCTGATGGTCGGCGCCTATCTCGATCCCAATGACGTGGCCGTCTATTTCGCCACGGTGAAGACGCTTGCCCTGGTGCATTTCGTCTATTTCGCCGTCAAGGCCGGCGTTGCCCAGCGCTATGCGCAATTCACCCATGGCGAGCCCGAACGCCTCGCCGCTTTCGCCCGCGAGACGGTGTCCTGGACCTTCTGGCCCTCGCTGGCGATGGCGCTGCTGGTCCTGGTGCTCGGCGAGCCGATGCTGGTGCTGTTCGGCCCCGAATTCACGGCCGGCTATCGGCTGCTCTTCCTGCTCGTGCTCGGCGTGGTGGCGCGCGCCGCCGTCGGCCCGTGCGAGAGCCTGCTCACCATGAGCGGCAACCAGAACATCTGCGCCGCCGTCTATGCCATGACGCTCGCCCTCAACATCGGCCTCAACGTGATGCTGATCCCGTTCTTCGGCCTGTGGGGCGCCGCGATCGCCACCAGCCTGGCCATGGTCTTCGAGGCGAGCGCACTGTCCTTCACCGTCTGGCGCAAGCTCGGCATCGTCATGGCGGTCTTCGTGCCTGCAAAGAAGGAAACTGCCTGATGGCCGCCGTCCCGTTGCTCGAGGAGACCAGCGGCGGCCCCGCCGGCGCCATGGTGTCCGGCCTTGCCGGCCTGGCGCGCGAGGTCGATCCCGCCCATATCGAGCTCTTCGCCAACAACCGGCCCGAGCGTAAGCTCGCCATCTATCCGGCATCGGCCGGCTTCGATCTGGTCGACGAGCTCGATTATCTCTGTACCCGCACGATCGAGCCCAACGTCTTCTTCAACCCGCGCTTCCTGGCGCCCGCCATGCCGCGGCTGGAAGATCGCGAGGTGCGGCTGGCGGTGATCCGCGACGGCGACGAGTTCCGCAGCCGGCTGCGGCTTCTGGTGCCGTTCTCGGTCGAGCGCCCGGGCATCCCCCTCGGCGTCCCCGTCATGCGCACCTGGTCGAGCCCGTTCGGCCCGCTCGGCACGCCGCTCGTCGACCGCGACGACCCGGTGGAAGTCATCGAGGATTTCTTCGCGATGCTTTCGCGGCCGCATCTCAAGCTGCCGAAGGTCTTCGTGCTGCCGGACATCAGGCTGGACGGCCCGGTGGCGAGCCTGTTGACCTCCTTTGCCGACAGCCGCGGACTGACCCTGGTCACCACCGGCAGGATCGAGCGGCCGGTGCTCGAAAGCGACGCCGACGGCGAGGACTACCTCAAAGCCTCGCTGCGCTCGCACCATTACCGTGAGTTCCGCCGGCTGAAGCGCCGCCTTGCCGATCTCGGCAAGCTCGAGCACGAGGTGGCGCGCGGGCCGGAGGAGATCCGCCACGCCATCGAGAGCTTCCTGACCCTTGAGGCCGCCGGCTGGAAAGGGCGGGAACGCACGGCCATGGCGATCGACCGCTATCGCGCCGCCTTCGCCCGCGAAGCCGTGCACGGGCTGGCCGAGCAGGACATGTGCCGCATCCATTCGCTGACGCTCGACGGCCGCACCGTCGCCTGCCTCATCGTCTTCGTCGAGGCGGGTGTCGCATACACCTGGAAGACGGCCTATGACGAGACGTTGTCCGCCTATTCGCCCGGCACGCTGCTGATGATCGAGGTGACAAAGCAGCACCTCGACGATCCCAACATCGTGATGAGCGATTCCTGCGCGGTGCCCGACCACCCGGTGATGAGCCGCCTGTGGAGCGAGCGCAAGCCGTTCGGCACGCTGGTCGTCGGACTGACGCCCGACGCCGACCGCCAGACCCGCCAGGCCGCATCGCAACTGCATCTCTACCGCGAGACCCGCAACATGGCGCGTCTCCTGCGCAACCGCATGCGGAGCCTGCTGAAAAGGCGCTAGATGAGAAGCCTTGCGCAGGCGATGGCATCCGGCGCTGGCCTGCTTGCCATTTCCATGAAGCGGTGAACCGCTCTACCGCTGCCAGAAGGGCAGCTTGGCGATCTCCTCCTCGGCCTGCTCTCTCGTCAGGCCGATATCGTCGATCAGATGCGGATTGGTCTCCGACATCCGCTTGAGATCCCGGCGGAAATAGGCCCGCGCGCGCCAGGACGCGATGATGCTTCGCAGGGCGGCCAGGGTGTTGCGCCGGCGCGAGGGCCGTGCCGCGGGCGTTCCGGTCCGCGCTGCCTGATGCGGGGCTGACGCCAGGGTGCAGGTATCATTCATGGCAACCTCCATACGGGCCCGGAGGCCTCCGATCTGAAAGAGGTTGAATTCTGAAGCATGCAGACGGCGCCGTAATTAAGCGCTCCCAAATAGTTCTCAAAACTTCCAAATTGGCTATAGATGCCCCGTATGCAGGGATCGCGCTTTGCCTTTGGTCCGTTTGTGCTTGATCCGGATGCGGGAACGCTGCTTCGGAATGATGTTCCCGTTGCCGCCGGCTACCGGGGGCTGAAGTTGCTTTCGGCGCTGGTAGCGCGGCCCGGCGAAATCCTCGGCAAGGCCGAATTGATGGATGCCGCGTGGCCGGACACGGCCGTCGAGGAAGGCAACCTCACCGTTCAGATCGCGCAGCTCAGGAAGCTGCTTGGCCCGGCCGCCGATGGCGGTGAGTGGATCGCCACGGTTCCGCGCGTCGGTTACCGCTTCACGGGGGCGATCGAACAGCGCGACGGGGGCACGAAGCGAAAACCCTTGGCGCTGCCCGACAAGCCGTCGATAGCCGTGCTGCCCTTCGTTGCGTTCAGCAACGATCCCGAGCAGGAATCCTTCGCCGATGGCTTGACCGAGGACCTGATCACCGACCTGTCCAGAATCGGCGGCCTGTTCGTCATCGCCCGCAACTCGGCCTTTGCCTACAAAGGCAGGGCCATGGACGTGCGCAGGATAGCCGAGGACCTTGGCGTTCGCTACTTGCTGGAGGGGAGTGCCAGACGCGCCGCGGGGCGCGTGCGCATCAATGCCCAGCTGGTCGATGCGGTGAGCGGCGAACATCTGTGGGCCGAGCGCTTCGACCGCAGCCTCGAGGATATCTTCGCCGTCCAGGACGAGGTGACGGCCAAGATCGTGGAGGCGCTGCTTGGCCGGCTGCGCGCGCCGCCGCCGCGCAATCGGCCCAGGAATCTCGAAGCCTACGATCTCTGCGTGCGGGCCCGCAAGCTGATCGACGACTCGCCGCAGTCGGCCCGCGAAGCGCATCTGCTGCTGACGCGCGCGGTGTCGCTCGACCCGGACTACGCCGAGGCCTATCGCTGGCTTGCCATGAACCACTGGATGTCATGGGTGCACTGGGGGGAACCCGTTGAGCCGAACCGCAGTATCGCGCTGGAGCTGGCGCACAAGGCCGTGGCGATCGATCCCAACGATGCCGGCTGCCGCTGGGTGCTCGCCAACCTGCTTGCATATGAACGCCGCTTCGAGGAGTCGGATGCCGAGTTCGCCAGGGCGATCGAGCTCGACCCGAACGAGGCTGACATCTGGGCGACACTGTCCGACATCGTGGTCCTGGCCGGACATGTTGATGAAGGCCTCGAGCATATTCGCAAGGCGTTCCGGCTGAACCCCTATCCGGCCAGCTGGTATTATCTGACGCTCGGCGCGGCGCAATATGCGGCCCACGACTACGAAGCCGCCATCGAGACGCTGCGCACGGACGAGACTTATCGCACAAGCTCGCGCCGTTTCCTGGCGGCAAGCCTTGCCCAGCTCGGCCGGCTCGACGAGGCCCGCGCGGAGGTCGAGATGTTCCTCGTCGCCAACCCGCATTTCACCACCAGCCACTGGGTCTGGACCGAGCCGTTCCGCGATGCCGCCACGCAGCAGCATTTCGTCGACGGCTTCCGCAAGGCCGGCCTTCCGGAGTGACGCGCCGGCTCCGACGCGGAAAATGATGCGACCTAGGGCAATTCCAGGAAAAGTGCGTAGCGGTTTTCCGTCCGGAATTGCGCAAAATCAAGAACTTAGAGCGGTCAGCGATTCTGTGAAAAGCTGAACCGCACTAGGGCTCGAACGGACTCGCGGCGTCGCGGTCGCGCTCGTATTGCGTCGCGACCGGAAATGGCGGCAGCCACGACTCGCGACGGATGGTCCAGCTTTCATAGGTCGGCTTCAACTGGTCAGGGGCGTCCAGGGATCCCAGGTGCACTTCGATCTCGTTCGCCGTGCGTGCGAAAACAGACGAGCCGCAGCGCGGACAGAAGAACCGCCCGGCATAGTCGCGGGTCTCGCCTTCGACCGTCACCGCATCCTGCGGGAATACCGCGGCGGCATAAAAAAGCGCCCCATGATGCTTGCGGCAATCGAGACAGTGACAGATGCAGACCCGGTATGGGCGTCCCGACGCCACAATCCGCACATTGCCGCACAGGCAACCGCCAGTGAGCCGGTCCATGCAGCGCCTCCTCTGAAATCAAGCGACGAGGAATGTTTAGAACGAGCCGCAGGCAGGGTCCATGACGACTCTCAAATCGAACGTCGATCCTGCGACTGCGGCCTTGGCCGCGCAAGGCGTGGCGCCCGGCTATGGCCCCGAACAGATTCGTATCGAGATAACTTGCCCGCCCCTTCCCATGCGGCCTCACGCGCCTTAGGCTGGGCGATATGACGCGCGACCAGATGATCGCTCACCTTTTCGCGGCCGATGCCGTTGCCCGCGGCGTGGTCGCGCATGGCCATCACCCATTCGGTGCGGTGCTGGTCGGGCCCGACGGCGCGATCCTCATGCGCCAGGGTAATATCGACACGGTGCATCACGCCGAGACCGAACTCGCGCGGCGCGCGGCGGATGCCTATTCGCCGGAGTTTCTCTGGACCTGCACCCTGGTCTCGACCGGTGAACCCTGCGCGATGTGCACCGGAACGCTTTACTGGGCGAACATCGGCCGGCTGGTCTACGGCTACGAGGAGAGCAAGCTTCTCGCGCTGACCGGCGACCATCCCGAAAACCCGACGATGAGCCTGCCCTCGCGCGTCGTGCTTGGCTCTGGCCAGAAGAAGATCGAGGTTCACGGCCCCTTCCCCGAAATTGAGGACGAGCTTCTCGCTGCGCATCGCGACTTCTGGCGACGGTAAAGTGGCGACCAGGGCGCCGGCTTAGGATTGCTGATCCACGAACGTCGCTGGATCAAATCCGTCGACGGTCCTGCACCAAGGCATCGCAGTCTAACCATCTTTGAGTGGCCTGCCACCCGAAGCTCGGAGAGCGAAGGGTGGTGCCCCTAGCCGGGATCGAACCAGCACTCCTTGCGGAACTCGATTTTGAGTCGAGCGCGTCTACCAATTCCGCCATAGGGGCTCAGGCCGGGCGGCCTGGATGGGCGCGGACTATACGGTCGGACGGGTCTTCGTCAACTGGCCCGTTGCCGATTTGCCAGCGCCAATCGCACCGGATGCCCCGTCATTCGGTTTGAAAACGGCATCGCCATTGTCCGGCGCGGAGAATCTTTCTAGACAGGCGAGCTATTGGGCTGCCCCGGCGAAAGCCTGGCTGCGGCGCTTTGGGTGCTTGTTTCGTGCCTGCCGGTGGCCGAAAACCACGGCAGTGTTGTCGGGCGACCAGAGCAATTGCAGGAAAAGTGCGCGGCGGTTTTCCGTCCGGAATTGCGTCAACCGCATTAGGAGAGCCGATGCTTCGCGGACTTTACGACTGGACCCTGTCGCTGGCGGCGCGCAAATCGGCCGAATGGTGGCTGGCCGTCATCGCTTTCGTCGAAAGCTCCGTCTTCCTGGTGCCGGCCGACGTGCTCTATCTGCCGATGGCCCTGTCCAAGCCCGAGCGCGCCTATCGCTATGCGCTTGTCGCAACGGTCGCCTCGGTGCTCGGCGGCGTCGCCGGCTGGTTCATCGGCCACTATGCCTACGAGGCGGTCGCCAAGCCGATCCTGGAATTCTACGGCAAATATGATGAGTTCGAGCAGTTGCGGACCTCGTCGGGCGTCGGCTTCATCATCCTGATGCTGATCACTTCGGGCGCCGCCCACCTGCCGCCGATCAAGGTGGTGACGATCCTGTCGGGCGTCATCGGCGTCAATCTCCTGCTTTTCATCGGGCTGGCCATCGTGGCGCGCGGCGCCCGTTTCCTGCTGCTCGCGTGGCTGCTGCGCCGCTATGGCGAGTCGATCAAGGAGTTCATCGAAAAGCGTTTGGGATTGATTGTCGGCGCCGGCGCCGCTGCCCTTATTTTGCTCTATATGCTCGTCAGATACGCCCACGCGTAAGCGTAACGAACGGACCGAAACCGATGACAGCGACGATGACTGCCGACACCGCGAACCAGCAGACGCGCGCCGCACTGTTTCTTGCCGTCGCCATGGCGGCGACCGTCGGTTCGGCGCTCGCGTTCCAATATATCGGCGGCTACATCCCCTGCCATCTCTGCCTGGAGCAGCGCACGCCCTACTATATCGGCGCGCCGCTGATGGTGGTGGCGGTGATCGCGTCCGTGCTGCGCGCGCCGGCCTGGGTGACGCGCGGGCTGCTGGCCATCGGCGGCTTCTTGATGCTCTATGGCCTCTATCTCGGCGTCTATCACTCCGGCGTCGAATGGGCCTGGTGGCCGGGTCCAGCCGATTGCACCGCGGGCGCGGGCCCGGTCGACACTGGCGGCAAGGGCGTGCTCGATGCCCTCGACAAGTTCGTGCCGCCCTCCTGCGACAAGGCGGCCTTGCGCATCCTTGGCCTGTCGCTCGCCGGCTGGAATGCCATCGCCAGCTTCATCCTGGCCGCCGTCGCCTTCCGCAGCGCGCTGTCGCCCGATTGAGCCAATTCGATTGAGTGGCACGACGCAGAGTTCGGACAAAATTCGGCAGGCTGAGTCGGATGGCGCGGCTTTCGAGAACCGGAGCGGAGCGTACTTGAGTACGTGAGCACCGGAAGCGCAGAAAGCTGCGTCAGGCGGCCAGCATGGCGGATTTGTGCCGAACTCTACGGCTCCAGCTCGACATCCCAGTAGAGATAATCCATCCAGCTTTCATGCAGATGGTTGGGCGGGAACAGGCGACCGTTGTTGTGCAGGTCGTGCACCGTCGGCTGATACGGCTTCTGCAGCGGCCACATCTTGGCCTGCGCCGGCATCATGCCGCCTTTTCTAAGGTTGCAGGGCGAGCAGGCGGCGACGACGTTGTCCCAAGTCGTCGCCCCGCCGCGATGGCGCGGGACGACATGGTCGAAGGTCAGGTCCTCGGTCGTGCCGCAATACTGGCATTGGAAGCGGTCGCGCAGGAAGACATTGAAGCGGGTGAAGGCGGGATGCCGCGACGGCTTCACATAGGCCTTCAGGCTGACCACGCTCGGCAGCTTCATCGAGAAGGTCGGCGAGGAGACCGCATGCTCGTATTCGGCGACGATGTTGACCCTGTCGAGGAAGACCGCCTTGATGGCGTCCTGCCACGACCAGAGCGACAAGGGGTAATAGCTGAGCGGACGGTAGTCCGCATTCAGCACCAGTGCGGGAAGCCCATCCGGAGATACGGCAACCGTCACGTCGTTGGCCTCCTTCGCTCTAGAACCGAACGCCGCGGATACTGTAAGCCCGACATGACAGGGATGTGAAGCGGATTGTCACGCGCCCGAGATGTCCAAAAGGCGCGATTTTCAGGCTTTTTTGACGGTTTGTTCGACGGGTGCGGCGTCTTTGCCCTTCAATTCGCGGTAGTAGGCCCAGAAAAGCCGCGATGCGACCCCTCGCCAGGGGCTCCATGATTCGGCCAGCCGGATGAGCATTTTCTCCGGTGGACGCGGCTCGATGCCGAGCGCATGACCGACCGCTCTCTGCAGCGCGACGTCGCGCGCGGGGAAGACATCCGGATGGCCGGCGGCGAACAGGAGGTAGCATTCCGCCGTCCACGGGCCGATGCCGGGCACCGCTGTCATTGCCGAGATCGCCTCGCCGGCATCGACCGAGCAGAGGTGATCGAGATCGAGCCCGCCGGCCACCGCTTGCGCGACCGCGATCAGCCCGCGCTGTTTCGGCCGCGACAGGCCCGCCTCGCGAAATATGTCTTCGCCGGCGCACAGAATCCCTTCCGGCGTCAACGGATCGACCAGCTTGGTCAGCCGGCCGAAGATGGCGTCGGCGCTGGCGCGCGACACCTGTTGCGAGACGATGATCGAGGCGAGGCTGCCGAACCCCGGCTCCGACAGCCTGAGCGGCACTTCGCCCGCCCTGTCGCGCACCTGCTCCAGTCTCGGATCGATGCGGCAGAGCGCGTCCAGCCCTGCCGCAATGTCGTCGAGCGAGGCGATGCGTTGCACGTTGCTTGTTCCCAGGGCGCCCGCGAAGTGGCAATTGATGGCTGGAGACCGTTTCCAAAACTATCAACCGGCTGAAGCGCCTGACAACCCGAATGCCGCCTTGGACATGACACTGCTGACATTCCGCTTCGCGCCGAGCCCCAATGGCGAATTGCATCTCGGCCATGCCTATTCGGCGCTGCTCAACCAGCAGATGGCGGCGCGAGCGGGCGGGCGCCTGCTGCTGCGCGTCGAGGACATCGACGTCACCCGCTGCACGCCGGAATTCGAGGCCGGCATTTTTCGCGACCTGGAATGGCTGGGGCTGGCCTGGGAGAAGCCGGTTCGGCGCCAGTCGGAGCATTTCGCCGAATATGGCACCGTGCTCGACCGGCTGATCGCCGAAGAACTGGTCTATCCTGCCTTCATGAGCAGAGGCGAGATCCGCGCCTTCATTGCCGAGACCGAAAAGCAGGGCCGTGATTGGCCGCGCGACCCCGATGGCGTGCCGCTCTATCCTTCTTTGGACAAGGCTTTGCCGGTCAAGGAGCGCAAGCGCCGCATTGCCGAGAACATGCCATTCGCCTGGCGGCTGGACATCGAAGCGGCCGTGGCCCGCGCCTCACCTCACCTGTCGTGGACCGAATTCAACGACGAAACCATGAGCACGACGCAAATCGTCGAAGCGAGACCGCAAGTCTGGGGTGACGTCATCGTGGCCCGCCGCGACATCCCGACCAGCTATCACCTCGCCGTCGTTCTCGACGACGCGCTGCAGGGTGTCAGCCATGTCGTGCGCGGGCAGGACCTCTATTCCGCGACCGGCGTCCAGCGGCTGCTGCAGGAACTGCTCGGCCTGTGGCCGCCACGCTATTTCCATCACCGCCTGATCCTCGGGCCGGACGGCAGGAAGCTGGGCAAGAGTCTGAAGGATACCGGCCTTGCCGCGCTCCGGCAGGCGGGCGTGTCTGCGCAGGACGTCAAGCGGCTGGTCGGGCTTTGATTGGCGCAGTTCGCCGTTTCAGGAAACGGGAAACCGCTCTATCTCACTGTTTTGAGGCAATTCCGCACGGAAAACCGCTTCGCCCGTTTTCTGGAGTTGCCTTAGAGGCGCGCCAGCCCGGCCTTGATCAGCGCCGTCACGCTGATGAAGGCGAAGGCGCCGCTCAATCCCCAGGCAACCGCAAGTCTGAGGTCCCTCAGGCTGATGCCATGTTCATTGGCGACGATGACAGCAACGAAGAAGCCCAGCGTGAAGAGCAGCGTGTTGCCGGTCGAGCCGAAACCGTCTTCTTTCATGATGGCATCGAGCGCGGTGCCGAAGAAGAAGCCGAAGACGGCCACCGACGCAACCGCGAACAGCAACCAAGTCGAGTCGAGATGCAAAAGCATGCTTGCTCCATGGCGTTTCTCAACGCCATGCCCCCGTTGGCACCATCTGTTGAATTCTAATGAGCTTATGGATCAACCATTTCATTTTGCTTGCCGAAATGATCGGCATTAGAGCAATTGCCATCATCATCTCTTCACTGCGGCCAGGCCTATCCCGAAAATGCAAAGCATCAAGCGGTTCATCCCCGCCTCCTTCGTCGTCCTGTGGGCAACCGGCTTCATCGGCGCTCGCTATGCTATGCCATGGGCCGAGCCCTTCACTTTCCTCTCCATTCGTTTCGTGCTGGCGGCGATCCTGCTCGCCGCCCTGACGGTCGCGCTCGGTTCGCGCAGGGCGACCCGCGCCGAGGCCCTGCACGCCACCACCGCCGGCGTCCTCATGCATGGCGTCTATCTCGGCGCGGTGTTCTGGGCGATTCACCGCGGCATGCCGGCCGGGTTCTCGGCGCTGATCGTCGGCCTTCAGCCGCTGATCACGGCGGTGCTCGCCGGAAAATTCCTGGGTGAGGCGATCCTGCCCCGCCATTGGGCCGGCCTCGCGGTCGGGCTGGTCGGCGTGGTCATTGTGCTTTGGCCGAAGCTCGGCGCCATCGGCGGCGGCGTCACCGCCGCGACGCTGACGGCTTCGCTCGTCTCGGTGCTCGGCATGAGCGCCGGCACCATCTGGCAGAAGCGTTTTGCCTCAGGCGGCGACCTGGTGGCGGCCACGATGTGGCAATATGTCGGCGGCTCCGCCCTGATGATCCTGGGCTCGCTCGCCTTCGAAACGCGCACCATCACGCTCAACGGCGAGTTGATCTTTGCCATGGCATGGCTGGTGCTGGTGCTGTCGATCGGCGCCATCTTCCTGCTGATGGTGATGATCCGCGACGGCGAGATGTCCAAGGTGGCGTCCCTTTTCTACCTGGTTCCGGCGGTCACCGCCGTCATCGCCTGGGTCCTGTTCGGCGAACAGCTCAATCTGCTGCAGATCGTCGGCATGGCGATCGCCACGCTGGGCGTCGGCCTGGCGACGGCGGGGCAGGCGAGAGCAAAAGAGGAATTGAAGAACCGAGGAACTGAGGAACTGAGGAATTGGAGAAAAAGGCGACAATGACTGGCGCTTTGTTCTTCTTCAGTGCTTCAGTTCTTCAGTTCCTCAGTTCCTCAGTTCCTCAGCTCCTCAACTCAACCGACCCGCGCACGGGCCTCGAGATAGCGGCTGATGGCGGCATTGAGCTCGCCGCCGAGGATGAAGATGGCCGAGATGATATAGAGGAAAACCACCGCGATCATGATCGAGGCGAGCCCGGCATAAGTCGTCACATAGGATGAGAAATGGTCGAGATAGGTGGCGAAGATGGTCGAGCCGGCCAGCCAGGCGACCAGCGTGAACACGATGCCGGGAACGATCGAGACGAAGCGGCGCTTGCCGGCCGGCAGCCAGATATGCACCGAAAACAGGCCGATGATGATGACCGTCGAGGCGATCACGTAGCGCCATATGGTGATCGTGCCCATATAGGGCCTGATCCATTCGAAATGCGCTTCCGCCAGCCGCGCCAGCAGCGGCGCGAACACCAGGAGCACGCTGACGGCCAGGAAGCAGGCCGTCGCGATCAGCACGAAGATGATGCTCTGCACCCGCCGATGGATGATGCCGCGCGTCTCGGTCATTCGGTATGCGCGGTTGAGGGACGTCCGCAGCGCCTCGATGCCGTTCGAGGCGAAGTAGGCAGCAAGCAGCACGCCGAAAGTCAGAAGATCGGTGCGACGCACGGTGAGCACGTTCTGCACTTCGCGCGCGATGGGCTTGGCGATCTGCTCCGGCCAGGTGTCGAAGACCAGGTGCACGGCCGTGTCGGCGAAGGCGCGCGCGCCGAGAAAGCTTGCCAGGGTGGTCGCAAAGATCAGGAACGGAAACAGCGCCATCAGCGAGGTGATCGCCAGATGGCTGGCCATCGCCCAGCCGTCGTCAGTGTTGAAATGGCCGATCGCATCGTAGAGCACGCGCTTGACTGCTACGATATTCCTGAGCAAGGACCCGCGCTCCGCTCAATTGTGTCGACGCCGCGAATATGGGAAGTGATTGCGGCAAATGGCAACCCCAGGTGAAACCACGATTCCCTCCGCGAAAGAGTTGCGCACCATTATCGTCACCGGCGCCTCTTCCGGAATAGGCGCCTATTGCGCGCGCGCCTTGAAGGCGGAAGGCTGGCGCGTGTTCGCCACGGCGCGCAAGCCGGCCGACATTGCCGCCCTCGAGGGGACGGGATCGAGGGCTTCTATCTCGACTATCGCGAGGCTGATTCCATCGCCGCCTTCGTCGATGGCGTGCTGGAGCGCACCGGCGGCACGCTCGGCGCGCTTTTCAACAACGGCGCCTACGCGCAGCCGGGCGCGGTCGAGGACCTGCCGGTCGAGGCGCTGCGCGAGCAGTTCGAAGCGAACTTCTTCGGCTGGCACGACCTCACCCGCCGCATCGTGCCGATCATGCGCCGCCAGGGTCACGGGCGGCTCGTCCATTGCTCCTCGATCCTCGGCCTGGCCCCTGTGCGCTTTCGCGGTGCGTATTCGGCATCGAAACATGCCGTCGAAGGCCTGATGCTGTGCATGCGCCAGGAGCTTGAAGGCAGCGGTATCCACCTCTCGCTGATCGAGCCGGGTCCGGTGACATCGAAGATCGCCAGCAACGGCCTGGCCTGGTTCCTGAAGAACATCGATGTCGAGAACTCGGTCCACCACGCCGACTATCAGGCGCAGTTGGCCCGGCTGCGCGCCGGCGGCAGCGTCTCGCGGCTGAAGGCCGGACCGGAGGTGGTCCATGCCGCCTTGCGCCACGCGCTTCTGTCGCAGCGCCCTCGCCCACACTATGTGGTAACCGTGCCGGCCAGAATCGGCGTGCTGCTCAAGCGCATCCTGCCGGCTTCAGCGCTCTACCGCGTGCTCGCCAGGCGAGCCTGACCGAAACCGAACTGGAGCCCGCCCATGGCAACCGTCTTCAACATCCTGGCCATCGTCGTCATGGTCGCCGTTGTCATCGTGCTGATCCGGGGGCTCATCAACATGATGCGCGGCGGGTCCGGCATGACCTCGAACAAGCTGATGCAGGCCCGCGTGCTGCTGCAATTCGTAGCCTTGGTGCTGATCATGCTGACGGTGTATTTCAGCCGCAAATGACGCGAAAGAGGAAGGCGTGGTCAAGCTCAACAAGATCTACACGCGCACCGGCGACGACGGCACCACCGGACTTGGCAGCGGCGAGCGCCGGCTGAAATCCGACCTGCGGGTCGATGCTTACGGTACGGTGGACGAGGCCAATGCCTGCATCGGCATGGCGCGCCTGCACACCGGGGGGCAGCATCCGGTCATCGACGCCATGCTCGCGCGCATCCAGAACGATCTTTTCGATCTCGGCGCCGACCTTGCCGTGCCGGACCAAGGCAAGCCTCTGGACTATGAGCCGTTGCGCATCGTCGCCGCGCAGACCGAGCGCGTCGAAAACGATATCGACCTGCTCAACAAGGACCTGCAGCCGCTGAAATCCTTCGTGCTGAACGGCGGCGCGCCGGCCGCGGCGGCTCTTCACCTTGCCCGCACGGTGGCGCGGCGTGCGGAGCGCATCATGGTGGCGCTGGCGCAGGATCCGGCCGAGCACGTCAACCGCGAGGCGCTCAAATACATCAACCGCGTGTCGGACTTTCTGTTCGTCGCCGCCCGCGCGGTCAATGACAACGGAAATGCCGACGTGCTATGGGTTCCCGGCAAGAACCGCTGACAGTCCTGCGTGGCGGGAGGATCCGATGTTTATCCCGCTCTACGATACCAACAGGCTGCGCCACATCCGCCTGCAATATGTGACGATCGGCCTGATCGCGGCGAACGCGCTGATCTATCTGGCGACCGCGATCGGCGGCGAGAACTTCACCAATGCGGCGGTGCTTGGCCTTGGCTTCATTCCCTCCGTCGTCCACGACAAGGTCGAGCTCTCTCCCGAATTCGTCGTCATCCCGGAAAGCCTCAGCTATCTAACATACTCGTTCCTGCACGCCGACATCTTTCATCTCGGCGGCAACATGCTGTTTCTGTGGGTATTTGGAGACAATGTCGAGGATGCGCTCGGCCACATCCGCTACCTGATCTTCTATCTCGCTTGCGCGGTCGCCGGCGCCTTCTTCCAGGGCTTGGTGGCCTGGGATTCGCAGGTGCCCTTGATCGGCGCCTCGGGCGCCATTGCCGGCGTGGTCGCCGCCTACCTGATCCTCTATCCGAGGGTGAAGGTCTGGGTGTTGGCCTTTGCGCGCATCCCGCTGCGCATTCCCGCCTTCATTCCGCTCATCCTCTGGATCCTGTTCCAGATCGTGATGTTTGTCGCGGGCGGCGAGGACCGGGTTTCGTGGGCCTGCCACATCGGCGGCATCGTCGCCGGCTCCATCCTGGTGTTGGTGCTGCGCAGCCGCGGCGTGCCGCTGCTGGCCGGTGCCGACGGTGAGCCCGAGCCCACGCCGAAGATCCAGCAGGCCCCCGTTCCGACCGAACCCACCGCGAATGCCGGCAGTGCCGCGCAGCCGAAGCCGCAATGGGGCCGTGGATCAGTTTCCCCCCAGGACTGAACCGATTTGAGTGCGCTGTGGGATATTGACGCGCCGGATTGCCGCAACTACGGAAACGCCACCACCGGACGGATATTTCGCCCGCAATGTCGGCTTTCGACAACTCTGACCAGGCGCACGCTGCTATAGCGCGCCGACTATCTCAGGAGAGGTGACAGGAAATGAAGATCCTTGTGCCCGTGAAACGGGTTGTGGATGCGAACGTCAAGGTTCGGGTGAAGGCCGATGGCCTTGGCGTCGAACTTGCCAACGTCAAGATGGCGATGAACCCGTTCGACGAGATCGCCGTCGAGGAAGCGATCCGCCTGAAGGAAGCCGGCAAGGCCGAGGAGATCGTCGTCGTTTCGATCGGTCCGCAGCAAGCGCAGGAAACGCTGCGGACCGCGCTCGCCATGGGTGCCGACCGCGGCATCCTGGTCAAGACCGACGAGCAGGCCGAGCCGCTGGGCGTGGCCAAGGTCCTGAAGGGCGTGGTCGAGGCCGAGAAGCCCGGTCTCGTCATCCTCGGCAAGCAGGCGATCGACGACGACTCGAACCAGACCGGCCAGATGCTGGCGGCGCTGCTCGGCTGGGCGCAAGGTACCTTCGCTTCCAAGGTGGAACTCGCCGGCGACCATGCCAAGGTGACGCGCGAGGTCGATGGCGGTCTGCAGACGGTGCAGCTGAAGATGCCGGCGATCGTCACCGCCGACTTGCGCCTGAACCAGCCGCGCTATGCTTCGCTGCCCAATATCATGAAGGCCAAGAAGAAGCCCCTCGACGAAAAGAGCCCCGCCGACTACGGCGCCGACGTCAAGCCGCGCCTGAAGGTGATCAAGACCGAGGAGCCCGGCGGCCGCAAGGCGGGCGTCAAGGTCAAGAGCGTGGCCGAACTGGTCGAGAAGCTCAAGAACGAAGCCGGCGTGCTCTGAGCGATCGGGAAAGGAACAAGACAATGGCTATTCTTCTGATTGCCGAACACGACAATGCAAGCCTTTCCGACCAGACCGCCAAGGCGCTGTCGGCTGCGCTGCAGATCGGCTCGGATGTCGACGTGCTGGTTGCCGGCAAGGGCGCCAAGGCAGCAAGCGACGCCGCCGCCAAGCTGAAGGGCGTGCGCAAGGTGCTCTTGGCTGAGGCCGACGAGCTTGCCGAGCGTCTGGCCGAGCCGCTGGCGGCCCTCGTCGTCTCGCTCGCCGGCTCGTACGACACGATCATTGCCGCGGCGACCTCGTCGGGCAAGAACGTTGCGCCGCGCGTGGCCGCCTTGCTCGACGTCGCCCAGGTGTCGGAAATCATCGAGGTGGTCTCGCCCGATACCTTCAAGCGGCCGATCTATGCCGGCAACGCCATCCAGACCGTGCAGTCGACCGACGCCAAGAAGGTGATCACGGTGCGCACCGCCTCCTTCTCGGCCGCCCCGGAGGGTGGTTCGGCCTCGGTCGAAACGGTCGGCGCCGTCGCCAACCCCGGCCTCTCCTCCTTCGTCGAGAACAAGCTCTCCGAGAACGACCGTCCGGAGCTGACCTCGGCCAAGATCATCATCTCGGGCGGCCGTGCTCTCGGCTCCTCGGAGAAGTTCCAGGAAGTCATCTTGCCGGTCGCCGACAAGCTCGGCGCCGCCGTTGGCGCATCCCGCGCCGCGGTCGACGCCGGCTACGCCCCGAACGACTGGCAGGTCGGCCAGACCGGCAAGGTGGTGGCGCCCGACCTCTACATCGCCGTCGGCATCTCCGGTGCAATCCAGCACCTGGCCGGCATGAAGGACTCCAAGGTCATCGTGGCCATCAACAAGGACGAGGAGGCGCCGATCTTCCAGGTTGCCGACTACGGCCTCGTCGGCGATCTGTTCGTCATTCTGCCGGAACTGCAAAAGGCGCTTTGACGGCTTCTGCTCAGGCATATTAAAATCCAAAGGGTGGGGTAGACGAAGTCGCCCCGCCCTTTTAGTTTGCACTGCACAAAAAGAGGCCATGAAGGCACAAAGCAATTCCGGGAAAGATGCGTGGCGGTTTTCCGCCCGGAATTGCGACAGACAATGAATGCAATTTCAGCAAAACGGCGCAGCGGTTTTGCGTCTGGAATTGCGGGAAACAACAAGGCAGCGTTTCTTCGCTTCGAAGAAGCGGAAATGCTCCAGACGGGATCGGGGTAATGAGCAAGATCGAGACGATCGGCATTGTCGGTGCGGGCCAAATGGGGGGCGGCATCGCCCATGTTTCGGCGCTGGCCGGCTACAAGGTCCTCATTCACGACGTCTCATCCGACCGCATCGAGAAAGGCATTGCCACCATCAGCGGCAACATGGCGCGCCAGGTCGGGTCCGGAAAGCTGGAGGAGAAGGCCCGTAACGAGGCGATGGCGCGCATCTCGTCGGCCTCAACGATGGCCGACCTTGCCGCTGCCGATCTGGTGATCGAGGCGGCGACCGAGGATGAGACGATCAAGCGCAAGATCTACGCCCAGCTCTGCCCGCAGCTCAATCCGGAAGCGATCCTGGCGACCAACACCTCGTCGATCTCGATCACCCGCCTTGCCGCCCAGACCGACCGGCCCGAGCGCTTCATCGGCATCCATTTCATGAATCCGGTGCCGGTGATGAAGCTGGTCGAGCTGGTGCGCGGCATCGCCACCGAGGACCAGACCTTCGAGGCGGCCAAGACCTTCGTAAAGCAGCTGGACAAGACGATTACCGTTTCGGAGGATTTCCCGGCCTTCATCGTCAACCGCATCCTGCTGCCGATGATCAACGAGGCGATCTACACGCTTTACGAAGGCGTCGGCACGGTCGATGCCATCGACACGGCCATGAAGCTTGGCGCCAACCACCCGATGGGACCGCTGCAGCTCGCCGATTTCATCGGCCTGGACACCTGCCTGTCGATCATGCAGGTGCTGCATGAGGGCCTGTCGGATTCGAAATACCGCCCCTGTCCGCTGCTGGTCAAATACGTCGAGGCCGGCTGGCTCGGCCGCAAGACGGGTCGCGGCTTCTACGACTATCGCGGTGAACATCCGGTTCCGACGCGTTGATCTTCGCTCGGCTTCCCCTCAGGAGGCCACGGCAAGCGGTGTCGGCGCGAGGCTTTCGCTGATGGCCTCGTCCGGCGCCGCCGAGACGCATCCGCGTCCTGCCGCCTTGGCGACATAGCAGGCGGCATCCGCGCGGGCGATGATCTCGTCCACCTCGCCGCAGCCGGCGCGGATCGGCGCCAGCCCGATGCTGGCGCCGATCGAATGCGGGCGTCCGTCCCACTTGAAGTTCAAGTTGCGGATGGCGTCGATGATGGACCGCGCCGCGCTCTCGCCACCGGCGGACGATCCCGACTTCAGGATGACCGCGAACTCGTCGCCGCCAAGGCGTGCGACGATGTCCTCGGGGCCGAGCACGCTGCGCACTGCGTCGGCGACGCGCTTCAGCAGCGCATCGCCCGCGGCGTGGCCGCCGGTGTCGTTCACCGCCTTGAAATGGTCGAGGTCGATGAACATGAACTGATGGGCGCTGCCGTCTCGCAGGCTCTGATCGATCAGCCCTTCCATGGTTTGGATGAAGCTCGGGCGGTTGGCCAATCCGGTCAGCGCGTCGTGGGCCGCGGCATAGGCCAGCTGGCGCTGCAGCGCTCGCGCGTCGGTAAAATCCTGGAAGACGATGACCAGCCCGCAGAACTCGTGGCGGTCGTTCATGATCGGAGACACGACCTGGCGGATGCTGCAGCGCGTTTCGTCGCGACGGATCAGCACGGCGCGGCTGTTCTGGTCGATGGGGCCCAGGCTGCCGGCCGCGGGCCGTGCCATGCCGATCCGCTGCCCGGTTTCCTCGTCGACCGCCCAATAGATGTGGCCGAGAGTCTTGCCCAGCGCCTCGGCGGCGGCAACGCCCGTCAGCTTTTCGGCCACCGGATTCATGAAGGTGATGCGGTTGGCGGCATCCGTGCAGATCACCGCGTCGCCGATCGATTGCAGGGTGACCCTGAGACGCTCCTTCTCGTCGGCCAGCATCGCCGCCGAGACCATGAGACGCGCTTCGGCCTCCTTGCGCTGGGTGATGTCGGTCAGGCTGCCGATGGCCCTGATGAGCTTTCCCTCGCTGTCGCGCTCGATCGCCTTGCCGCGGTCGAGGATCCATATCCAGTGGCCATCCTTGTGACGCATCCGGAACTCCGCCTCGAAGTACGGCGTTTCGCCGGCTAGATGCGCCCGGTCCGCTTCGGCCACCAGGGCGCGGTCGTCGGGATGGATCATCGTCAGCCAGCGATCCGGGTCGCCGTCCATTTCGCCATCCGCATAGCCCAGCATGTTCGCCCAGGTCGTGGAATAGGTCGTGCCGCCCTTGCGCATGTCGAGGTCCCAGACGCCTTGCCCGGCGCTGGTCAGCGCGAAATTCCAGCGGGTCTCCGCTTCGGCGATGCGCGCCTCCGCCTGCTTGCGTGCGTCGATATCCTCGATCTGGGAGACAAGATAGAGCGGGCGATCGGTTTCCTCTTCGCGGATCACCGATCCGGCAAGCTGCGCCCACACGGGCGTTCCGTCCTTCTTGAGGTAGCGCTTTTCGAAATGGAAGGAATCGATCTTGCCATCCTTGAGAGCGAGCATCGTCTCCCTTCCGATCTGTAGATCCTCGGGATGGGTGATCTGGAAGAAGGTCAGCGCCTCGATTTCCGCGCGGCTGTAGCCGAGCATGGCGGCAAAGGCGGGATTGGTCTGCAGGATGCGGCCGTCGAGACCGACGATGGCGACGCCGATCGCCGAGTCTTCCATAGCCCGGCGGAAGCGCTGCTCGCTCTCGGCGATCTGACGGCGGTCGTCGGCGATCTGCCGGATGAACATTGCCGCGAGAAACACCGCGCCTGCCGCCATGGCAATCGAGAGCTGGAGGCAGAGTTTCAGCGTCTCGGCGCCAAGTTCCAGCCGCGGCGACAGGACGGCAGTGGCCGTGGCGATCACGCTGGCCGTCACCAGCCCCGGCGCGGCATACCTTTCCGCCCGAAGAGCCTTCCAGTTCAACCGCCTCACAATGCGTTCCACCCCTGCGTCTGCACGTTCCGATAGAACCTTCGCCGATCGATTTTAAGGAATGGTTGCACCCACGGCAGCGGCTGGCCGGTCAACCGGCAAACAATTTCCGACATGATTAAGGATCGGTTGCGCGGCCTTACCAGCGCACGAAGAACCGGCCTCCGATCGCGCCGAGCGCGGCCAGAAAGGCGATTGCGATCGTGTACCAGGTGGCGACGAACAGCGGCGAATCGTCGAAGCAATGCGCCGCATAGAAGGTCGCCGCCAGCCCGCCGGCGAGCAGGCCGGCGACCGCGCCGGCCAGCACGGGACGCGCCGGCGCGCCATAGCGCAGCATCCACAGGAAGATCGCCAGCGGGCCGACGCCGATCAGCGGGATGAACGCCATGCAGATCATCATGTTGGACCCGACAAGCCGCCTGCCCCATTCGGCCTCGGGCACCGCAAGAAGCTCCAGGACCACCGCAACCACGACGAGCAACGGCGCGGCGACCATCCAGGCCATCGCCCGTCGCGTGGAAGCACCAGGCGTGGACAGCGCGCGGCTCAGCGCGAAGGCGGCGGCGGCGAGCACGATCGTGAAGACGAATTTGGCGAGGAAGCGCATCGTGTGCGCGGCCGCCATGAAGTCGGGGCGCGGGCCGATGGTCATCCAGAATGCCGCCGCCGCGATTACGGCGGCCCCGGCAAGCGCCAACAGCCAGGCCGCGTTTAGCGGCATCGCCTTGCTGCGCGCATCGGCGTCGAGCGCCCTGATGAGATCCTCGGTCCTCATGTCGATTGTCGTCCGAACCTCTTCGCGATGGCGGCAAGGCCGCGGTGCAGCGAAACGCGCACTGCCGTCTCGCTGACCCCCAGCTTGGACGCTGTCTCTCCGATTGAGCGGCCTTCGACCGAGATCGCCGAGACCACCGAGCGTTGTGCCGGGGGCAAGCCGTCGAGGGCGCGGTTTATGTCGCGCTCGCTGACCGTCTCGCTTTCCGGCTCGGCGAATGTTTCCGCGATCTCGTCGATCTCGATCTCGATGCGGCGCCCGCGACGGCGGAACGCGTCGATGAGCTTGAAACGGGCGATCGCGTAGACCCACGGCAGAACCGCGGCGTCCTCGCGCCATGTATGCCGTTTCACGTGAATGGCCAGCAAGGTTTCCTGCACGACATCCTCGGGGTCGACCCCGCCCTGTACGATCTTGCGCCGGACAAAGCCGCGAATGAGAGCGGCTATCCGGTGCAGAAAGTCCGCGTAAGCCCTTTCGTCTCCCGCGATCGCGGCTCTGAGGAGCCGGGAGAGCTCGGCCTCGTCCTTGCCGGTCACAAGAGTTCACCCCCGAAATTCGCGCTGCGGCCCTGGTTTGTTACGTGGCCGGCGAAATAATGTCCAAGCCAAACTGCCGGGAAATCACGAAAGTTTGCGCCCCGGCGACCGAATGAAGCAGGGCCGCAATGTTGACTATTATATTCAGGTATAGGTAGGTGCAGCCGAGCCTGATCCATGTCTCCAAATTGAGGACGATGCCCATGAAACTATCGTTTTCCACCCTCGCCGGCGCGACCGTGCTGGCGCTCAGCCTGGCGGCGGGCCCGGCCCTTGCCGAGGACGCAGGCATCGTCGTCTACAATGCCCAGCATGAGAGCCTGGCCAAGGAATGGGTGAAAGGCTTCACCAAGGAAACCGGCATCAAGGTCACGTTGCGCAACGGTGGCGACAGCGATTTCTCCAACCAGATCGTTGCCGAAGGCGCGGCATCGCCTGCCGACGTCTTCCTGACCGAGAATTCGCCGGCCATGACGCTGGTCGAGGCGGCGGGGCTGTTCGCGCCGGTCGATGCAGACACACAGGCCCAGGTTCCGCAGGAGTACCAGCCCTCGAGCGGCAAATGGGTCGGCGTTGCCGCCCGCAGCACCGTCTTTGTCTACAACAAGGACAAGCTCAAGGAAGACCAATTGCCCAAGTCGCTGCTTGATCTTGCCGATCCGAGCTGGAAAGGCCGGTGGGCCGCCTCGCAGGCTGGCGCCGATTTCCAGGCTATCGTCAGCGCCTTGCTCGAACTCAAGGGAGAGGCCGCGACCGCCGACTGGCTGAAGGCGATGAAGACGAACTTTACCGCCTACAAGGGCAACAACACGGTCATGAAGGCCGTCAATGCCGGCGAGATCGATGGCGGCGTGATCTATCACTACTACTATTTCGGCGATCAGGCGAAGACCGGCGAGAACAGCAAGAACGTCGGCCTGCACTATTTCAAGAACCAGGATCCGGGTGCCTTCGTATCGGTCTCCGGCGGCGGCGTGCTGGCTTCCAGCAAGCATCCGAAGGAGGCGCAGGCGTTCCTGAAGTGGATCACCGGCAAGGGCGGCCAGGAGGTGCTGAAGAACGGCACGTCCTTCGAATATGCGGTCGGCAAGAGCGCCGCGTCCAACCCGAAGCTGGTGCCGCTCGCCGATCTGCAGGCGCCGAAGGTCGATCCGGCGAAGCTGAACTCGAAGAAGGTGACCGACCTGATGACGGCAGCCGGCTTGCTTTAGTTCGCGCAGGTCCTAAAAGGGCAGCCGACCGTGCTCCTGCGGGAATTCGCTTTCCGCGGGAGCGTCTTGTTTTGGAGGTAGCGTCGTCGATGACGAACAGCTGCGTTTGGAGCCGCTTCCGCGGCTCGCCCGATCGCTTCCGTCACTCGGCGACTGCCAGGCTGTCTGCCTGATGCATTCGGCGATCGGCGTCCCGCATGCAGGCCTGCCGGCTGCCGGACTGCGGCAGCGCCGGCGGTCCGTGTCCTGGACCCTGCTCGCGGCGGCGCTGGTGTCGATGATTGCCCTGCTGCCGCTTGCCTTTATCGTCTGGGTGGCGATCCAGACCGGCTGGGAGACGGTGGCGGCGCTGATCTTCCGTCCGCGTGTTGGCGAGCTTCTGGTCAATACCATCCTTCTCGTCGTGGTGGCGGTTCCGATCGCCATCGTGCTGTCGGTGGCGCTGGCCTGGCTGACCGAGCGCAGCGACCTGCCCGGCCGGCGCTGGTGGTCATGGCTGTCGGTCGCGCCATTGGCCATTCCGGCCTTCGTCCATAGCTATGCCTGGATCAGCCTGGTGCCGGGCCTGCACGGCCTGGGGGCTGGCGTGCTCATCTCCGTCATCGCCTATTTCCCGTTTCTATATCTGCCCATTTCCGCGGCGCTGCGCCGGCTGGATCCCGCGCTGGAAGACGCCGCCGCCGCTCTTGGCCTCGGGCCCTGGCGCGTCTTCGCACGCGTCGTGCTGCCGCAACTGAGGCTGGCCATCTGCGGCGGCGCGCTGCTGGTCGGCCTGCATCTGCTCGCCGAATATGGCCTTTACGTCTTCATCCGTTTCGACACCTTCACCACGGCGATCGTCGATCAGTTCCAGTCGACCTTCAACGGCCCGGCCGCCAACATGCTGGCCGCGGTGCTGGTCGCCTGCTGCTTCGTCATGCTCGGCCTCGAAGTGCTGGTGCGCGGCGAGGAGCGCTACGCCCGCGTCGGCTCGGGCGCCGCGCGCCAGCAGCAGCGCACCCGCCTCGGCCGGGCCGCGCTCCCTTGCCTGATGCTGCTTGCCGTCACCGCGCTGCTCTCGATCGGGGTGCCCTTCGTCACCGTCGGTCGCTGGCTGCTGGCCGGTGGGCTCGAGGTCTGGCGCTGGGATGAAATCGGCCTGGCGCTGGGCCAGACTCTCGTCCTGGCGCTCGCCGGCGCGCTGCTTGCCACCGTCGCTGCCATGCCGATGGCATGGGTCTCGATCCGCGCGCCGGGCCCTTTGCAGCGTCTTCTCGAAGGCTGCAACTACATCGTCGGATCGCTGCCGGGCGTGGTGATCGCGCTGGCGCTGGTGACCATTACCGTGCGCGTCGCCATGCCGCTCTACCAGACGCTGTTCACCATCCTGTTCGCCTATGCCCTGATGTTCCTGCCGCGTGCGCTCATCAGCCTGCGCGCTTCGATCGCCCAGGCGCCGGTGGAGCTCGAGCGCGCCGCCTCGAGCCTCGGCCGCCCGCCCCTCAAGGCGCTGTGGTCGACGACGATCCGCCTCTCGGCGCCTGGCGCGGCCGCCGGCATGGCGATGGTTGCGCTCGGCATCACCAACGAGCTCACCGCCACGCAGATGCTGGCGCCGAACGGCACCCGAACGCTGGCGATGGCCTTCTGGTCCTACAGCGGCGAGATCGACTATGCCTCCGCCGCGCCCTACGCTCTGATCATGGTGGCGATGTCGCTGCCGATGACCTGGCTGCTCTATGTCCAGTCGAAGCGGATGGCCGGACGATGAGCTTCCTCGAACTCAGCGGCGTCGCCAAGCAGTATGGCCGGGTTGCAGCGCTCGCCGGCGTCGATCTGAGCGTGCCGAGCGGCAGCCGCACCGCGATCGTCGGACCCTCCGGCTGCGGCAAGACGACCCTGCTCAGGCTGATCGCCGGCTTCGAGGCGCCGGATCGCGGCCGCATTTCGCTCGACGGCAAGGTGCTCGCCAATGGCGGTGCCGCCGTGCCGGCGCATCGCCGCGGCATCGGTGTCGTCGCGCAGGACGGTGCCCTGTTTCCGCATCTCACCATTGCCGACAATATCGGCTTCGGCATGGCGCGCGGCGAGGACAAGCGCGCCGAGCGCATCGTCGAGCTGGCCTATATCGTCGGGCTCGACAAGGCGATCCTGAAGCGGCGGCCGCATCAGCTCTCCGGCGGCCAGCAGCAGCGCGTCGCCCTTGCCCGCGCCATGGCCATGCGGCCGCGGCTGATGCTGCTCGACGAGCCGTTCTCGGCGCTCGACACCGGGCTGCGCGCCTCGATGCGCAAGGCGGTGGCCGAGCTGCTGGAGGAAGCCGGCATCACCACCATCCTCGTCACCCATGACCAGGCCGAGGCGCTGTCCTTCGCCAGCCAGGTGGCGGTGATGCGCGACGGATTGTTCTCGCAAGTCGGCACGCCGCGCGAGCTCTATTTCCAGCCCAAGGACAGGATGGTCGCCGAATTCCTCGGCGACGCCATCATCGTGCCGGCGAGGATCGCCGACGGTTTTGCCATTTCGCCGCTCGGCCGCATCGCCGTCGACACCGCCGAACGGCGTGACGTCGCCCGCATCATGCTCAGGCCCGAACAGGTCCTGCTCAAGCGCACCTCTCAGGAAGGCATGTCTGGCACGCCGGAAATGCTGTTCGGCGAGGTGACGGAATCGGAGTTTGCCGGCTCCATCTGCACGATTGCGGTCAGACTGCTCAACAGCCCCGATCCGCCCGATGCGGCCGCGATCGGCAACACGCCGCTCATCCTGCGCAAGCCGGGCATGGACGCGCCCGCCATCGGCGAGATCGTGCGACTCACCGTTTCGGGCAAGGCGCACGTTTTTCCCTGACCCAGCGCGGTCGCGGCTCTGCGCGCCTATTGCCGCTGACCAGAGCGGCCAGTTATTCTTATATACAACCTGAAAAGACACGCTGTGGTTGCAGATGAATTAATCGATTGTTCAGCCGTTGGGCACTATTGATAGTCGCATTGCCCTTGATTGAAGCGGGAAGATCAGGTGATGCAAGATGTTGACAGTCTATAACTGTATCGTGCTTGAGCATGATCTGAGACTGGTGGCACTTGCAGCGCTGATTTGTGGTATCTCATCTTTCTCCGCGGTTAACCTTCTTCGCCATGTAGAGCAATCGACGAACAGAAATCGCCATGCCTGGCTGATGATTGCCGCAGCTTCGACCGGATTCGGCATATGGGCGACGCACTTCATCGCCATGATCGCCTTCACGCCCGGGATACCAAACGCCTACAATGCGGAGCTTTCCGCGCTTTCCCTGGCCGCCGCCATTGTCCTGACTGCCGCCGGAATGTGGATAGCCACCGTGCGCGGCGGGATCGATCACTACCTTGTCGGCGGTGCCGTGCTCGGAGTCGGCATCGCGACCATGCATTATACCGGCATGGCGGCTTTCGAGGTGCAGGGCAGGATCGTCTGGAACCAGCTTCTGGTCGCGGTTTCGCTGGTCGCCGGCGTCACGCTTGCCGCGCTGGCGCTGTTCGTCGTGCTGCGCCGTCCCTCGACATTGGCGACGGCCGCGGCCGCCGTCCTGCTGACGTTGGCCATCTGCACGCTCCATTTCATCGCCATGGCTGCCGTCTCGATCTTCCCGGACAGCTCGATCGAGATTTCCAAATACACCATCGAGCCTATGTCTCAGGCCTTCGCCGCCGCAGCGGCAAGTCTGGTCATCCTGGTGCTCTCGGCCGCTGCACTCTGGATCGATCTGCGTTTCCGCCGCCACAGGGTCGAGGCCGAACGCATGCACGGGCTGGCCAATGCCGCCGTTGAGGGCCTGATCGTCTGCGACGGTGCACGCATCGTCAGCGCCAATGACAGCATCGCGGCTCTGAGCGGCATCGCCGACGAAACATTGAATACGATGAGCCTTGGCGACCTGTTCGGCGAGCGTATCGCCGCCAGCATCGCCGGCGGCAACGGCCAGGCGCAGGAGACCGAGTTGCGAGGCCATGACGGATGCCGCATCCCCGTCGAACTGATCGCCCGGACCATCGACTATTGCGGCAGGCCGCACAATGTTGTCGCCGTTCGCGACGTCCGCGAGCGCAGGAAGGCCGAGCAGGAGATCCTGCGGCTGGCGCACTACGATCCGCTGACCGGCCTCGCCAACCGCCGCAGCTTCACCAGCCGGCTCGAGGCCGAGATCGCTGCGGCAGGTCGCGGCGGCACGGGCAGCCAACTCGCGCTCATGCTGCTCGATCTCGACCGGTTCAAGGAAGTGAACGATCTCTTCGGCCACGCGGCCGGCGACGCGGTGCTGCAAAGAACCGCGCAATGCGCTTCGAGCGTGCTCCGTCCCGGCCAGATGCTGGCCCGCCTGGGCGGCGACGAGTTTGCCATCATTGCCCCGAACCTTTCCGATCCGCAGGCCGCCGGCCGCATCGCCGAGACGGTGCTTTCCGCCCTGCGCGAGGAAAGCCGGCTGTCGCCCGGCGCCGAGTTCGTGTCGGCCAGCATCGGCATTGCCCTTTTCCCGCTCGACGCCGATGAGCAGGCGGCGCTGGTCAGCCACGCCGACACCGCGCTTTATCGGGCAAAGGCCGAAGGCAAAGACACCTATCGTTATTTCGAGGCATCGATGGGCGCGGAGGCGCGCGACAAGCGCGTCATGGAACATGATCTGCGCCAGGCGGTGGCCCGCGACGAGTTTCGCCTCGTCTACCAGCCGCAGAAGGAGATCAGCAGCGGCAGGATGATCGGGTTCGAAGCCCTGCTCCGCTGGCACCATCCGCAGCGCGGCGACATCCCGCCGGCCGTCTTCATTCCGGTGGCCGAAGACAGTGGCTCCATCGCCCAGATCGGCGAATGGGTGCTGGCGACGGCTTGCGAGGAGGCTGCGCGCTGGAAGAATCCGCTGACGGTCGCCGTCAACATTTCGGCGGTTCAGCTCCACAACCCGAATTTCAGCCGCAAGGTGCACGAGATCCTGCTGCGATCGGGCCTTCCCGCCGGTAGGCTCGAGCTCGAAGTGACGGAAACGGCGCTGATCAAGGACATGCCGCGCGCCCTGGCGACCTTACGGCAGGTGAAGGCGCTGGGTGTCCGCGTGGCGATGGACGACTTCGGCACCGGCTATTCTTCGCTGTCCAACCTGCGCGCCTTTCCATTCGACAAGATCAAGATCGACGGTTCCTTCGTCAAATCCGTCGACAGCAACCGCCAGGTCGCGGCCATCGTGCGCGCCGTGCTCGGACTGGGGCGTGGTCTCGGCCTGCCGGTTCTGGCCGAGGGCGTCGAGACGCTGGGCGAACTGCGCTTTCTCGATGCCGAGGAGTGCGCGATCGGACAGGGATATTATCTGGGCAGGCCGGGCCCGATCGAAACCTTCGCAGAGTTGACCGGCACGCCGGCACCGGCAGGCGGTCACGCCGCGCCTCGCGGTGGCGGCATGCTCACGCTGCAGCCCGCCGCCGCCCTGCGCTCAAGCTGACTTTGTGGCGTGACGGACTACGAACAACCGACGGATTGCTTTTCCGATGTTCACCGTGCCAGCGCGGCTTCCACCAGTCGCCTGGCGTCGGGGCTCGACCATTCCGCCGGGCCGTTCATATGCGCGATCAGGCAGCCTTCGCCGTCGATCAGCATCGTCACCGGCAAGCCCAGCGCCAGTCCCCGCGCCTTGGTCTCGTTGAACAGGCCCATGGTCGAATCCCGGTAATAGCCGAGCGTTTCGACGCCGATCTCCTTGAGGAATTTTTTCGGCTTGGCGTCGTCGCCGGTGTCGACATTGACGGCGACGACCTCGAAGGCATCGCTGCCCTTTTCCTTCTGCAACGTGTCGAGCGCCGGCATTTCGGCGCGACAGGGCGCGCACCATGTCGCCCAAAGATTGAGCAGCATCGTCTTGCCAGCCCGGTCGGCGATCGTCATCGGCTTGCCGTCGGGACCATTGAAGGCGAGGCTCTTCAGCGACTGGGGCGGGTCCGCCGGCTGCAGCGCCGCCACCTGCCCGACCGCCTTCGCCGCGATTTCCTTGGCGCGGCCCGCCTTGGTCTTGCAGGCGGCATCGTCCTTGCCGTCGGCTGCTGCCGCCTGGGTCTGGGCGTTGTTGCCAGAACCGCTCTCGCTGACATATACCGCGACCGCGCCGGCCAGCACGCCCGCCACCAAAGCGGCGAGGATCAGGCGCGGGGCCGGGAAGAATCGATTACCGTCTGCCATTTTCTCAAAACTGTTCCGGAGCACGGGTTATAGCGATGAGCGACAAGAAGGCCAGCAACCAGATGTGGGGCGGACGTTTTGCCTCGGGTCCGGCCGCGATCATGGAAGCGATCAACGCGTCGATCGGGTTCGACCGCAAGCTCTATGCGCAGGACATCCGCGGATCGATCGCCCATAGCGAGATGCTAGCGCAGACGGGCATTATTTCCGCGGCCGATCAAGAAAAAATCGCTCACGGCCTGAACACGATCCTGAAAGAGATCGACGCCGGCCAATTCGAATTCTCGACCCGGCTCGAGGACATCCACATGAATGTCGAGGCGCGCCTCGCCGATCTGATCGGCCCGGCCGCCGGGCGCCTGCACACGGCTCGCTCGCGCAACGACCAGGTGGCGGTCGATCTCAGGCTCTGGGTCAAGGAAGAATGCCAGCGCGTCCTGCAGGCACTGAAGGACCTGATTGCCGCCTTCCTGGAGCGCGCCGAAGAACATGCGGCAACGGTGATGCCGGGCTTCACCCATATGCAGGCCGCGCAGCCGGTGACCTTCGGCCATCACTGCATGGCCTATGTCGAGATGTTCGGCCGCGATCTTTCGCGTGCCCGGGACGCCATCGAGCGCATGGACGAAAGCCCGCTCGGCGCGGCCGCCCTTGCCGGCACCAGCTTCGTCATCGACCGCCATATGACTGCCAAGGCGCTGGGCTTCCGCGAGCCGATGCGCAATTCCCTCGACAGCGTCTCGGACCGCGACTTCGCGCTCGAATTCCTGTCGCTCGCCGCGATCTGCGGCACCCACCTGTCGCGGCTTGCCGAGGAGATCATCATCTGGTCGACGCCGCAATTCGGCTTCATCAGGCTGTCGGACTCCTTCTCCACCGGCTCTTCGATCATGCCGCAGAAGAAGAACCCGGACGCCGCCGAACTGGTGCGCGGCAAGACCGGCCGCCTCAACGGCCACCTCGTCGGCCTGCTGACGGTGATGAAGGGCATGCCGCTCACCTACGGCAAGGACATGCAGGAAGACAAGGAATCGGTCTTCGACGCCGCCGAGACCCTCGACCTGATGCTGGCTGCAACAACCGGCATGGTGCGCGACATGACCGTGAACGCCGCCGCCATGAAGAAGGCGGCCGGCGCCGGCCATGCCACCGCCACCGACCTTGCCGACTGGCTGGTGCGCAATCTCGGCCTGCCGTTCCGCGAGGCCCATCACGTCACCGGTCGCGCCGTGGCGCTCGCCGAGGAGAAGAAGGTCGGCCTGGAGAAGCTCTCGCTGGAGGATCTGCAATCGATCCATCCCGGCATCACCGAGGGTATCTTTTCGGTGCTTGCCGTGCAGAATTCGGTGAAGAGCCGCGTCAGCTTCGGCGGCACCGCGCCGTCCGAAGTGAGGAAGCAGATTCGCTACTGGAAAAAGCGGCTGGCGAAGGCGTGAAGGGCTGAGGGATGCAAACCGACGAGATTTTCAAACGCTACAGCGGCCAAAAGTCCAACCTGAGTCTGGCCGTTCTCCCCGACACCGACGGTGGCGATACAAAGATCCTCATACAAGGGTCCGCGCGGGCGTTGCATCTTCTCGCAGAGCTTATCCTAGCGGTTGCTGATGAGAAGGCTAACGACGGCTTCGGCATAGGTCCCAAAAGCGCCGGGAGTTTTCACTTTTCCGCCACGTCTGAGTTTGGCGTGTACATTCACCGGCTGGATGAATAACGAGGCCTGATTTTGCCAGGATGCATTGCGCTCAGAACTCGGCTAAAAGCGGCAGCACAAGAAAGACAGTTTGGAACGGATGGATCGATGACCGGAAGCAGGATTTTGGTGACGCTCGCGTTGCTGGCAGCGGTTGTCACCGTCACGGCCTGCGGCAGGAAAAGCGGCCTCGACACCCCGTATGAAGCGGCCGAGCAGGCGCGCAAGGATGCGGAGCGGGAAAAGCAGCCGCTGCCGCCCGAGCCGGAAAAACCGGTCAAGGACAAGAAGTTCATCCTCGATCCCTTGCTCTAGAGCCGAGGAGATCGCTCGATCTCATCGCGCTCCAACTGACCGGAATACTCTCGTGAACCATTTCGACTACCGTGACGGCGTTCTGCACGCCGAAGATGTCGCGATCTCGGACATCGCGGTCGAGATCGGCACGCCCTTCTACTGCTATTCGACGGCGACGCTTACCAGGCATTTCCGCGTCTTCAAGCAGGCTTTTGCCGGCCTCGACGCGCTGGTCTGCTACGCCATGAAGGCCAACTCCAATCAGGCCGTGCTGAAGACGCTCGCCAGGCTGGGCGCCGGCGCCGACGTCGTCTCGGAAGGCGAATTGCGCCGCGCATTGGCCGCCGGCATCCCGGCAAGCAAGATCCTGTTTTCAGGCGTCGGCAAGACCGCGCGCGAAATGGACTTCGCACTCGCCGCCGGCATCCTCTGTTTCAACGTCGAGTCCGAGCCGGAGTTGGAGCTGCTTTCGGACCGCGCCGTAGCGCTCGGCAAGGTGGCGCCGGTCTCGCTGCGCATCAATCCGGATGTCGACGCCAAGACCCATAAGAAGATCTCCACCGGCAAGGCCGAGAACAAGTTCGGTATTCCCTGGCAGCGGGCACGGCAGGTCTATGCGCGTGCGGCCGAACTGCCGGGCATCAGGATCACCGGCATCGACACCCATATCGGCAGCCAGATCACCGAACTGCAGCCCTTCGACGATGCCTTCGCGCTGCTGGTCGAACTGGTCGGGACGCTGCGCGCCGACGGTCATGCGATCGAGCATGTCGACCTCGGCGGCGGCCTCGGCATCCCATACCGTGTCGACAACAGCCCGCCGCCGCTGCCCGACGCCTATGCCGAGATCGTGCGCAAGCACGTCGCCAAGCTCGGCCTGAAGGTGATGTTCGAGCCCGGCCGGCTGATTGTCGGCAATGCCGGCATCCTGGTCTCCGAGGTGATCTACCTCAAGGAAGGCGACGCCAAGAACTTCCTCGTCGTCGACGCCGCGATGAACGACCTGATCCGGCCGACCCTCTACGACGCCTTCCACGACATCCGCCCGGTGGTGCAGCAGCCCCCGGCCACGCCGCGCCTCACCGTCGATATCGTCGGCCCGGTCTGCGAGACCGGCGATTTCATCGGCCATGATCGCGACCTGCCGAGGCTGAAGTCCGGCGACCTGATCGCCATCGCCACCGCCGGCGCCTATGGCGCGGTGCAGGCGGGCACCTACAACTCCCGGCTCCTGGTGCCCGAAGTGCTGGTCGACGGCGACCGCTTCCATGTCGTGCGGCCGCGCCAGACCTATGACGAACTGATCGGACTGGATTCGCTGCCGGACTGGTTGAAATAGGTCATATTTGCCGGGCGGTCCCGTCCGTGCGGCGGACGTCCATCCGAGGAGCCATGCATGTCGAACAGCAAGATCACGCGCGAAGGGATCGCGGCCGTCGAACCGCGTATCCGGCCTTATGTGCGCCACACCCCGGTGATGCGCGTCGACATGGCGGATTTCAGCCGGCCGGCCTTCCCGGTCGCCCTCAAGCTCGAATGCCTGCAGCATTCCGGCTCGTTCAAGGCCCGCGGCGCTTTCACCAATCTGCTCGAGCGCCCGGTTCCGGCGGCCGGCGTCGTCGCGGCGTCCGGAGGTAATCATGGTGCAGCGGTCGCTTATGCAGCCATGAAGCTGGCGCACAAGGCCACCATCTTCGTGCCGGAAGTGAGCCCGCCGGCCAAGCGCGAGCGCATCCGCGGCTATGGCGCCGAACTGGTTGTCGGCGGCGCGCGCTATGCCGAGGCGCTCGTCGCCAGCGAGGCTTTCGCCGAAAAGACCGGTGCCTTGCAGATTCATGCCTTCAACCAGGAAGAAACACTGCTCGGCCAGGGCACGCTCGGCCTCGAGATCGAAGCTGACCTGCCCGAGATCGACACGCTGCTGGTCGCCGTCGGCGGCGGCGGCCTGATCGGCGGCATTGCCGCCTGGTTCTCCGGTCGCATCCGTATCGTCGCTATCGAGCCTGAGGGTGCGCCGACGCTTTATAAGGCCTTCGAGGCCGGCCGCCCGGTCGATGCCCCGGCCGAGGGCGTCGCCGCCGACTCGCTGGCAGCCAAGCGCGTCGGCGAGATGATGTTTCCGATCGCCGAGGCCTTCGTCGAACGGGCGATCCTGGTCAGCGACGACGACATCGTCGCAGCGCAGAAAGCGCTCTGGGATCGTGCGCGAATCATCGCCGAGCCCGGCGGTGCGGCGGCCTTCGCGGCGCTGCTTTCCGGGCGCTATGCGCCGGCGTCAGGTGAGAAAGTCGCCGTTCTGGTGTGCGGCTCCAACACCAACCCCGCGAATTTCTGACCACAGGCCGGGGTAAGCTCTTCACGAATTTTGGAACCCGCCTCGCCTTCGCCGTGTTTGGTGGTATCCTTCTGACCATGAGGTCCGGGCCATCTCGCCCGGCCAGGAAGGGCCGATGACGGAACGACCCATCTCCAGCGGCGAACGCGGCCTGGCCGGGCGTCTGGCGCTCAGCCGGCTGGCGACGCGGACCTCGATGATCTTCGAGCGCGGCTGGCCGCTGCTTCTGCCGCTGGCGATTGTCGCCGGCCTGTTCCTCAGCATTTCCTGGTTCGGCCTGTTTCCCCGCCTGCCCGACGCGGCGCGGCTCGCCCTCCTGGTTCTGTTCGGTGCGGCAGCTCTCGCGGCGCTTTTTCCGCTGCGTCTTTTCCGCCTGCCCTCCGCCCCCGAGATCGACCGCCGCATCGAGGTGGCAAACCAGTTGCAGCACAGCCCGGTTCAAGTGCAGACGGACCGGCCGAGCGGCGCCGGCAGCCTGTTTTCGCAGGCGCTGTGGCGCGAGCATCAAAGGCGCATGGCGGAGCGCCTGGGTAGCCTTGGCGCCGATAGTCCGCGCACCCGCGTGCCGGAATACGACCGTTGGGGTTTGCGCGCCTTGGCCGGGCTTCTGGTCGTCACCGCCTTTGCCTTCTCCTTCGGCCCATCCGGCGGCAGGCTGAGCGATGGCTTTGTGGCCCGCGCCGCGCATGATGCGGTGCCGCCGCGCATCGACGCCTGGGTGACGCCGCCTCCCTATACCGGCAAGGCGCCGCTGTTCCTGACCGCCGATGCCAATCAGGCCGCCTCCACCTTCGTCGTGCCGCAAGGCAGCGATGTCTCGCTGCGCGTCACCGGCGGCTCCGGCGAGGAGACGCTGAGCTATGCGGACACGAAGGGCAATGCCCGCGCCATCGAAGCGGCCGCGCCCAAGGCCTCTCAGCCGGTCGCCGGTCAGACGGCGCCCAAGATCCGCCAGTTCACCGGCAAGCTGGACTCGGACGGCACGCTGACGCTGAGTTCCGGTGAAAGCCATCTCGGCCACTGGGCCTTTGCGGTCACTCCGGACAAGCCTCCGACGATCCGCTTCGTCGGCGATCCGAAGCGCGCCGTGAACGGCGCTCTCGAGGTCAATTACCAGATCGACGACGATTATGGCGCGGCCTCCGCTCAGGCCATTTTCGAGCTGGCGGATTCGCCAACTGCCAAGGCCCATCCGCTCTATGGACCGCCGGACATGCCGCTGACGCTGCCTCGGCGCGGCGGCAAGGGCAATGCCGCCAAGACGACCAAGGACCTGACGGAGCACGTCTGGGCCGGCCGCACCGTCAAGCTGACGCTCACCGCCACCGATGATGCCGGCCACACCGCGACCAGCGAAACCAAGACTTTGGTGCTGCCGCAGCGGCCCTTCTCCAACCCGCTGGCGCGCGCGGTGATCGAGCAGCGCCAGCTGCTTGGGCTGGACGCCAACGCCAAGCCGCGGGTGCTCGACCTGATGGACGCCATCACGCTGCGTCCTGAAGACACCTTCGACAACATGTCGCACTATCTCGCCATCATGAGCGCGATGAGCCGCCTGAAGCTGTCGGAGACCGACGATCAGTTGCGCAACGAAGTGTCCTATCTCTGGGAAATCGCCCTCGGTATCGAGGAAGGCAACCTGTCCGCGGCCGAGCGGCGGCTGCGCCAGGCGCAGCAGGCGCTGCAGGACGCCATCAAGAACGGCGCCAGCGACGAAGAGCTCGAGAAGGCGATGAAGGAACTGCGCGAGGCGATGAACGAATTCCTGCAGGAGTTCGCCCAGCGCGCGCAGCAGAATCCGAACGCGCCGCAGATGCAGCAGAACGGCCGCGAGCTGCGCCAGAGCGACATCGACCGCATGATGGACGAGATCGAGAACCTGGCGAAATCCGGCGACCGCGACCGCGCCCAGCAGCTTCTGTCCGAGCTGCAGGACATGATGAACAATCTGCAGGCCGGCCGCCAGCAGCAAGGCGGCGAGCAGGACAGCGAGATGCGCCAGCAAATGGACAAGCTGGGCGAGATCATGCGGCGCCAGCAGGAGATGATGAACGACACCTTCCGTCTCGACCAGATGCAGCGCGGCCAGCGTGGCCAGAATGGCGAACAGCAGTTTGGTGAAGATGGCGAGCCGGGCCAGCAGCAGGATGGCCAGAGGCCTGGCCCCGGCGAGGACCGCGATCCGCTCGGCCGACCCGGCATGTCGCCGCAGGATCTGGCCGATGCCCTCAAGCAGTTGCAGGAGGGCCAGGGCCAGTTGCAGAGCGATCTCGAGCAGTTGAAGAAGGGCCTCGAAGGCTTGGGCATGCAGCCCAATGAAGGCTTCGGCGAGGCCGGCAAATCCATGGGCGATGCCGAGCAGTCGCTTGGCGAGGGCGACGGCGACCAGGCGGTCGGTCACCAGGGCCGGGCGCTGGAAGCGCTGCGTCGCGGCGCCAAGGACATGATGAAGCAGATGCAGGCCATGCAGGGCGACCAGGGCGGCAGCGAGCAGGGCGGACGCCAGCAGGACGCTGACCGCGATCCCCTGGGCCGGCCGCGCGCAACGAAGGGTCCGGACGACGGCAACTCGGTCAAGGTGCCGGACGAGATCGACGTGCAGCGCGCGCGCCAGATCCTCGAAGCGATCCGCAAGCGGCTCGGCAACGCGCTGAGCCCCGATATCGAGCGCAGCTATCTCGAACGGCTGCTGGAACTGAAGTAGCCGTCCGGACCGTTTCGCTGAAAGATTGCCGGCCAATCCCGGTGCCGCTATCTTCAGGTCGGAGGATCACGGGCGATGATCGACTTCTGGTTTTCCATCGGCAGCACCTACACCTATCTCTCGGTGATGCGGCTGGCAGAGGTCGGGGCGGAGGCGCATGTTCAGTTCCGCTGGCGCCCCTTCAACGTGCGCGCCATCATGATCGAGATGGACAACATCCCCTTCGCCACCAAACCGGCCAAGGCCGCCTATATGTGGCGGGATATCGAACGCCGTGCGGCGATGTACAGGATGGCGCCGCGCCTGCCGGCGCCCTATCCGCTGGCCGAGCTGGAGCGCGCCAATCGCGTCGCTCTCATTGCCGCGCGTGACGGCTGGTGCGAGGCCTATGCGCGGGAAAGCTACCGGCGCTGGTTCGAGATGGACGAACCGGCGGGCAGCGAGCCGAACATTTCGGCAAGCATCGAGAAGGCCGGCCAGAAGCCGGAGCCGATCCTTCGGCAAGCCGACAGCGATGCCGCCAAGGCCGATCTGGCGAGGGCGACCGAACAGGCCAAGGCGCTCGGCATTTTCGGATCGCCAAGCTTCGTCGTCGACGGCGAGCTGTTCTGGGGCGACGACCGGCTGGACGATGCCATACGCTGGCTGAAGCAGATGGAGAGCGGCCCGCCCGACTGAGCCGGGCCAGGCTTGCTCGTCAAAGATCATTCCGCACGCGCCTGCCGGGTCAGCATGAAGGCGTCGCGGATGGCGTACTCCATGCCGTCGATCGCTTCGCCGGTCGCCAGCGGATTGCGACGCAGCACGACGTTCGAGGAATCGATATCGCCGAAGCCGTCGGCGGATGTCAGCTCGCGGCATTCCGCGGGAATGTTGCTGCGCGAGATCGGCGCAATGGCGAGCCCCGAGGTGACTGCAAGCGCCAAGCCGCCGTTGGTGTCGCTGGTATAGGCCACGCGGTAATCCAGTCCGCGCTGCTGCAGCGATTTGATCGCGAAGTCCCGGCACCAGCCGTCACGGCTGTAGAGCGCGATCGGCACCGGCCGCTCCTCATGCATGTGATGCAGTGTCGAGGTCACCCACACCGTCGGATCGTGCATCAGCACCTCGCCGCCGGAAAAGCCTTCCCATTCGAACACGACCGCCAGATCGAGTTCGCCCGCCCCCAGGGCTTTCACCTGTGAGGCCGAGTGGGCGTAGCGCACCGTGACTTCCACGCGCGGATGCCGTTTGGCGAATTCGCCGAGCGCCCGCGACAGGATAGACCGCCCGTACTCGGCCGGGATTCCGATGCGCACCAGCCCGCCGAGAGGCGGCGCCACCAGAGATGCCGCCGTTTCGTCGAGCAGCGAGACGATCCGGCGGGCATTGGCAATCAGCTCGCCGCCGCGGCGCGTCAGCGCCACGCCGCGCGAGCCCCGCTCGAACAGGCTGTCGCCGACCAGGTCCTCCAGCTTCTTCATCTGCATGGAGACCGCCGACTGGGTGCGGCCTGCCTTTTCGGCGGCCCGGGTGAAATTGCCGGTCTCGGCCACCGCCACGAAGGTGCGGAGAAGGTCGCTGTCGAGGGTCGGCTTCATGAAGGATCATCATAAGGAAATTTGATTGCTGGTATAATTTCAATTCGTTTGCAACATGTCAAACCTCGCAGGATAGTCCTATCTCCCATTGGATATGCGACCGCGAAATCGGTCGCGGACCAATTGAAAGTCCTCACTCATACCCGCTGCCCGAAAACGGTAGCGGGTTCTTTTTACCCGGTATGCCAATGCCGGTAAGTTGGCGGCTCGCGGGGGGCCGAAGCAAATGCAGAACCGGACGATGCTTGGCATCCTGAGCCTCTGCCTGGGCGTTCTGGTGTTCTCGTTGCAGGACCCGCTCGTGAAGGCGGTGTCCGGCGGCTATCCGGTGACCGAGGTAATGGCTATCCGCGCGGTCGTCGCGCTGCCCATTCTGCTTGTTGTCGTCTACGCCGATGTCGGCCTGCGCGCGCTCTTGTCGAAGCGATTCGGCATGCTGACGCTGCGCGCCTTCATCCAGTTCTCATCCTATACGTCCTACTATCTGGCGATCGCCGCCTTGGCGCTGGCCGACGCGATAGCGCTTTATTTCATGGCGCCGCTGTTCATCATGGCAATGGCCGGTCCCTATCTCGGCGAGCGCGTCTCCTCGCGAACGCTCACCACCGTGCTGATCGGTCTGGTTGGGGTCGTCGTGATGCTGCGGCCGGGCACCGGATTGTTCGACTGGGCAGCGTTGCTCTCGCTCGGCTCAGCCCTTTTCTATGGCTTTTCGCAGGTGATGGCGCGCCGCATCGGCGACACCGAATCCTCAACGGTCATGGCTTTCTACCAGAACGGCGCCTATCTCACCGGCGCCATCGCCGTTGCCGCCGTGTTTCACCTGGCCGGCATCACCCACGCGGTGCACCCGAGCCTCGACTTTCTGGTGCGGCCCTGGGTTTGGCCGACACTCCCGGACTTCCTGAAGATGGCCGCCTGCGGCGTGGTGGCCTCGGCCGGCATGATTCTCTTGTCGCAGGCCTACCGGATGGCGCCGGCCAACCGTGTCGCCACCTTCGAATACACCGGCATAATCTGGTCGCCGCTCTGGGGTTTTCTGTTCTTCGCCGAGGTTCCGCGCGAAACGACCGTGCTGGGGGCGGCGCTGATCATCGGCGCGGGCCTGTTCGCCCTCAACGGCGAGCGGCGGCGGCGTGCCGCGCCAGCGGTCGCCGCGACGGGCGAAGCCGTATGACGAGTGCATGTCGCCCAGTGTGCATCGGTTCTGGGGCCACGACATGCATCAAAACAAAGATTTAGAACGCGTCGCCTGAAATTCGTTTCAGCGCGCCGCGCTTTAAGCTCAGGCGAAGCAACTCAACGCGCGTCCGACGCGGGCGCGGATCTCGGCAAGCGTGAACGGCTTCTGCATGACGTCGAGAATGATGCCGTTCAACTCCTCGGCCCGCTCGCGCTGGTCGGCATAGCCGGTCATCAGCATGATCTTCATCGCCGGGAACTGTCTTGCCGCCGCGGTCGCCATCTCGATGCCGTCCATCTCCGGCATGCGGATGTCCGAAACCACGAGATCATAACCGCCTCGCTCTGCCTCGATCAGCGCCAGTCCCTGTGCGCCGTCGGCGGCGACGGCGACGTTGTGCCCGTCGCGCTCCAGCGCGCGGGCGGCGAGGGTGCGGACGGACTCATCGTCCTCGACGATCAGAAGCTTTGCCATGGCGAGATACATGGCGGCGAAACGTTGACGTTTCCTGAACCGGAAAGCGCGCCCGCAAGAAATCCAGTGAGCCTTCGGATCCGACGCTCAAGGCTATGTTGAGGTACAGGTCAGGCCGGGTCGCAGTCCTGACGACATCCTGAATATCGACATTCCCTCAGGCGTCACCTTTCACCACTCCTACAAAAGGCAACTCGCGAAAGGCGTGCGCGACATCCATGCCGTAGCCGACGACGAAATAGTCGGGGCAGTCGAAGCCGACATAGTCGGCGTTGAGCGTGGTCTGTCGGCGCATCCGCTTGTCGAGCAGAACCGCGATGGCGCAGCTTTTGGCGCCGCGCGACAGCATGAGGTCGCGGGTGAAGGAAAGCGTCTTGCCGGATTCCAGTATGTCGTCGATCAGAAGCACGTCACGGCCGGCGACCTGATTGTCGATGTCGCGCAGCACCCTGACCTCGCCGCTGGTGGTGCCGGCGCCATAGCTGGAAATGAAGATGAACTCGACTTCCGGCGACAGGCCGACATCGTGCATGGCGCGGATGAGATCGGCGGCAAAGACGAACGAGCCCTTCAGGATCGAGATCACCAGAAGGTCATGATAGTCGCGGCCGGCGATCTCCTTGGCGAGCTCGAGATTGCGTCGTGCGATCGCCGACGCCGAAAACAGGACCTCGATGTCCTTGCCGCGCACAACAGGCATCAACTACCTTCCAAAGAAATCGCCCGAAGCAATTCGCCCAGGCGTGTCGAGATTCAGGTCAGGCCGGCCTCGCCTGAATATCAATACGCCTCAGCCGGCAAAGGTGACCGATACGGCCCTCACGCCGTTTCTAGGCACATCGAGGCGGCTCGAAAAGCCGAATCTTTCGCCGGGTGCCAGCGACCGATCGGATGTCCCCAGCCGGTAGCGGGTAATGCTGCTGTCATTGCCGGTGACCCGGATCTCGAGCGGCGGCAAGGATGCGGCCTGCATCCCGTCATTGGCGGCCTCGCCGTCGACGAACAGCACCGGCCTCGACCCCGAATCGTCGATCCGCGACGTCACGCCGGAGATGGTCAGCGCGCTTGCCGGCTGCGGGCTGGCCCAGAACGGGCTCTGCCGGACCAGCGCGTGTCCGCCCGACACCCAGAACGCGGCCAAGGCCATGCCGACACCGGCGATCCAAAAGATCGGGCCGCCACGCGAAGCCGCTCTTGCCGGCGCGATCTCGGGTTTGCGCAGCATGTCCATGCCTTCGATCGAAGGCGTGGCCGGCAGTGGCGGCGAAGCCACCGGTTCAGAACGGCCTGTAAAACGAGGCAGCACCACATAGTCGGCATCGACGATATCGGCCGGCGCATCGAACATGGCGCGCTCCAGCACGGCATCTGCGGCCGTGCCGGTCATGATTTCGCCGGAAACAGGGCGCGCGGTTCGATCGTCAGCCATTACGGCCCCAGTGCAATCTTCGTTTGTTTTGCGTAAACGGAATTGGTTAACGCTTCCCCACCGGAAATGCTGTGAAACGTCGAAAATGCGTTAGAATTAACTCACCATTAACCATGCCGGCCGATGGTCTGGACAGACAAAAGGCTGGCAAAGCGCCGCCGCGAGTTTCAGGTCGCCGAACGTGATCCGCTTCGAAAATGTCGGCCTCCGCTATGGCATGGGTCCGGAGATTCTCCGCGACATTTCCCTGCACATACCGGAGCGCTCCTTCCAGTTCTTGAGCGGTCCCTCTGGCGCCGGCAAGACCACCTTGCTGCGCCTTCTGTTCATGTCCTTGAAGCCGACGCGCGGGCTCATCACCATTTTCGGCAAGGATCGCTCGCGCATCTCGCGCAGCGAGTTGCCGCTTCTGCGCCGCCGCATCGGCGTGGTGTTCCAGGATTTCCGCCTGCTCGACCACATGACCACCTATGAGAACGTGGCCCTGCCCCTGCGCGTGCGCGGGCGCGAGGAAGCGAGCTACCGGACCGATGTCACCGAGCTCCTGAAATGGGTCGGCCTCGGCGACCGAATGCACGTGCTGCCGCCGGTGCTGTCCGGCGGCGAGAAGCAGCGCGCCGCGATCGCGCGCGCGCTGATCGAGCAGCCGGAGATACTGCTTGCCGACGAGCCGACCGGCAATGTCGATCCGCCGCTGGCGCGCCGGCTGCTGCGGCTCTTCATCGAGCTCAACCGCCTGGGCACTGCCGTGGTGATCGCCACCCACGATCTCGGCCTGATGGAACAGGTCGACGCGCGCCGCATGATTCTCGCCGGCGGAAGGCTGGACATCTATGACTGACCTTCCGGCTGAGCGGTTGCATGACGACGATGCCGAAGACAGGGCGCCCGCTCAGCGCGTCCAGCGCCGCATGGCGCCGATCGTGCCGGCGCACAACATCGCCGGCCGGGCGCTGGTGCTGGTCATCGCCATCATGACCTTCCTGTCCTGCCTGACCTTCGGCGCGGTGACGCTGGTGCGCGACACCGCTTCGGTGTGGGAGAACCAGATCTCGCGCGAGGCGACGATCCAGATCAAACCCGCCGACGGCCTCGACATGGAAGCGGCCCTTGCGCAAGCCTCCCAGATCGCCAGCGAGTTTCCAGGCGTGAAGGGCACCAAGATCATCGACCGCGACGCCACGGCGCGCCTGCTGGAGCCGTGGCTTGGCACCGGCCTCAACATCGATGAATTGCCGGTGCCGCGCCTCATCATAGTCACCATCGACGAGGCCAATCCGCCTGACTTTGCCGCCATGCGCGAAGCGATCACGCCGAAGTTTCCAAGCGCCGCGCTCGACGATCATCGCACCTGGGTCGACCGGCTGGTTGCCATGGCCCATACCACGGTGACGATCGGCATTGCCGTCCTGGCGCTGATGCTCTCGGCGACGGTGCTGACGGTGGTTTTCGCCACGCGTGGCGCCATGGCCGGCAACGGCCACATCATCGAGGTGCTGCATTTCGTCGGCGCCGAGGCGCGCTTCATAGCCCGCGAGTTCCGCTGGCATTTCCTGGTCACCGGCATGAAGGGCGCTGCTGCCGGCGGCGCGGCCGCCATCGTCGTCTTCATCGTCTTTTCCTGGTGGTCGTCGCGCAACATGGCAACGCCCGAGGCCGACCAGGCGACTGCGCTGTTCGGCAATTTTGCGATCGGCTCCGCCGGCTATCTGGGTGTCGGCCTGATGGTGCTGGTGATCGGCGCTCTGACGGCCGCGACGTCGCACGCGACCGTCGTCGCCTATCTCAGCGATATCGAGGTCCGCCAGCCCGACGGAGGATAATCACGCATGCGCCGATTCCGTAACGTAATGTGCGCCTTACCGGCTATCAAAGGCGGCATTTCAGGATTAGATTCAGGATGATGAACGCGCGGGACTCGACCGGGACGGCTGGACGGATGCCGGTGGTGCTGGCAAGCGCTGTCGTGCTCGCCAAAACCGGTCGCCTGAGGCTGGCGCTTCGAATCCTCGGTTTCTCGATGCTTGCCGTGCTGGCCCTGTTTGCCGGCGGCTTCGGCTGGTTTGCCGACAAAGTCAGCCACATGACGACGCCGCTCAATCCGGCGAAGGCCGACGCGATCATCGTGCTTACCGGCGGCCAGTCACGTCTGGACGCCGCGATGGAACTGTTGGCCACCGGCAAGGGCGAGAGGCTGCTGATCAGTGGCGTCCACCCCTCGGCCAGCCGCCGCCAGCTGCAAGCAGCCATGGGCGGCGACAAGCAACTGTTCTCCTGCTGCGTCGACATCGACCGCGCTGCGCTCGACACGATCGGCAATGCCAAGGAAAGCGCCAAATGGGTGGAGAGCCACGCCTATGGCAGCGTCATCCTCGTCACCAACAACTATCATATGCCGCGCAGCCTGCTCGAAATGGGCCGGCTGCTGCATGGCGCAAGGCTCGAGCCCTATCCCGTCGTCAACACCAATCTCGGCAATGGCGGCTGGCTGACCAAGCCGGAAGCGCTGCGCGTGCTGCTGACCGAATACAGCAAATATGTGTTGGCACTTGCGCGCGGCATCCTGCCCCTGCGGCCCTCCGCGGAAGGCATCACGCTCGCCGAAGCCTCGGTGGCCAAGGACGAGAAGCCCGGCCCCATCATCCCGTAGCGGAGATGCCGCGGACGGCGGAGGCCGTGGTGAAATTGCGCGCCTTTTCGCAATTTCGCCTGAAGGAGCGGCTGGCACGGCCGCCATGACGGCGGGCGCCCGCCCTTTCCTTTTTGCCCGCGCTTGGTGTAACGACACACACTTTCACACCGGGCCCCTTCCCGCATGCTCTATGTCCGCTCGCTGGCGTTCAATTTCGCCTTCTATCTCAGCCTGATCGTCCAGATGATCTTCTGGACGCCCTACTATTTCCTGTCGCCGCGCCACCGCGCCTGGTTCGTGCCGAAATTCTGGTCGCGCACCTCGATGTGGCTCTATGACAAGATCGCCGGCACCAGGAGTGAGATCACGGGGTTGGAATACCTGCCCGAAGGGTCCTTCATCCTGGCACCGAAGCACCAGTCGTTCTGGGACGCGATCGCCTTCTTTCCCTATCTCAACGATCCGCTCTACATCCTGAAGCGGGAGCTGACCTGGATTCCCTTTTTCGGCTGGTACATCATGAAGATGCGCATGATCCCGGTCGATCGCGGCAGCCGCTCGAAAGCGCTGAAGGCGGTGGTGGCCGCGACCAGGCAGGAGATGAACCGCAATCCCCGCCAGTTGATCATCTATCCCGAGGGCACACGCCGGGCGCCCGGCGACGAGCCGGCCTACAAATACGGCATCGTCGAACTCTACACCCAACTGGGGGTCCCGGTGGTGCCCGTCGCCCATGTCGCCGGCCTCTATTGGCCGCGCCGCAAGTTTCTACGCTTCCCCGGCACCATCAAGGCACGTTTCCTGGCGCCGATCCCGCCCGGCCTCGAGAAGGAGGAGTTCATGCGGCGGCTGATCGGCGAGACGGAAGCCGCCTGCGACGAGTTGCTGGTCGAAGCTGCGGGCACCGCCAACCCGCCGCCCATGCCGCCGACGGCGCAGAAGCGGCTGGCCGAGCTCGGTGCTGGCAAAGCAGCATAGGCCTGCTCAGGGCAGTGCCGCCGAGGCGGTCGTCAGCACCAGCGTTGCCGCGAAGACCAGGTTGATCGCCCGCGACGCCAGCGGATCGCGCAGCAAACGCGCGAAAACCGTTCCGGCGAGAAGCCAGAGCACATGGATGGCCACGATCATTGCCGCGAGCACCAGCAGCCTGGCCGGAAGACCGAGCACGTCTGTTTGCGACGCAACGCCGGCGAGCACGGCACCAATCGCCACATAGGCCTTCGGATTGGCGACGGCGAGCACGAAGCCGCCCAGAAAGCTGGGACGGGCTGCGGTAGTTCCGCGTTCGGTCAGCGGCGGGGCCGTTGCGATCTTGAAGGCGAGATAGAGGATGTAGCCGGCTGAAGCGACCGCCAGCATCGGGGCCAGCCTAGGTGTCGAGGCGAGCATGCCGAATATGCCGGCGGCGACGACGACAAGCACCGCGATCGTTCCAAGCACGACGCCCGAAGTGTAACGCAGCGACGGTCGCAGGCCAAAGGCGGCGCCGATGGCCGTGACGCTGATCGTCGCCGGACCGGGGCTTCCCATGACGACGGCCGCCGCGATGACCAGCGCCAGCACCTGCTGCCAGCGCTGCGCCTCAGACAGAACATCTCCGGACATGCCGAACCCCGTTTCCTCGCGTGATGCGAGAGGAAATTATCGCGAGCGATCCGCGGGGTCTTGGACGATCGTGCGCGATTCCCGGCGGGCCTCGCACACCTGTCTTGAGTGACGCTACGCGCTGGCTTGGTCGAGCGCGCCTATGTCTTCGGCGGAAAGCTCCAGCGATGCCGCGCGAATAAGACTGTCCATCTGCGCCAATGTCGTGGCGCTGGCGATGGGCGCGGTGATTCCCGGCCGCGCCATCACCCAGGCGAGCGCGACCTCGGCCTGCCTGGCCGCGTGGCGCTCGGCCACCGCGTCGAGCGCGGAAAGGATGCGCATGCCGCGTGGATTGAGGTAATCCCTGACGCCGCCGCCACGCGTGCTTTTGCCGAGGTCGGCCTCGCTGCGGTACTTGCCGCTCAGAAATCCCTTCGCGAGACCATAGTAGCTGATGACGCCGATGTCTTCGGCCAGGCAGAGATCGCGCAGCGGACCGTCGAAGGATGAGCGGTCGTAAAGATTATAGGCCGGCTGCAGCACCTCGTAGCGCGGCAGGTCGCGCAGGCTTGCGACGTTGAGTGCCGCGCGCAGTTGCGCCGCATCGAGATTGGAGCAGCCGGCATAGCGGATCTTGCCCTTCTCGAGCAGGCGCTGATAGGCGCCGAGTGTTTCCTCGTAAGGCGTGGCCGGATCCGGCCAATGCGACAGATAAAGATCGATGACATCGGTCTGCAGCCGTTTCAGCGACGCCTCGACCGCCTTCTCGATGTAGGCGGCGGAGAGGTCCTTCTTGCCCTGCCCCATATCGGAGCCGACCTTGGTGATGACGACGATCCTGTCGCGGTTGCCGCGGCGCTTCATCCAGTTGCCGATGATGGTCTCCGATTCGCCGCCCTTGTTGCCGGGGACCCAGCGCGAATAGGCATCGGCGGTGTCGACGGCGTTGAAGCCGGCCTCGGCAAAGCGGTCGAGCAGGTCGAAGGAGGTCTTTTCGTCGGCGGTCCAGCCGAATACGTTGCCGCCCAGAACCAGGGGCGCGATGGAAAGGTCGGTGCGACCGAGACGGCGTTTCTGCAAAACTGATCTCCGTGACGACTGTGAAGCCTGGAAGGCGTGCGGGTTGCCGCTAAGCTAGGTCTCGCTCTCGGGAGGTCAAAGGCATGGTTTTGCTTTTTGATCGGACCAGAGCAATTCCAGCAAAATGTGTAAGGTTAGGCTCGGCGGGTTCGCCGTAGCCTTGCGTCCGGGATTGCGTGAAAACAAAGAGATGGAGCGTTGGAGGCGATCTGCCGGAAATGCGCTTCACGAAGGCGCGACCCGTCGCCCCACCTCCTCGAGCCAATGGTCGCGTATCCCCAATGCCTTGAGATGCTCGAGCGTGCTGAGCACATAGTCCTCGTTGCGGCCCGATTGACCGACGGCGCCGCGAACGACCGCTGCCGCATGGCTGGCGTCGAGACCGCCGGCATATTGCACATGGGCGCGGTCGACGACATAGGCGACCGCCTCGACGGTTCCACCCGCACCCGTGCCATCCTTGTCGAGCCTGACGTCGAGCTTGCGTTCGAGGTAGACGCTGGTTACGAGCTCGCGCTCGCGCAGATAGGCCAGCGCCTCATCGCGCAGATCGCCCGGCACGCGGAAGGCGAGGCCCACGCAGGAGCCGCCACGATCGAGGCCGAGCACCAGTCCCGGCCGTTCGCGTGTGCCGCGGTGCACGAAGGAATAGACGCACAGCGAACGGCGATAGCCGTGGAGACGGGCGCGCCGCGTTTCCACATGGGCGAATCCTGGCCGCCAAATCAGCGATCCGTAGCCAAAAACCCAAAAATCGCCCATATCGCCAAGCCTGATCGATTCGAATGAAGCCATCGCAACGGTAGGTGTTCTTTCTGTCCCCACCTTGTTGTGCGTAGGACAACCAGCCTGCTCGCTGCATGAGGGGTTAACGAGAGCCGCAGCATGACGTCAAGTGACGAGCGATCGCCGAACCATCGCCGCCGGCTGCTCTGGTTTGCCGGAGCCATCGTGGTTCTGTTCGCGCTCTACAGCGCCGGCTGGTTCTACCTCGCCGACCGGGTCAAGACCGAGGCGGAGAGTGCCGTGGTCGAGCTTGGGGATAAAGGCATCAAGGCCGATTGCGCCAATCTCACGGTCAGCGGCTACCCGATGACCTTTGCCGTCTCCTGCGACAGCCTAGCCTATCAGGACGACGCCAAAAACATCGCCGCCTCCACCGGCACCTTCAATGCGGTCGCGCAGATCACCCAGCCTTTGTCGCCGGTCGCCGACGTCAGGGGTCCGCTGCGGACCTCGGCGCCGGGCATGACACCGTTGTGGATCGACTGGGAGAAGCTGCGCGCCACGGTCAAACTATCCTGGCCGTTGCCCCGGCGCGTGTCGCTGCAGGCGGAAGGATTGTCGGGCCAGACCGACCCGGCCGACGACTCCGATCCGGCCGAACTGTTCTACGCGGCAAAGGCGGTCGGACAGTTGGAACCAAATGGCCCGGATGTCACCTATGCCGGCAGCTTCAGCGATCTCGAAATCGATGCCGACGCCATCGGCGGACGCGTGCTGCCGGCCCTCGACGGCAGCGGCGAGGCGACACTGAAAAACGGCGTCGCGCTGATCGCGACCCCGCCGAAGAGCCTGCGCGGCCAGGCGGTCGACGTCAGCAAGCTCGATCTGTCGTCGGGAACGGCGCGCGTGACGGTGTCCGGTCCGCTCTCGGTCGACGCCGACGGCCTGATCGATGCCGATCTGACGATCAAGCTGAAGGATCCAAAGGCGGTGGCGGGCATCCTTGGCGGCGCCGTTCCCGAGCACAAAAACGAGATCGAGCAAGGTTTTGCCGGCCTGGCGATGCTCGGCAACGAACCGTCCATGCCGCTCAAGATCGTCAAGGGCAAGGCCTCGCTAGGGTTCATCCCACTGGGCAAGATCAAGCCGGTTGATTGAGGGCTGCGATGCCGCGATCCGTCAGACTTCTCAGCGTCGGCGCGTTCACCCTCGATACGATCCTGCGCGTCGAGACGCTTCCCGTGCACCAGGGCAAGTTCATCGCCGGCGACGGTGTCCAGATCGCCTCGGGCATGGCGACGAGCGCTGCCTGCGCGGCGCAGCGCCTCGGTGCCAGCGTGTCCCTTTGGGCGAGCGCGGGCGACGACGCGGTTGGCGACCGGATGGTTGCCGAGATCGCGGCCGAGGGAGTCGACTGCAGCCTGATCCGCCGCGTTGCCGGCGCCCGCTCGGCGCTGGCCGCGATCCTGGTCGATGCCCATGGCGAACGCATTATCGTGCCGTTCTACGACAGGCAGGCGCAGGCCGATCCCGAGACTTTGCCGCTTGCCGATCTTTCTGCCTTCGACGCCGTGCTGGTGGATGTGCGTTGGCCGGGTGCCGCGGCGCTGGCCCTCAAGGCAGCGCGGGATGCGGGCCGCCCGGCGATCCTCGATGCCGACACCGCGCCGGTCGAGGTTCTGGAGCAATTGCTGCCTTTGGCCTCGCACATCGTTGCCTCGGAGCCGGCGGCGCGCATTGTCTGCGGCCACGCGCTCGACCCCGAAAGCGCCTGCGCCGATCTCGCCTCGCGCACCGACGCCTTTGTCGCGGTCACCGCAGGCGCTGCCGGAACCTGGTGGCACGACCGCGAAAGCGGCAGCGTGCGCCACGTCGAGGCGCCGAAGGTCAAGGCGGTGGACACGCTCGGTGCCGGCGACGTCTTTCACGGCGCCTTCGCCGTTGGACTTGCCGAAGCAATGCCGCCTGAACAGGCACTGCGCTTTGCGAGCGCCGCCGCCGCGCTCAAATGCCTGCGCTTCGGCGGCCGGCTCGGCGCACCGGACAGGACCGAGACATTGGCAATGATGGCGGCGCACTGGCCGGCATCCTGACAGGCGCGAAGACTTTCAGGGCTTGGAAGCGGGATGCTCCACCACCTGGCGGCCGAAATCCGGCACGTCGATGTCTTGGCCGGCCTCGATGATCGAGCGGCGGATGGCACGCGTGCGCGTGAAGAGGTCAAACAGCTTCTCGCCGTCGCCCCAGCGGATCGCCCGCTGCAGCGAGGCGAGATCCTCGGAGAACCGCGCCAGCATTTCCAGGATCGCATCCTTGTTGTGCAGGCAGACGTCGCGCCACATGGTCGGGTCCGACGCCGCCAGGCGGGTGAAATCGCGAAAACCCGAAGCGGAGTATTTGATAACTTCCGTCTTGGTCACAGATTCAAGATCGTCGGCGGTGCCGACGATGTTGTAGGCGATGATGTGCGGCAGGTGCGAGACGATGGCCAAAGTCATGTCGTGATGCTGCGGGTCCATCGTGTCGATGTTGGAGCCGCAGCGCCGCCAGAACTCTGACAGCTTCTCCAGCGCTTCCGGATCGGTGTCCGGCAGCGGCGTGAAGATGCACCAACGGTTGTCGAAGAGATCGGCGAACCCGGCATCCGGACCGGATTTTTCGGTGCCCGCCAGCGGATGGCCAGGGATGAAGTGCACGCCTGCCGGCACATACGGCTGCATCTGGGCGATGACCGAGGCCTTGGTCGAGCCGACATCGGTCAGGATAGCGCCCTTCTTCAGCGCCGGCGCGATTTCGGCCGCAACCTCGCCCGAGGATCCGACCGGCACCGAGACGATGACAAGATCGGCATCGCGCACCACTTCGCTGGCGTCGGTCGAGTAGGAATCGCCTAGACTCAGCTCTTCGGCCCGCTTGAGCGTCGATCGGCTTCGCGTCGCTATGGCGATGTGGCGGGCCAACCCCTCCCGGCGGACGACGCGGGCAAGTGACGAGCCGATCAGGCCGATGCCGACCAGTGCGATCTTTTCGAACATCGGTGCTGCCATGTGCTCTAGCTTTTCAGGAAACTCGTCAACGCATCGACGACGCCGCGATTGGCTTCCTCGGTGCCGATGCTCATGCGCAGCGCGTTGGGGAAGCCGTAGCCGGTGACGCGGCGCAAGATGTAGCCGCGCTGGCTGAGATAGTCGTCGGCGGCGGCAGCCGAATGCTTCTTGTCGTCGGGGAAGTGGATCAGCACGAAATTGCCGACGCTGGGCGTGATGCGCAGCCCGAGCCCCGTCACCTGCTCGCTCACCCAGGCAAGCCATTTCTCGTTATGCGTCACGCTGCGCTCGACATGGGCGCGGTCGCTTATCGCCGCGATGCCGGCCTCGATCGCGGTGGCATTGACGTTGAATGGGCCGCGCACCCGGTTGATCGCGTCGACGATATGCGCCGGGCCGTACATCCAGCCAATGCGCGCGCCGCCGAGCCCGAGCTTGGAGAAGGTGCGGGTCATCACCACGTTGTCGGAGCTGCCGGCCAGTTCGACGCCGGCTTCGTAATCGTTGCGCCGCACATATTCGGCATAGGCCGCGTCGAGCACCAGAAGCACGTTTTTCGGCAGGCCGGCATGCAGCCGGCGCACTTCCTGGAACGGCACGTAGGTGCCGGTCGGGTTGTTCGGATTGGCAAGGAACACGATCCGGGTCGCCGGCGTCACCGCCGCGAGCATCGCATCGACATCGGCGCGCTCGTCGGTTTCCTTGACCGCTACCGGCTTGGCGCCGGCAGCCTGGATATAGATCTTGTAGACCATGAAGGCGTGTTCGGTGAAAACCGCCTCGTCTCCGGGCGCGAGATAGGTCTGCGCCAACAGGCCCAGGATCTCGTCCGAGCCGTTGGAGCAGATGATGTTCGCCGGGTTGAGGCCATGCACTTCGGCGATGGCCTCGCGCAGTCGGCGCGCCGTGCCGTCGGGATAGACGTCGAGCTTCGCCGCCACCTGTCGCGCAGCCTCGATCGCCTTCGGCGATGGACCGAGCGGGTTCTCGTTCGAGGACAGCTTATAGACCTTCGTCACGCCGGCTGGCGCCGTGCTCTTTCCCGGCACGTAGGCTTCGATGTCCATGATGCCCGCGCGGGGCGTCGGACGTGGCTGATCCTGCTTCATTGTCACAAATCCGTCGAAAGGCCTCTGTCCACAGGCCGCAGCGGAAATACAGGCCGTGGCCCGGAATGTCGAGGGCCGGCGCTTGCGTGGACCGGGCTGGATCCAAGATGCCGAATGTTGACGAAGCGCGGCGCTGGCCCTAGAAGAGCAGCCAGACTTCCCGTGGTGATTTGGCCGGTCGGCTTGCAGCCACGTTAAACAATTCGCTAAAGGGCCGTTTGCAACCTGTAACCGGCTTTGCGAAGGCAGGCCGGTTTTTTGTTGTCCGCTGCCGGCCGGACACTGCATCGGAAGAGATGCCGACGCGGGAACAATTGAGGGATGCAATGGCCGCTCAGCGCGCTGCAAGGACCAACAATGAGGTCGAGAACCCATCGAGCCCGGTGTTGCGCTTCGGCGCCGACAAGCCGCTGAAGCTCGATGCCGGCACGTTGCTGTCGCCCTTCCAGATCGCCTACCAGACCTATGGCACCCTCAACGAAGCCCGCTCCAACGCCATCCTCGTCTGCCACGCGCTGACCGGCGACCATCACGTCGCCAGCACCAATCCGGTCACCGGCAAGCCGGGCTGGTGGGAGGTGCTGATCGGCCCCGGCAAGATCATCGACACCAACCGCTTTTTCGTCATCTGCTCCAACGTCCTCGGCGGCTGCCTGGGCTCGACCGGTCCCGCATCGATGAATCCGGCAACGGGCAAGCCTTACGGGCTCGACCTGCCGATCATCACCATCCGCGACATGGTGCGCGCGCAACTGATGCTGGTCGACCATTTCGGCATCGAGAAACTGTTTTGCGTGCTTGGCGGCTCGATGGGCGGCATGCAGGTGTTGCAATGGGCAGCGAGCTATCCGGAGCGAGTCTTCGCGGCGCTGCCGATCGCGACGGGCGCCCGCCATTCCTCGCAGAACATCGCCTTCCACGAGGTCGGACGGCAGGCCGTCATGGCCGACCCCGACTGGCACGGGGGGAAATATTTCGATTTCGGCAAGCGGCCGGAAAAAGGCTTGGCTGTGGCGCGCATGGCCGCCCACATCACCTATCTGTCGGAGGCGGCCCTCCACCGCAAGTTCGGCCGCAACCTGCAGGACCGCGACGCGCTCACCTTCGGTTTCGATGCCGACTTCCAGATCGAAAGCTATCTGCGCCACCAGGGCATGACGTTCGTCGATCGCTTCGATGCCAATACCTATCTCTATCTGACCCGCGCGATGGATTATTTCGACCTCGTCGCCGACCATGGCGGGCGCCTCGCCGATGCCTTCGCCGGCACCAAGACGCGCTTCTGCCTGGTGTCATTCACCTCCGACTGGCTGTTCCCGACGGAGGAAAGCCGCTCGATCGTGCATGCGCTCAACGCGGCGGGCGCCTCCGTTTCGTTCGTCGAGATCGAGACCGATCGCGGCCACGACGCATTCCTCCTGGACGAGCCGGAGATGTTCGCCGCCATCAACGGCTTCATTGGCTCGGCCGCCCGCGCCCGGGGGCTCAACCTATGAGCAGTTCGCAATCCCCAACGCATGACCCCCAAGCATGCGCGGCGCTCTTGGGAGAGCGCCATGCGTCAAGAAAAAGATCGGAGGTGCGCTCATGAGCGTCAACCGCGCCCAGCGCGTCGATCTCGACGTCATCAACGATCTCATCCCGCCGCGCTCGCGCGTGCTCGATGTCGGCTCGGGCGATGGCTTGCTTCTGGAACTCCTGCAGGAGGCCAAGCAGGTCGATGGCCGCGGGATGGAGCTGTCGCAGCGAGGCGTCAACGAATGCGTGGCGCGCGGCCTCTCGGTCATTCAGGGCGACGCCGACAAGGATCTCGAGTTCTATGCCGACAAGGGCTTCGACTTTGTCGTCTTGTCGCAGACCCTGCAGGCGACCCGCAACCCGAAGCTTGTGCTCGACGAACTGCTCAGGATCGGCAATCGCGCCATCGTCTCCTTCCCTAATTTCGGCCATTGGCGGGTGCGCTTCTCGCTGCTGATCAAGGGCAGGATGCCGGTCACCAAGGATCTGCCCTACTCCTGGTACGACACGCCGAACATCCACTTCTGCACCATCCGCGATTTCGTCAATCTGTGCGAGGAGCTCGGCGCGACCGTCGAGAAGGCGACCGCGCTCGACGCCAACGGCCAGAAGATCGGGCTGTCCATGCCCTGGTGGTTCTGGAACTTCTTCGGCCAGCAGGCGGTGTTTCTGCTCAGGCGATGACGGTGGCTTCGATTCGCACATTGGCCATGGTTTGAGCCGGCGGGGACATGTCAGCCGAGCAGCCAACCTATTCAGTTGTCCTGGAGATGGAGAATGCCAGATCCATCGACTGGGACGAAATCGGCGCCGGGCTGAAAGCCTTGGCGCGCGACATTGCCGAGATTTCCGCTGCCGGATATGCAAGGCCGAAGCTTGTCGTCTCGCATGGCGGCCGGGAAGCGGACGCGGACGCGCTGCGCAGCAGCATCGAAGCTGAGGCGCCTCAGTTGGCGCAGGTTGCCGACCTGGCTTTCGCGGCCTGTCCGGCCGGCCGGTACTATGAGCTCAAGAACAACGGCATTGCCTCGACCGAGGGAAGCATCGTCGTCTTCCTCGATTCCGATACGGTTCCGGAACGGGGCTGGCTCTCGACCCTGCTGAAGCCCTTTCGTGACCCCGCAACCATCTGCGTGAACGGGCACACCTATCTTTCCTACGATGACTTCCTGTCGCGCACTTTTGCCTTGATCTGGTTCTTCCCGCTGGCCGAGGGAGACAAGCGCTTTGCCTCCAAGCGGGCGATCAATGCCAACAACATCGCCTTCCGGCGCGACTGGATATGCAGCCACCCGTTTCCCGCACATAACGGTTTCAAGGTCTCCTGCACGCTGCTGATGCACCAGCTTTGGCGCGAAGGCCGCAAAATCGTCAATGTCGACGCCCGCGTCAGTCACTACCCGCCGCGCGGATGGCGGTTCTTCTACTGGCGCGCCCTGGTCACCGGCCGAGATGCCGACAGAAAATTCGTCGAGCTCCATTCTCCCACTCGCACCCGGCGGGTGGTGAAGTCTTGCAGCCGATGGGGCACCATGTCGTGGCGCACCACACGACGCGTCATCCGTTTTGCGCGGCAAACAGGCATGCCGTTCTGGCAAATCCCGTTCTCGCTGACGGTCGGCCTGGCTTTCTATACCTTGGCCTTCCTTGGCCATTTCAGCCTGGCCGCGGGCCTCGTCCGTGACGAGGTCGAAACTGTCCCTGACTATGTCGGCCACAGTTGAGGTCTTGAGGCTGTATTGCCATCGGAATACCACCCTCAGGACCTGGTAAACTGTGGCAGTCAAATCGCATGATCTAAGGAATACGCGCCAAAACCTGCATCCGGAACGGCACTTTGGGTGACATGGCCGCTGGCTTTTTGTAACGCTTGGCGGAATCCAATCCGGGGGCGGCATGGAAGGCAAGCTGGAGGTCCGTCCGATCACCACCAGATCCGGCTGGTAGCGGAGACAGATGCCGACGTTACCGGACACCAGTCCGCTGATCACAGTGGTCACGCCGACCCATAACCGGCGTAGCCAGGTTGTGCGCGCAGTCGAAAGCGTTCTCGCGCAGACGCTTCCCCGCTTCGAGCACATCGTCGTCGATGACGGCTCGACGGACGGGACCGCCGCGGCGCTCGCCGATGTCCGCGACCCACGTCTGATCTATGTCGGGGCGAAATGGCGAGGCGCCAATGCCGCGCGCAACGCCGGTATCGAGCGCGCGCGGGCGCCGGTGGTCACCTTTCTCGATTCCGACGACGTCTATTTGCCGGATCGGCTGGAGCGCACGCTGGCGCGGTTCGACGAGGACCCTTCGCTCGAAGTTCTGATCAGCTCGTTCGTATCCGTCAAAGGCAATCGCAGCACCAAATGTATCAACCGCGAAGGCTTTCTCGGCCAGAACGCGCTGGAGCGGGCTTTGGTCTCGCAGACCATCTTCATCGCCGGCTCGGCGATCACCGCCCGCCACGCCTCGCTCCTGGAGATCGGCGGCTACGACAGCGACATCACACGCATGCAGGACCGCGAGCTTCTGCTGCGCTTTGCCCGGCGCAGCGGAGCCCTGCTGACCGGGGACATCGACTGGAAGAAATATAACTCCGAAAACTCGATCTCGGGCCGCCGCGACGGCTATGTCGCAGCCTACGCCGATCTCATCGAGAAGCACCCTTATATTCCCGATCGCTATCCCGACGTGCCGCCCTACATGATCGCGCGCCAGCTCATCGCCGATACTATCAAGGGCAGGCTGCCGCAGGCTTTGTCGGGCTATCTTGCCAACCGCTCGTCCAAGGCGCTGGGCTATTCGCTGCCGCATTTGCTGCGCGGCTATGTCGTCGGTCGACGCTGGCGCCGCACTTGCTATCAGGAATTCCGCTCCAACTATGGCGACCAGCCGGCCTGAAAAGCGGAAGCTTTCATCGGTCGAGTTCGGGAAAGTACGGGTCGGAATATTTCCGCCGATCGCGCTCGCCCTGCAGGCAATCGACAGGCGGCGCCGCCTCGATCCTGACCGTGGTCTCCCGGGTGATGCCGCTCACCTCCTGGATCAGCTTGCGGCGTATGGCCGTCGAGAACTCGGCAGCCGAGTAGATCGGCAGCACGAAGGAACCGGGTCCGCCCGTCACGCAGTCGGCATAGTAGGCATCGAGATGGCCGATGCTTGGCGATGGGCTGATCAGGATCGGCAGCCCGTTGATGACGATGCCCCTCGCCAGGACGGCATTGCGGATCATGGCGACAGGCAGCCCGGAATTGTTCGGTCCGTCGCCCGATATGTCGATCACGCGGCGCGGCGCCGAGAAGCCGGTTTTCTCCAGAAGCCCTGCGCCGAAGCCCAGCGCGCCGGAAATCGAGGTACCGCGAAAACTCCGGAACGGACGCTGGGCGATCTTGTCGGCGAAAGCGTCGGCACTCTCCTGGCCGTCGACGATCTGCCAGCCGATGACGCCGTCGTCGCGCACCACGCCCGCCCATTCGAAATAGGCGAGCGCAATCCGGCCGTTGCTGCCCGATCGCACCGCCCGGATGAAATCGGGATGGCGCAACGCATCGACATAGCCGGCGCGCTGCAGGACGAATTCGCCCTCGTCCATCGACTGCGAGATGTCGACGGCAAGCACGAGTTCGACGTCGACCGCCATATCCTGGCCAGGTGCCGGCAGCGGCGCCGCCTCGGCGCAGGCAAGACAGGCAAGCAGGCTGAACATCTCGAGCATGGCAGCAAGCAACCCTGACGGTTCGCGCAGATTGTTTCCGCCGATCACGGCGAAATAAAGCTTGGCGTGCCTATTTCCGGCGGCGGGCGACAACCGGCGGCGGTTCGATTGCGCCAGCCCTGACGCGAGCAGGTTTCAGCGCTGGTGCGCCGGAATCCTTCACGATCGTCAACGAGCGCGGGAAGAACTGGACGTTGTGCAGGCCGCGGCCGATGTTGAGGATAGCTGTCTCGGGCAAACGCTTCTCCAGCATCGACAGCACCCGCCTCAGCGATGGGCCATCGAAGGCGTCCAGGGCCTCATCGATGATCACCCAGTTCGGTTTCCGCAGGGCGAGCCGGGCAAAGGCGAGCGAGCGTTGTTCGTCATCGCCCAGTTCACGTTCCCAGCGTCCGCTGCGGTCGAGCGAGGACGACAGCCGTTCGAGACCAACCTCGGCAAGCACCGCCGCGATCTCGGCATCGCTCGCCGGCGCAGATCCGTTCGCATGGTCGAGCACCTCGCGCAACGTTCCGGCCGGAAAATAGGGAACGCGAGGCACGAAGATGGGCGCTTCTCCCTCCGGCAGGCCGATCTTCCCGCTGCCCCACGGCCACAGGCCCGCAAGGGCGCGGAAGAACAGTGTCTTGCCGGCGCCCGGCTCGCCGGTGATCATCACGCGCTCGCCGGCACGAATCTCGACATGCTCGTCGGCGAGCCTCGTGCATCCCTCCGGCGAGGCTACCTCGAGTCTTTCGAACGTCATGCTGCCATCGGCATTATCAGCGAACGCAATGCGCTTTTCCCTGTCGTGCAGCACATCGGTTTCGTTGAGCGCGATGCGGAAGTCTGCCACCCGCATCAGCGTGGCGCGCCAATCGGCGATGGCGCCGATGTTGTTGATGAACCAGCGCAATGACGAGTGCACCTGATTGAAGGCGCCGACCGCCATCATCAGCCCGCCGAAACTGATAGTACCCGAGAAATAAACCGGGGCAGCGACCAGGATCGGCGCCACCACGGTGATCCAGCCATAGGTATCGGTCACCCAGGCCAGGTTGATCTGGGCGGTGTAGATGCGCCGCATGGCGCCGAGCACCGCGCCGAGGTCGAGCTGAAGCCGTCGCCTTGCATCGGCTTCGCCACGGTAAAGCGCGATGGCGTCGACATTCTCGTTGACCCGCACCATGGAGGAGCGCAGCTCAGCCTCCCGTGTGTAGCGATCGCTGTTGAGGCCGATCAGCGGACGTCCGACCAGCCAGCTCAGCCAGGAGGCCGTGCCGGCATAGAGGAAGGCCGCCCAGACCATGTAGCCCGGTATTGCCAAGGAGCGATCGCCGATGTGGAAGACGAAACCCGAGGACAATTGCCACAGCACGCCGACGAAGGACACGAGCAGGATGAACGATTGCAGCAGCCCGACGCCGAGATCCGTCGACAGGTCGGACAGATGCCCGGCATCCTGCTGCATGCGCTGATCGGGATTGACGCCGATCGCTCCGGCATTGGCCAGCCGGAAAGCGCGCGCGGGTCGCATCCATTCCTCGATCAGATCGAGCGTCAGCGCCTCGCGCAGCTTCAGCCGGATCATCTGGTTGAGCCAGGTCTGGCCGATGTTGAGCACCAGCAGCCCGCCGGCAATGGCCGCGAAGACGAGAAGCTGGTGCAGGAAGTCCGCCATGTCGCGGCGCGCCAGCGCATCGTAGAACGGTTGGTTCCAGCGGTTGAGCAGGACCTGGCCCATCGCCGTCGCGACGATGACGCCCACCATGCCGACCGACGTCCACAGCAGCCACCTGCGAACTGGTGATGCTTTGAGCGCCAGCCCGATCGTCGCCACCTGATCGGAAAGGCTGCTGGCCTCGACCGACACGGCGGCCCGCTGGGTTTCGGGCAATTGATCCAGTTGATCAGCCATGAAGGAAATTCCCGATTTCGGGCACGATCACCGGCACAGCGCCGGGAACCCGCCCCTCAGATAGGGGAATGGCGAGCATGCGATGCAAGGAGCGCACCCGTTCACGAACGCGTCAATCGCTTCCGCGTGGCGTCCAAGGCTGTGCGGCCGAGCGTCGTCGCCCCTTGCGGCGAGAAGACCGGCACGAAGACACGGCGCGAGGCGCGCTGCGCGACCGGCACGCCTTGATAGAGCCGTTTCTGCGCCTCGACGATGATGACGCCCGAAAAGATCGGCCAGAACCGTCGCCCCGCCTGCTCCAGCACATTGTGGAACCGCATCATGAAGTGCCGCGGCGACGGCGGAAAGAACAGCGCGTCGGACCATGCCGCCGGAGTGAAATTGGCCTCGCGCAGCAACTCGGTCAGTTGGCCGCGCGAGAACGGCCGGCCATTGCCGAAGGGCGTGTGCTCGAAACGCGCCCAGACGCCGCGTCGGTTCGGGACCACGATGACGACCCGACCCGCCGGCGACAGCACGCGCCAGATCTCGTTCAGCGTCTCGCGCGGATTCTCGACATGTTCGAGCGAATGGACGAGCAGCATCCGGTCGATGCAGGAATCGACCAGCGGCAGCTCCTCGTCGAAGACGAGCGCCGTCGCCGTCGGCCCGGTCGGCGGCCACACCACCGCTCCTTGGGTCGCCGGCATGAAGGCGAACACCCGCTCGGCGTCGGTGCCGAAGCGCTCCAGCCAGGGCAATGTATAGCCGAGCCCGACCAGCCTTTCGTTCGGCACCGCCGCCCATATCGACGACAATGCCATGGTGATCGCGCGCTCGGCCAGGCGCCCGAGCGTGGTCGAATAGAATGAGCGGAGATCGACGATATCGGAATGCATGGCCGGAACGGTAGCGGCGAAGCCTGCCAAGTTCAACAAAGGCCGATGACATCGGCGGCCGAGCGCCCTATGTCTCTGCGGCGCCTGCATCAGCCTGAAATCAATTTCGATTTCGGCAAGGACGATGCGGCAGGTAACAAGTGTTAGGCGTCCTCTTGTGCGTCCACCTGGACGCGCGGCGCTCTGACGGAGGGAGATGCAATGTCCGTCCAGATCGAGCAGTTCATGTGCCGCACCGACAATTTCGGCGTACTCGTGCACGATCCCAGGAGCGGACAGACGGCGCTCATCGACGCGCCGGAAGAAGCGCCGATCCTTGCGGCGGTCAAGCGCACCGGCTGGACGCCGACGATGATCCTGACCACGCACCACCATGCCGATCACGTCGAAGCCAATCGGGCGCTGAAGGAGCGGTTCAAGCTGCGCATCATCGGGCCGGCGGCGGAGAAGGATAAGATCCCCGGCATTGATGAAACCGTCGAGGAAGGCTCAGTCGTCCATCTTGGCGACGAAAGGATCGAGGTCATCGCAACGCCCGGGCACACCGCCGGCCATGTCTCCTACCATCTGCCGGCATCGAGAGTGGCCTTCACCGCCGACACGCTGTTCGCGCTGGGCTGCGGCAGGCTGTTCGAGTGCAAGCCGCCGGTGATGTACGGCTCGCTTAAGAAGCTTGCAGCGCTGCCGGCCGAGACGGCGATCTATTGCGGGCATGAATACACGCTCTCCAACGCCCGCTTCGCGCTGACCATCGACCCGAGCAATTCGGCGCTCAAGGAACGCGCCTCCAGGATCGAGGCGCTGCGCGCCGATAACAAGCCGACCTTGCCGACGACGATCGGCGAGGAACTGTCGACCAACCCGTTCCTGCGCTGGCACGACCCGGCGATCCGCAGGCATCTCGGCATGGAAAGCGCGAGCGACGCCGAGGTTTTCGCCGAAATCCGCAAGCGCAAAGACAACTTTTGATGCATGTCGCCCAAACTGCATTGCGGTCTTGGGGTAGCCACATGCATTAAGGTGAACGGCCTCTTTCCATGACCAGCGCTGCCGAAATCATAGCCACGCTCGACCTCAAGCCGCATCCCGAGGGCGGCTGGTATGCCGAGACTTTTCGTGACGGTGCCGCAGGCACGCGCGGCCACTCGACCGCGATCTATTTCCTGTTGGAAAAAGGCCAGCTTTCGGCCTGGCATAGGGTCACGGACGCGGCCGAGGTCTGGCACTTCTATGCCGGCGGACCGCTGGCGCTCGCCATGCATGAGGAAGGCTCCGCCACAGTGATCGAACAGGTGCTGGGCACCGCACTTGCCGCGGGCGAGCGGCCGCAGATCGTCGTTCCGGCCGGCTGGTGGCAGTCGGCGCGCAGCCTCGGCGAGTGGACGCTGGTCGGCTGCACGGTGGCCCCGGGCTTCGACTTCGCCGCCTTCGAATTGGCCGAACCGGACTGGCAGCCAAAAACCGCCTGATGCATGTCGCCCGGAAGTGCGCAGCGGTTCTGGGGCAACCACCAGCGTAAGAACCAAGACTTAATGCGCGTCGCTGAACCCACTCAGCGCGACGCGGTACTAAAACAGCAGGAATCCCAGGGTGATCGCCAACTGGGCTGCATAATAGAGCACCCAGACCGCGTAGCGCATCCAGACGCGATGCGGCGAGATCGCGGCGAGCAGGAACCGCTCCGCCGCCAGCAGCCCGTCCGAGGTCATGAACAGCACCGCGCCCGGGATGACCAAGGGCTGGAAGGTGGTGAGCGCCGCGATGCCCATTCCCATGATCGTCGCGACATAGACGGCGATCGGGATCCGCAGAGCGGGGCCGACGCGGCGCCAGAGCGCAGCGAGCATCACGATGCCGAATGCAACCATCGCCAGCGCGATCGCGCCGCGCCACGATTGGGCAGAGAGCAACTCGAGGCCGCCGCCGATGTCGAGAAACAGCACGACATAGGCGACATGCGCGGCGAGGAAGCTCGCCAGCCCGGCGAGAAAGGCCTTCTCGCCGTCGCGCGAGAGAAAGGCATCGCCGGCCGCGCTGAGCGCCAGCGCCGCGACGAGCAGCACTGGGCCGCCCTGCATGGCGGCGAGCACCGCCAGAAAGGCGACGGCCAGCGTCTTGGCCGCCGACCGGGCAAGCCGCGGCGGCATGTCGAGGGCAAAGGCGTAGATCACCGCGGCGGCAAACGAAAACAGCAGCGTCGCGTTGGCGTTGGCCTCGATGCCGCCCGCAAAGGGCATCATGCGCCGGCGTCTCCGATTGCCGGCCTGCGCAACAGGAGCGACTTCGCCGCGAGCGCGGCGCCCCCGGTGATAAGCAGACAGGCGGCGAGAATGCGCAGCGACGGCTCGGCGACTCCGGCCGCAAGCAACACCAGGGTCGACAGCAGCGGCGCGGCATAGCTTGCCGCCCCGAGGACCTGGATGTTGCCGCGCTTGACGCCGACATCCCAGGCGTAGAAGGCCGCCCCCACCGGCATCAGGCCCAACCCAAGCACGGCCAGCCACTGTGCGGCGCCGTCGGGCAGAACTGTCCTCTCGAGCAGAAAGTGGCAGGCCAGCGAAAGCACCGATGTCGCGGCGCAGAACCAGGTGACGATCGAGGTCGGCACCGAGGGAAACCGCCGCGACAGCAGCGAATAGGAAGACCACAGGAGCGCGCAGACGCCGGCCATCGCGTAGCCGAAGGCATAGCGGGCGTCGAAGGCCAATCCACCGCCCTTGGTGACGATCAGGACCGTGCCGGCTAGGCCGAGCAGCGCGCCGACGACATGGTTCCAGGCCAGCCTCTCGCCCGGCATCAGTGCCGAGCCGAGCACGATCAGGAGCGGCCACAGATAGGCGATCAGGCTGGCCTCCACCGCCGGCGCATTCCGCAAGGCGGTGAAGTAGAAGAAGTGGTAGCCGAACAGGCCGGCGATGCCGATGACCCAGACCTGCGGCGGAACCTTCTCAGGCCGTCCGGCGGCCGGCATCACCAGCCGCGCGGCAAGTCCGACGCCGGTGCCGATGGCGAAGGTGACGGCCGACAACAGGAACGGCGGCACCTGCCCGGAGGCGTCGGTGAGCAGCGCCAGCAGCGCCCACATGGCGACCGCGGAGAAGCCGATCAGTGTTGCCCGCCCCATCCGCGTCTCCTGCGGCGCATAAGGGCGCCTCTGACAATTCCAGGAAAAATGCGTAGCGGCTTTCCGTCCGGAATTGTGAAAAACAAGCTAGTTGGTTGCCTCAAACCGTCTCGCACTGATGGTCAGCGGCCCGATCTGGGTGCCGACTGTGGCGCGGATCGGCGCATATACGCCGGTTTGGCCGAGCGGTGCAAACGTCACCATCATTCGGCTCTTGTTCTGCAGGAAATCCAGGGCTTTGCGCCCCTTGCGATAGCCCGCCACCGGCTGGAAGCCCATTTTGCAGGTCACCGTGTCGCCTTTGTAGCCGCGTACCGAGATCGAGCCCTTCGAGGCATAGGTCAGCGTCAGATTGGCGCGCATCTCGCCGTCATAGAATTTGACCGTGCGGCCGCAGACCTGGTCGAGGCTGTCGGCATGGACGACCGTCGCCGCCATCGGATCGAGCACCGATGTCAGATCGCCGGCGCCGAGCGGCACCCAGCTTTTCGGATCGCGCTTTTTCGGCTCCGGAACGACCTTGGTCGAAGCCACCGCGCCGTTGGCGAAGCGGATGTCGACCATCGACGCCTTCTTGCCGGAGGTGTAGTCGGCGCGGAAGACCTGCGGCCGGATCTGCTTGCCCGAAATCGTGCCTTTCGAAGAGATTGTGCCCTTGGTGTCGTCGAAAATCCTGGCCAGACCGGCCGCTGAGACGGTGCCGTTGATCGCATAGTTGTCGCCGTCGTAGCGGCTGGAAAACGTCGCGCGGGCGACCGAAAGACCAAGGAAGGATACGGTATATTCGCCGTTGAACGACTGCGGCGCCGCGGCAAGGCTTGCCGTCGGCACCGCGAAGGCAAGCAGGCTGGCAAGTGCATGGGATGGGCGAAGCATGACGGGCGGCGAGTCCTTGGTTCGGCCTGAACACTATGGTTCCAGCCTGGCATATCCCTTCGCAACGGGGTTATAGGGTGGAATCCGGCCTTTATATGGAGCGCACGCTGTCGCCGCCCATCTGCCGGAGCTTGACGCGCTGGCGAAATGCAACTATGGAACGCCAACTTTTCCAAAGGCCGCCTGACAGAGACCGCGCGCCGCCTGGCGCGGGCAGAATGGTTTGGCAGGTTTAGAAACTGAAGGTTAGACAAGATGTCCCGCACCTGCGAACTCACTGCCAAGGCAGTCCAGACTGGCAACAATGTGAGCCACGCCAACAACAAGACCAAGCGCCGCTTCCTGCCGAACCTGGTCAATGTGACGCTGATTTCCGAAGTGCTGAACCAGAACGTTCGGCTGCGCATTTCGGCCAACGCGCTGCGTTCGGTCGAGCATCGCGGCGGCCTCGACGCGTTCCTGGCCAAGGCCGATGCCAAGGAGCTGTCGCAGCGAGCTCGCCTGCTCAAGAAGCAGATCGCCAAGAAGCTCGCCGAGCAGCCGGCCGCCTAAGCAACTTTCCGGCGGATGACCGCCACGGGCTCCGGGCGGATCCGGTGCTCGATATCGTAAGCGAGCGCTCATCTGACGCTCAGCTGGTTCCATCACCCAGGATAAAAAAATGAACTTCCTGTCGCGATACCTGCCTTTCGTGGCTGCCATGGCGCTTGTCGTCGTGGCGTCGAACATTCTCGTGCAGTTCCCGATGCAGGGCCAGATCGGCGGTCTTTCGCTGGCCGACCTGCTCACCTGGGGCGCTTTCGCCTATCCCTTCTCGTTCCTGGTCACAGATCTTGCCAACCGCCGCTACGGTCCGGCAGTGGCGCGCAAGGTGGTCTTCGTCGGTTTCATGACGGCGGTGATCTGCTCGATCCTGGTTCCGCCCTTCCTGTTCCGCCACGGCCTGATCGAGTTCGAGACCGCGGCCGACCGGCTGGTGCGTATCGCGGCTGCCTCCGGCGCGGCGTTCCTGACTGCGCAATTGCTCGACGTGACCGTGTTCAACCGGCTGCGGCGGCAGAGCTGGTGGCGCGCACCGATCGTCGGCACGCTGGTCGGCTCGGTATTCGACACGGCCGTGTTCTTCGCCCTTGCCTTTTCCGCCGCCTTCGCCTTTGTCGGCCCCAACGATGCCTTTGCGCTGGAGACGGCGCCGCTGCTGGGCGTGCTGTCGGTCGAGACAATGCGCTGGGTCTCCTGGGCGCTCGGCGACCTCTCGGTCAAGCTGATCATCGCCATCGTGGCTTTGATCCCCTACCGGCTGCTGGCGGCCCGCTGGAGCCAGCCTGCCATCGCCTGACGCTTCCAACTGGCCGGGTGTGCCAGCGCTTTACGCTTTGTTACGTCACATGGTGCAGGATCGCGAAAAATTTCCAGGACATCGCGACCCGCATGACCACGCAGGCTACCGGTTGGAAACATGATCTCCTGCTGGCGTTCTGCGCCACGCTGCTGGTCCTCGCGATCAACGCTATATCCGGCTTTCCGTCGCTCGCCGACTATGGCGGCGACAACGACAGCATGCTGCGGATGGTCGAGGTCCGCGATCTTCTCGGCGGCCAGGGCTGGTTCGATCTCCATCAATACAGGATGGGCCTGGCGGGCGGCTTCGTCATGCACTGGTCGCGCCTGGTCGATACCCCGATCGCGCTCATCATCCTGGCTTTCGATGCGCAGGGCGCCGGCGCAGCCACGGCCGAGAGGGCCGCACAGATCATCTGGCCGCTTTCTCTCTACGGCATGACGATATTCGTCATTCTGCGCGCCTCGCAGCGTTTTGCCGGCGCGAATGTGGCGATGCCCGCTCTGGTGCTCTCGACCGCCGCGCTGTTCTTCCTCCGCATCTTCAGCCCTGGCTTCCTCGACCACCACAACATCCAGCTGCTTTTGACAGCGGCGAGCCTCTGGCTTTTGATGGAGGCGCCCCCCTGGCGGATCGCCGCCGTTCTCTCCGGCATGTGCGCGGGCCTCACGCTTGCGATCGGCATGGAAACCGCGCCTTACGTGGCGACGCTGGGCGCCGCTGTCGCCGTGCTCTTCATTCTCGATGAAAAGGAGCGCATGACCGCATCCGGCTTCGGCATCGGATTTGCAGCGGTCGCGTCGGTGGTCTTCGTCGCCACCATACATCCGTCCTCCTGGGGCGCACCCCAGTGCGATGCCTTTTCGTCCTTCCAGTTCGTGATCGCGGCGCTCTCCGGCCTCGGTTTGGCCATGCTTGCCGGCCTGCCCGGACAGTCTACGGCCAAGAGCCGGCTCATCCGCATGTCGATGCTGGCCGTGGCGGTCGCAGCGGTCGCGGTGGTGTTCTTCCCGCAATGCCTGGCCGCGCCCTATGCAGATGTAGACCAGCGACTTCGCACCTATTGGCTGAACGACGTCGTCGAGGCGCAGCCCTTCTTCAGCGTTGCGGTCCATCAGCCGAAGCTGATGGCCGCGCGCTATGTGACGCCCTTCATCGGCATCCTGCTGATCGCCTTTCAGCTTCGCAGCCGACGCCTTCGCCGCGAGGAGGCTCTTGCCGGCTTGCTGCTTGTCGTCGCCTTCGCCGTCAGCCTATGGCAGGTCCGCGGCTCCACCTTCTCGGTCGCCTTCGCGGTGCTGCCGCTCTCGGCCTGGATCGCCCGTATCCGCCTTCAGGCAAGCATCGCTCGCTCATGGCGCATATCCACGCGGATGGCCGCAGCCTGGCTGATGTCGCTCAACGCGACCTGGGCCGGCGTCGCGGTCGCCGCGCAGTCGATGGTCCAGACGGCGCCCAGAGCCATCAACTCCGACCCGGACCACGGACTGAGCTGCGGCAAGCCCGGAGACTTCCGCGATCTTGCCGCCATGCCGGCAACCACCGTGCTTGCCTCGTCCAATCTCGGCTCTGGAATACTGATGTTTACCGGCCACAGGGCGCTGGCCGGCCCGTACCACCGCAATGTCGGCGGCAATCTCGCCATGTTCGACGCCTTCATGGGAACGCCGGAAATCACGCGTGCGGTCATCGAGCGCGAACATGTCGGGCTGGTCGTGATCTGCCGCGGCAATTCGGAGGAAATCTCGCTTGCGCAGGACGCTCCGCTTGGGCTGGCGGCCCAGTTGGTGAAGGGGCGTGCACCGGACTGGCTCGAGCTGGTCGCCTCGACCGCCGGCAAGCCGATCGAGATCTACAAGGTCCGCTGACCGCGACCCCGCTTCAATCCTCGTGCAGCATGAATTCCAGATAGAGGTTGCGCTGCAGGATCGAGTGATTGTCGTCCGACATCAGTGACACGATCAGGGCGCCGTCGTCCCGGGTCCAGACGTCAAGCCCTTCCATATTGTCGATCTGGTCGCCCATATCGGCTTCCATCAGCACTGGACCGTCGGCAACGGCGCCCTTCTCGACGCTTTCGCCATAGATGCGTCGCAGCCGCATCTTCACCCCGCGCGCCATCGAGAAGCTGCGCTCCAACAGCAGAAGGTCACCGTTCGGCAGAAAGGCGCCGTCAGTGATGTCGAAATCGCCGTTGCGCTTGACCGTGAAGACGCCCTTGTGCGGTCCCTCGATGACGGCCGCGTAGATGTTGCCGGCCTTGTCCAGGCTCTTTTCCGACACCACCACCAGGCCGCCCTCATGCTGGCCGTAAGGATGCGCATGCGTCACGGTCTCGAAGCCGCGGTTCATCCGCAGCTCCCGGGCCGGAACCAGATAGTCGAGCTGTCTGAACGGTCCCTTCATATTATCGGCATCGATCTTGAACTGGGCGATCCGCTGGTCGCGCTCGAAACCGACGGTAGCGACGCCGTCCTTCACCGCGAGCCCTTCGGCATCGACCTTCCATTTCCTGTCGATCGGCAGGCCCGAGGCGTCGACCATCTGCTGCATACGGAAACTTGTTACGCCCGAGGGACGCCCCTCGGCATCGCGCGCGATGCTGCCGAAGAACCAGAAGCCGGTGTCGGCGACGCCGATGAAATCGCTGCCGGGCTTCAGGAAGCGAAAGGCCGACAGCGCGCCGAAATCGCGCGACGGCGAGGTCATCTCCAGCCCGCCGACGAATTCCAGCGGTCCGAACCGTTTCTCATCCCGGCCAGTATGGAACTCGGTGATTGGCCGCGCCGAAACCTCGATCGTCTCGATCGGGGTGCGCGCCTCGGCAAATGCCGGCGAAACCCACGCACAGGCCAGCGCACAAGCCGATATTGCCCGCCGGATCCGCGCCCTCGACAAGATCATCCGGCGCGCCGCAAGCCGCCGCGCCGGCTGTCGCGGGCGCTCTCCTCGTCGAACAGCGACGCCAGTTGCTCGGTCATGGCGCCGGCCAATTCCTCGGCGTCGACGATGGTGACGGCGCGCCGATAGTAGCGCGTGACGTCATGGCCGATGCCGATGGCGAGCAGTTCGACCGGCGAGCGCGTCTCGATCAGCTCGATCACGGCGCGCAGGTGCCGCTCGAGATAGTTGCCGGGATTGACCGACAGCGTGGAATCGTCGACCGGCGCACCGTCCGAGATCATCATCAGGATCTTGCGCTGCTCCGGCCGGCCGATCAGCCGGTTATGCGCCCAAAGCAGTGCCTCGCCGTCGATGTTTTCCTTGAGCAGGCCCTCGCGCATCATCAGGCCGAGGTTGCGGCGCGCGCGCCGCCACGGATGGTCGGCGGACTTGTAGATGATGTGGCGCAGATCGTTGAGCCTGCCGGGGTTCGGCGGCTTGCCGTCCTTCAGCCATTTCTCGCGCGCCTGCCCGCCCTTCCACGCGCGCGTGGTGAAGCCGAGGATCTCGACCGAAACACCGCAGCGCTCCAGCGTGCGCGCCAGAATGTCGGCGCAGGTCGCCGCCACGGTGATCGGGCGGCCGCGCATCGAGCCCGAATTGTCGAGCACCAGCGACACCACGGTGTCGCGGAACTTGGTGTCGCGCTCCTGCTTGAACGACAGCGGCTGCATCGGATCAATGACGACGCGCACCAGCCGCGATGGATCGAGGTAGCCTTCCTCGAGGTCGAAATCCCAGGAGCGGTTCTGCTGCGCCATCAGCCGGCGCTGCAGCCGGTTGGCCAGCCGGCCGACGACGCCGGAGAGATTGGCGAGTTGCTTGTCGAGGAAGGCGCGCAGCCGATCGAGCTCTTCTTCCTCGCAAAGATCCTCGGCGCCGACCGTCTCGTCGAAGGCGGTGGTGAAGACCTTGTAGTCGATTTCCTTCGGCAGGTTGAGGAACGGATTGTCGTTGCGCCGCGCTTCGCCGGGCGTCTCCGCGTCGGAATCGTCCTCGTCGGAAAGGTCGTCGGAGGTCGCGTCTGTCGCTTCCGTTTCGGCCGACTCTTGTTCGTCGGCAGAAGACTCGGCATCCTCGGACTGCGACTGCTCGGAGCCGGAGTCGTCCTCGCCGCCCTCCTCGCTTTGTTCTTCGCCCTGCTGCTCGTTTTCTTCGTTGTCCTCGGTGTCCTCCGTCTCCTGGTCGTCGCCGAGTTCCTCGGCCATTTCCATCGAGACGAGCATGTCACGCACCAGGCGGGCAAAGGCCTGCTGGTCGTCGAGCTTGGCCGACAGCGCATCGAGATCGGCGCTGGCCTTTTCCTCCACCCATGGGCGCCAGAGATCGACCAGCCGCTCGCCGCTCTTCGGCACGGTGCGGCCGGTGAGTTTTTCGCGCACCATCAGGGCCAGCGCTTCCTCGAGCGGCGCGTCGGCCTTGTCCCTGACATCGACCAGGTTCGCCTTGGCGTATTTGTCCTCGAGCATCGAGCCGATATTGTCGGCGACGCCCTGCATGGCGCGGCTGCCGATCGCCTCGACCCGCGCCTGCTCGACCGCGTCGAAGATCGAGCGCGCCAGCTTGCCTTCCGGCGCCAGCTTGTTGTGGATGCGCTGGTCGTGGCAGGCGCGCTTCAGCGCCATGGAATCGCCGATACCGCGGGTGATCGCTATGTCGTTTCGGGTAGCCTTCTTCGGCAGCTCGGGCAGCCGGGCGCGGCTGCCGGCCAGTGCGGGCCGGTCCTTGGCGAAACCGACTTCGAGATCCTTGTCGCCGGCGACGGCGCGCATGCATACCGTGACGGCACGTTTGAAGCTGTCCGCTTCAGACCCGTTCTTCGGCTTGTTGCGCGTGTTGTCGCCCGGACCCGCCATTGTCATTCCCTGCGCGATCTGGCCTGGAAGCTCAGGCCCTTCGGCACGCGCTTAGCCCAGCACCACGTTGGCGGCGCTCTCCGGCAGGTCCTCGCCGAAGGCGCGTTGGTAGAATTCAGCCACCACCGAACGCTCCAGCTCGTCGCATTTGTTGAGGAAGGTCAGCCGGAACGCCATGCCGATGTCGCCGAAGATCTCGGCGTTCTCGGCCCAGGTGATGACGGTGCGCGGGCTCATGACGGTCGAGAGATCGCCGTTGATGAAGGCCGAGCGCGTCATGTCGGCGACGCGCACCATCTTGTTGACGATATCCTTGCCCTTGCTGTCGCGGTAATGCTTGGCCTTGGCCAGAACGATGTTCACCTCGTTGTCATGCGGCAGGTAGTTGAGCGTGGTGACGATCGACCAGCGGTCCATCTGCGCCTGATTGATCTGCTGCGTGCCGTGATAGAGGCCGGTGGTGTCGCCAAGACCGACCGTGTTGGCGGTGGCAAACAGCCGGAACGCCGGATGTGGGCGGATGACCCGGCTCTGGTCGAGCAGCGTGAGGCGGCCCGAGGATTCCAAGACGCGCTGGATGACGAACATCACGTCCGGCCGGCCGGCATCGTACTCGTCGAAGCAGAGCGCCACATTGTGCTGATAGGCCCAGGGCAGGATGCCGTCGCGGAATTCGGTGACCTGCAGGCCTTCCTTGACGACGATCGCATCCTTGCCGACGAGATCGATACGGCTGACATGGCTGTCCAGATTGACGCGCACGCAGGGCCAGTTGAGGCGGGCCGCGACCTGCTCGATATGCGTCGACTTGCCGGTGCCGTGATAGCCGGACACCATGACGCGGCGGTTGTAGGCGAAGCCGGCAAGGATCGCCAGCGTCGTCGCCTTGTCGAACAGATAGTCCGGGTCGATGTCGGGCACGTGCTCGGTCGACACCGAATAGGCGGGAACCACCATCTTGGAGTCGAAGCCGAATTTCTCCTTCACCGGCACCGTCGTGTCGGGCAGGTTGGCGATGTCGCGATCGACCTTGTTCATCTCTATCAACGTCTCCACGGGCGAACGCGGCGTTTCGCCGGCAATCGATTTTGTTCGGGGGCGGTCTTAGAGCCTTTTCCTACCCGATGAAAGTTGGAAAACGACACGGACCGTAAGGCCGCTCAGCACAACCCTGCTTGCTTGAGCACGCGATAGGCCTGCAGCACGTCGCGGAACCGGTCTTCCGAACCTCTGTCGCCGCCATTCGCATCCGGATGGTGGCGCTTCACGAGTTCCTTATAGCGCGCCTTGATATCCTGACCAGTCGCCTTTGTATCAAGGCCAAGCGTTTCCAGCGCCTTGGCCTCAAGCGGCCTGGCCTTGCGCTCGCGCGGCTCGCGCGACCCGGTGCCGAACAGGTTGAACGGATCGCGCATGCGGTTGTAATAGCCGGCGCGCCCCGAACGCTGCTGCGCGAAGTCGGGCGCCGAACGCATCCCGCCGCCATTGGCGCCCATGCGCCAGGTCGGCCGATGGCCGGTCAGCGCCTCTTTCTGGAAGCGGGCGATCTCGCTGTCCGACACGCCGGAGAAGTAGTTGAAACTCTTGTTGTATTCACGCACGTGCTCGAAACAGAAGCGGAAATATTCCCCCTCCTTCAGCCGCCCGACCGGCGCCCGGTGCGTGCCCGCCTCCTTGCAACCGTCCCACTGGCAGATTGGCGCACGCGACTTCAGCTCGGCGTCCTTTTCCGGCCGTATGCGGATCTTCTCGAAATATTTGGGATACGGTTTCATCTCACCCATTTATGGGCTGTTCGCTGGTGCGAAACAAGAATTGACATTTCGCCGATGATCGCCCTAACCGCTGAATCGCGGCTTAAAAGCGGTCGAAAACTGAGATTTTGCGGCGGTGCCGTAGATGTGGTGAAGGGAAGCCTCGATGTCCATACAGGCGACGATGGAAAGCAAGCTGAAGGCGGCATTTTCGCCGGAAAGGCTGGCCGTCATCAACGAAAGCCATCTTCACGCCGGCCATCATCACCATGGCTCCGATCACCATGGCGCCTTCGACGGCGCCGGCGAGACGCATTTTCGCGTCCGCATCGTCTCGCCGCGCTTTGCTGGCATGAGCCGCGTCGAGCGCCACCGCGCCGTCAACGACCTGCTGGCCGACGAACTGAAGGCCGGCGTGCACGCGCTGGCGATCGAGCCCGCCGCGCCAGGCGAAAAGACGCGCTGGTAGGTGCTGCGAGCCCTCTCGGCTCGCTTAGATCACCGCTTCGATCAGGAACGGCCCTGGACGTGACAGGGCGCTGTCGAGCAGCGCATCGAACCGTTCGCATGTGTCGGCGCGGGCCGCTTCCACGCCCATGCCGTTGGCCAGCGAGACCCAGTCGAGCGCCGGCTGATCGAGGTCGAGCATGCGCCTGGCGTTCTCGCCAATCGCGTTCACCCCGACATTGCGCATCTCGCCATGCAATATGGCGTAGGTCCGGTTGGAAAAGACGATCGTGACCACGTCGAGCTTCTCCCTGGCCTGGGTCCACAGCGCCTGCACCGTATACATGCCGCTGCCATCGGCCTCGAGGTTGACCACCTTGCGCCCCGGACAGGCGATCGCGGCACCAGTCGCCATCGGCATGCCCTCGCCGATCGAGCCGCCGGTCGTCATCATGTAGTCGTGCTGGGCGGCGAAGGCTGAAAGCGCGAAATAGCGCCGCGCCGAGGTGACCGCCTCGTCGCAGACGATCGCATTGTCGGGAAGTCTCCTTGCCACCGAAAGCGCGATCGCATCGTCCGTCAGCTTGCCGCGCGGCGTCGGCTCATCGGGAAAAGCCGTGGCGGCAGCTACAGGCTGCGACGGTTTGATGCCGAGTTCGTCCCGAAGCAGGGCAAGCGCGGTCTCGAGATCTTGGCCGTGCTCGGCCAGCGACATCACCGCGCAGCCTTCGCGCACAAGCCGCCCCGGCTTGCCGGGATAGGCAAAAAAGGCCACCGGCTCCTTGGCGCCGACGAGGATCAGCACATCGATGTCGGCAAGGAAGGCCCGCGCGGCGTCTATCGGGTAGGGAATGCGGGCCGGCGCGACCCGTCCGCGGCCGCGCTGCATTCGGGCCACAAGGACCTCGCTGAACAGGCGGACATCCATGGCCGCGGCGATCTGCCCGGCAATTTCGAGCCCGTCGGCGCGCGCCGCTGGTCCGCGCAGGATCATGCCGACGCGACCGGGCGCGGCGCGAATGGCTTCGGCAACGTTGCGCACCGTGTTCATGTCGACCGCTGGTGGCGGGGCAAGTTCCACCTTGGCCGAGGAGACCACGCTAGCCTCGCCCCAGGCAGCGTCCGCCGGCAGGATCAGCGTTGCGGTGCCGGGAGGCGTCAGCGAAGCGCGAAAGGCCGCCTGCGCGGCCGGCGCGACATCGGCTGGACCGGCGATGCGGCGGACCCAGTTCGACATCGGCGCCGCAAGGCTTTCTATGTCGCTGGTGAGCGGCGCGTCGAGCGGCAAGTGATAGGAGGCATGGTCGCCGACGATGTTGATCATCGGCACTCGCGCACGCCTGGCATTGTGGATGTTGGCCAAGCCATTGGCCAGTCCGGGGCCGGTATGCAGCAGCGTCGCGGCCGGGCGGTCCGTCATCCTGGCATAGCCGTCGGCGGCTCCGGTCACCACGCCCTCGAAAAGGCCGAGCACGCAACGCATCTCGGGCTTGCGGTCGAGCGCCGCCACGAAATGCATCTCCGAAGTGCCGGGATTGGCGAAGCAGACATTCACGCCGTTGGCCAACAGCACGTCGCACAGGACATCGGCTCCGTTCATCGCTTCCCTCCTGCGTGACGATCCGGCGGCAATTGAGCGCATGCACGGTCAGGCGACAATGTCCCGCCGCGGATTTTGACGTGATCCAGTTGAGGCGCGTGCTGCGGTCAGGCGACCGTCGCCTTCAGGAACGCCATCACCGCGGCCGTCAGTGCGTCACCGTCCTCGCCGAAGCGGCGGTTGATGGCCATGTGCGAATAGGCGCTGCCGTCGAACAGCGTGACTTTGGTATCCGCTGCGCGCAGCCGCTCCGCGAAGTCGCGCGCGACTGTCGCGCGGATCGGCGCATTCGAATAGGCGATGAAGACAGGCGGAAGCTTGCCTTTGCCGACATAGGTCGCGGGCGAGAGCGCCCGCCATTGGCTCGGATCGGAAAACGCCTGCGCGTAGACCGGTCGCAGCTTGCCGCCCTGCGCCTTGGCCAGGGCCTCGATGTCGTAGGCCTCGGTGTCGTCCAGCACCAGCGCGGCGACGCCAGGCAGGCCGCCACGTAAGCCGGTCAGCGCCGCCAGATGGCAGCCGGCCGAGTGACCCATGACCGCGATGCGGTCGGGGTCGCCGCCATAGCTGGCGATATTGGCGCGAACATAAGCGTAAGCTCTCTCCACATCGGCTGCCTGGGTAGCGACGTCGGCGTCAGGCAGCATGCGGTAGTCGATGGAGACGAACAGGAATCCGTTGGCAAGCAGAAAGCCCGGCTTGCCGTTGACGTTGCCACGGCTGCCGATCCGCCAGGCGCCGCCATGGATGAAGAGCAGGACCGGCCTGTCCCTGGCGCCGTCGGCCGCATAGATGTCGAGCTTGGCGGGGCCATAGTCGACGGTCTTCGGCTGGCGAAGCCATGCGGGAAAAGCCTCCGCCGGCAGCATCGCCGCAAGGGACGCAAGCACAAGACTTCGCCGATCGATCATTATGCCTCTCCGACCGTTTTGCCAGAGTGTGCATGCCGGCACTTCGCGCGTCCAGTTACGGATTGGCAATTCTGAGGACCGAAGCTGCGAGCGGATCACAGTCAGGCTCGGGACAGATCCTAGGCATCCCCGGCAGGCCGGATCCGCAGCCTGGCGATGCGATTCTTGTCGCGTTTCATCACGACGAAACGCTTGCCGTGAAAGGTGAACGCCTGCTTCTCTTCGGGGATCGACTGCGTCTCGTGGATGACCAGGCCCGCGATGGTCGTGGCTTCCTCATCCGGCAGGTTCCAGTCGAGCGCCCGGTTGAGGTCGCGGATCGGCACCGTGCCGTCGACGACCACCGAGCCGTCCGCCTCCTGCTTGACGCCCTGCATGTCGACATCGTGCTCGTCGGCGATCTCGCCGACGATCTCCTCGATGATGTCTTCCAGCGTCACCAGCCCTTCGACCTCGCCATATTCGTCGACGACGACGGCGAAATGCGCCTTGCGGCGCAGGAAGGCATTGAGCTGGTCCTGCAAGGTGGTGGTGTCCGGCACGAACCACGGCTTCGACGCGATCTTCATCACGTCGATTTGGGAGAAGTCGTTGCCGACCTCATTGAGTGCCCTCAGCAGATCCTTGGCATGCAGCACGCCCACGATGTTGTCGAGCGAGCCCTTCCACAGCGGCATGCGGGTGTGCGGGCTCTGCAGGATCTCGCGCACCACCGCTTCCGGCGCATTGTCGGCATTGACCGAACGCATATTGGTGCGGTGGACCATGACGTCCGAGACTTCGAGCTCCTCGAGCTCGAAGAGGTCGCCCAAACGGTTGCGGTGCTGGTGGCCCGCTTGCCCGTCGCGACGGGATTCCTCCTCGTTCTCTTTCGCCCCGTCGTTTTCTGGACGCTGCGCCTCGATCGGCTTCAGCATGTAACCGAAGGCGGCAAGCAGGCGCGTGCGCAAGGCAAGCGCCAGCAGCACGACAGCGGCGAGGACGGCTGCGGCTATCCAGCCGGTCTCGATCATCTGGAATGGCTCATCTTGAGCCACTCGGGATGGCTCGCCTTGAGGAAGGACAGCACTTCCGAAGGCGGAACGTCCCTGGCAATGAAGGCCTCGCCGACACCGCGCGTCAGGATGAAGGTGAGCGCCCCGCGCGACACCTTCTTGTCCTGGGTGATGAAACCGAGCAGCGTCTCGGCGTCCGGCAACCCGCCGGGGATGTCGGCCATCCGCCAAGGCAGGCCTACCGCGCGAAGATGCGCCTCGACGCGGGCCGCGTCGTCCGGGCTCGCCAGATTGAGGCGCGCCGAAAAACGATGCGCAAGCGCCATGCCGATCGCGACGCCCTCGCCATGAACGAGGCGGGTGCTGTCATAGTTGGTTGCAGCTTCGAGCGCATGGCCGAATGTGTGGCCGAGGTTGAGCAGTGCGCGGTCGCCAGTCTCGAACTCGTCGCGGGCAACGACATCGGCCTTGGCGCGGCAGGCTTCCGCGATGGCTTCGGTCCGCTCCGGGCCGCCGGCGAACACTTTTTCCCAGTTATCCTCCAGCCAGGCGAAGAAGACGGGGCGGTCGATGAGCCCGTATTTGGCAAGCTCGGCATATCCGGCGCGGAATTCGCGGATCGGCAGCGTGTCGAGCACGCCGGTATCGGCCAGCACCAGCTTCGGCTGGTTGAAGACGCCGACCAGGTTCTTGCCGCGCGCACTGTTGATGCCCGTCTTGCCGCCGACCGAGGAATCGACCTGTGCCAGAAGCGAAGTCGGTATCTGCACGAAATTCATGCCGCGCCGCACGATCCCGGCGGCGAAGCCGGCAAGATCGCCGATAACGCCGCCGCCGAGCGCGATGACCACGTCGCGGCGTTCGAGCTTTGCGGCGAGAACGCCGTCGACCACGTCTTCAAGATGGGCAAAACTCTTGGTTTTCTCGCCGGCTGGCAGCGTGATGACGGCGGCCTGGATGCTGCCCTTTTCCAAGCCGGCCTTGAGCGCTTCCAGATGCGCGGCGGCGACATTCTCGTCGGTGATGATGGCCGCGCGGGTGCCGGGAAGGCGCCTCGCGATTTCGGTTCCGGCATCGGATAGCAGGCCGGGGCCGATCAATATGTCATAGGCGCGGTCGCCGAGCCCGACCTCGACCTTCACCGGTGCGGTCTTGTTCACGAATGCACCCCATCGCTGGTCGCAATCACAGCAACGCCGAGATGCCCGCAAAGCGCCGACACCACCTCGCCGGCAATGACCTCCTTGCGGTCGTCGCGGGTCGGAACCGTGATGTCGGCAGTCGCATAGACCGGGTAGCGCTCGCCCATAAGCCGCTCAAGCACGCCGCGCGGATCGGGGTTCTTCAGCAACGGCCGGTTCTGCTTCTTCGAGACCCGCTCCATCAAGAGGTCGAGGTCGGCCTTCAGCCACACCGACACACCATGGACCGCGATGGCCTCGCGCGTCTGCGCGTTCATGAAGGCGCCGCCACCGGTCGACAGCACCTGCGGCCCGTGTTCCAGCAGACGCAGGATAACCCGCTGCTCCAGCGCGCGGAACTCCGGCTCGCCATAGCGCTCGAAGAGTTCCGGCACGCTCATGCGCGAAACGGTTTCGATCTCCTGGTCGCTGTCGATGAACGGCAGGCTGAGCATAGCCGCCACCTTGCGGCCGATCGCCGTCTTGCCGGCGCCCATCAGTCCGACGAAGACGATCGAGCGGCTGCCCAGTTGTTCGAGCAGTGCGGCTTGGCCTTCGTCCGGCGGATTTGCTGGCGGCGCGTTCATGCGAGACCCCTTTGGGCCGTATCGACATCAAAAGCCTGTTTGCGTCAAGCGCGGCGCTTCGGGCGCGCCATCGTGAGGTTTTCCAGCATAGCTTCGACGGCGGGTGGTCCTTGGTCCTTGAATTGGCCGGACTGGCGTCCCATAAGGGCACAGGCTTGGAATCGCAGAACAAGAAGACAGGCGAAAACTGAATGCCGACATTGTTTCGCTTCGTCGTGACGCTCGCGGTTCTTGCAGGCATCGTCTACGGCGCGATGTTCGCGCTGGCGATGTTCGTGGAGCCGAAGAAGGCGGAAATGAGCGTGCGCATTCCGGCCGAAAAGCTCAATCCCAAGAAGAACTGACCAAAATTGCCCCCGCCCAGATGAACAGCGCGGCCCGCATCGAAGCCTTCCTCGAGATGATGAGCGCCGAGCGGGGGGCGGCCGAAAATACGCTTTCCTCCTATCGCCGCGACTTGGAGGATGCCTCCGAAGCGATCGGCGGCGGGCTGGCTGGAGCGGGAGCAGCCGACATCCGCGCCTATCTCGACGGCATTGCAGCGCGCGGCTTCGCGCCGACCTCGCAGGCGCGCAAGCTGTCGGCGATCCGCCAGTTCTTCAAATTCCTTTATGCCGAGGGCCTGCGCGGCGACGATCCGACCGGCACGCTGGACAGCCCGAGAAAGGGCCGGCCGCTGCCGAAGACCATGACCCAGGCCGAAACCGGGCGCCTACTCGACCGCGCGGCTGAGGAGGCGCGCGGCCCCGCCCCGGACGGCGACAGGCTGGCGGCGCTGCGCCTGCAGGCGCTGGTCGAGGTGCTTTATGCAACGGGTCTGCGCGTTTCGGAGCTGGTCGGCCTTCCGGTGACGGTGGCGCTGCGCGACGATCGCTTCTTCATGGTTCGCGGCAAGGGCGACAAGGAGCGCATGGTGCCGCTGTCGGCCAAGGCGCGCGACGCGATGCGTGCGTGGCTTGCCGCCAGGGCAGAGATGCCGGCTTTTGCCGACAGCGCCTATCTGTTTCCGGCCGCCTCCGACAGCGGGCATCTTTCCCGGCAGGTCTTTGCCCGCGACCTCAAGGGGCTGGCTGCCAGAGCCGGCATCGCCTCCGCCAAGATCTCGCCGCATGTGCTGCGACATGCCTTCGCCAGCCATCTGCTGCAGAACGGCGCCGATCTACGGGCCGTGCAGCAGTTGCTCGGCCATTCCGACATCTCGACGACGCAGATCTACACTCATGTGCTGGAGGAGCGGCTGGTGCGGCTGGTCAACGATCATCATCCGCTTGCCGACTAGGCCTCATATCGTTATGTGAGGACGACGTTCCTCCGCCCGGAGCCAGCATTTCCAGGGTTCCGCCAGCCATTGCCTTCCGACGGATCGGTCCGCCCAAGCATGTACAATTACCTCGATTTCGAAAAGCCGGTGCAGGATCTGGAGCTCAAGATCCTCGAGCTCAAGAAGCTCGCGGAGAACGGCGAGGCAGTCGATGTCGCTGACGAGATCAGCAGGCTGGAGAAGCGCTCCCGCGATGCGCTGCGCGACCTCTACAAGGCGCTGACCCCCTGGCAGAAGGTGCAGGTGGCGCGCCATCCGGACCGGCCGCACTGCGTCGACTACATCAAGGGCCTGTTCAGCGATTTCACGCCCTTGGCCGGCGACCGCAATTTCGGCGACGATCAGGCGATCGTCGGCGGTTTCGCCCGTTTCCGCGGCGAACCGGTGGCGGTCATCGGCCAGGAGAAGGGCTCGGACACGGCAAGCCGCATCAAGCATAATTTCGGCTCTGTCCGGCCCGAAGGCTATCGCAAGGCGGTGCGGCTGATGGAGCTTGCCGATCGCTTCAACATTCCGCTGCTGACGCTGGTCGACACCGCAGGCGCCTATCCCGGCGTGGGCGCCGAGGAACGCGGCCAGGCCGAAGCGATTGCGCGCTCGACCTCTGCCTGCCTGGCGCTCAAGGTGCCCTCGATCTCTGTCGTCATCGGCGAAGGCGGCTCCGGCGGCGCCATCGCCATCGCCACCGCCAACCGCGTCTACATGCTTGAACATGCCATTTATTCGGTGATTTCGCCGGAGGGCGCGGCCTCGATCCTTTGGCGCGACACCACCCGCTCCAGGGACGCTGCGACCAACATGAAGATCACCGCCCAGGATCTTCTCGACATGAAGATCATCGACGGCATCGTTGCCGAGCCGATCGGCGGAGCACAGCGTGCCCCTGAGACGGTGATTGCGGCCACCGGCGATCTCATTGCCAAGACGATGAAGGATTTTGCCGGCGCCAACACCGATTTCCGCGAGCAGCGCCGCGAGAAATATCTCGCAATGGGTCGCAGCCTTTAAAGCCATCCCAGGAAAAGTGCATAGCGGTTTTCCGTCCGGAATTGCGTAAAACCAAACACTGTCGGGCGACGCGCTTCCCAGGTCGGTCGTTTTGCTGCAGGTCGTTGCCCCAGAGACGGTTCCGCTTGGGGGCGACATGCATTGGCAGCCACGCGGCAAAGTGGTGATTGCGCATGATTCTGCCACAAAAATGCCGCCGCTTTCAGTTCAATGAAATCACCGTGAGGGGTTGGCCAAGGCTTGCGGTAAGGAATTTTCAAGGTTAACGGGCCTACGGTCCGTCAATGTTCAGCGTGCGGGCTCGGCGCTGCCGAAGCCTTTGGCCCGAGAGAAAAGACATAGCCGTACCCATGTTCGCCAAGCTTGCCCGCACCGGAGTCCTGATCGCCGCTATCGGCGTTGCCGGCTGCAATGATTCGTCGATGAAGGATTTTGCGCCGGAGGCCAACAAGCCGCTGCCGGACAAGATCCTCGCCGACATGAAGGCCAAGGGCATGGTGCGTACCTCCTCCGTGATGGCGCGCATCTTCAAGGAAGAAGGCAAGCTGGAAATCTGGAAGGCCAAGACCAACGGCCGCTACGATCTCGTCGCCACCTACGACATCTGCAAATGGTCGGGCAAGCTCGGCCCCAAATACACCGAGGGCGATCGCCAGGCGCCGGAAGGCTTCTATACCGTCCGGCCCTCGCAGATGAATCCGCGCTCGAACTACCACCTGTCCTTCAACATCGGCTTTCCGAACGCCTATGACCGCGCCAACGGCCGTACCGGCGCCAATCTTATGGTGCACGGCGCCTGCTCGTCGTCCGGCTGTTATTCGATGACCGACGCCCAGATCGAGCAGATCTACGCTTTCGGCCGCGACGCCTTCCAGGGCGGCCAGACCGAGTTCCAGATCCAGGCCTTCCCGTTCCGCATGACCGCCGCCAACATGGCGCGCTACCGCAACGACCCGAACTACGACTTCTGGAAGATGCTGAAGGTCGGCTACGACAATTTCGAGATCACCAAGGTGCCGCCAAAGGTTGACGTCTGCGAGAAGCGCTACGTCTTCAACCAGGTGGCGCCCGAAGGCACGACGTTCAACCCGACCGGCCCCTGCCCGGCAACGACGCAGCCGGATTCACTGAAGTCGGCCTATGCCGATTACGAGAAACGCTACGACGCTGCATACAGCTCCGCGGTCAAGTCGAGCACGCCTGCGCCCAAGCCGACCATTGCTGGCATCAAGGAAGCCAGCCTCGTTTCCGACTGGTCTAAGCGCCGTGCCCGCGGCGAACGCGTGCCGATCGAGCCGCCGTCGATGAACGCCGACGGCTCGGTGACCGAAGTGACGCGTATGGGCCGTATCGATTCCCCGCTCGGTCGCAAGATGGCGGCAATCGACGCGGAGAAGGAGGCCAAGCGCAAGGCCGAGGAGCAGCGCCTGGCGGCCATCGAGGCGGCCAAGGCCGCCAAGGAAGCGGCCCGGGCCCAGGCTTTGGCCGAAAAGGAAGCCGCCAAGCAAGCTGCCCAGCAACCGGTTGAGACTGCTGGCGTCACCCAGCCCGCCGGGCCGGCAGCCGAGACGCAGTCGGCAAGTGCCGACGAGGGCACCGTGTCGAAGCTGAAGAAGAAGCTGGTCGGCCTGTTCGGCGGCTGAGATCGGTGATGCATGTTGCCAAACATAAGGTGGCTTTGGACAACGACATGCCGGAACAAAAAGTGGCCAGGCACTCCATTTACGACCTCAAGGGCCTGAACTGCCCGCTGCCGGTGTTGAAAGCCCGCAAACGCCTGGCCGCAATGCGGCCGGGCAGCCGGGTGTGGCTGGAAACCACCGATCCGCTGGCTGTAATCGACATTCCGGCATTCTGCGCCGACGCCGGGCACCAATTGATCGAGTCGGCCGCGGTCTCCGGCGGCCATCGCTTCCTGGTCGAGCGCGGCGCCGCGGCCTGAGCCGCCCTTGTTCCAGGTTACAACCCGGCGATCGCCAGCGGATTGGCTTCGAGTGCCGCCCGGTCCGGCGTGTCGATCGATGGCTTGTTGGTGAGGGCGGAAAACAGCCGCTGGACGTAATCCTGCGGCATGTCGATCGTGATCAACACCAGCCTTGTGCCGCGCTGGCCTTCCGGCCAAGCCGGCAGCCGTGCCGGCGGATGCAGGATCTTCTGCACCCCGTGAATGACCAGCGGCCGTGAGGGATCTTCCTGGAGCTCGATGACGCCCTTCATACGAAGCAGCTTTTCGCCATGCGTCGAGCGCAGGAGATCCAGGAACATCTCGATCGCCGAGAACGGCACCGGGCCATCATGCACCAGCGAATGTGAGCGCACGCGCTCGTCGTGCCGATGATGGTGATGGTCGTGATCGTGATCGTGATGATCATGGTCATCATGATGATGGCCGTGATCGTGCACGGCCTCTTCGCCGAGCCAGCGCCGCACATCGGCGGACTTGGTTTCGGGATCGTAGACGCCACAATCGAACAGCGAGGACGCCGCGGTCTCGGCCACGTCGAGCAGCACAGCGCCCGGATTGATCTGCCTCAGCCTCGCCCGCAACGCCTCGACACCGGCCGCGTCTGCCAGGTCTGTCTTGGCCAGCACGATGCGGTCGGCAACCGCAGCCTGCTTCACCGCTTCGACATGCGCGTCGAGCGTGGCAGTGCCGTTGACGGCGTCGACCAGAGTGATGACGCCGTCGAGGCGGAAGGCCTGCACAAGCGCCGGATGCGCCATGATCGACTGCAGCACCGGGGCTGGATCGGCAAGGCCGGTGGTTTCGACGACGACGCGGGCAAGCCTGGCGATGCGGCCGGTCTGCAGCCGGTCGACGAGATCGGCCAGCGTGTCGACCAGATCGCCGCGCACCGTACAGCAGAGGCAGCCGTCGGACAGTTGGATGATGCCGTCTGTCGCCTGCTCGACCAGCAGATGATCGATCGCCACCTCGCCGAACTCGTTGATAATGACCGCCGTATCGGTCAGGGCCGGGTCCTTGAGCAGCCGGTTGAGCAGCGTCGTCTTGCCGGCGCCGAGAAAGCCGGTGAGCACCGAGACGGGGATCGGAAAACCAGCCATGGACCTAGTTCGCGGGCTTGGCCGATTGGTCGCCCTGGGCGGCGGCAGCGGCTGTTCCGGTCGCGGCGGGCTCGGCGCCGGCCGGCACCTCCATGTCGGGCCGCCAGGTCGGCACCGGAACATCGGCATAGTTCTCGTCGGTCTGGTCGACGAAAGCCTTGGGCGCGGGTCCGGTCGCGCCCCCGAGGCCGACCGCGATCAGCGTCGGGTGGTCGAGCCTTACCTGATAGGGCGATTTCTGCTTGCCCTTGGCGGCAACGGCAGGCGCTGCCTCGGACTGCTCGTGCTTCGGCTTCCTCTTGCAGATCTCGTCGTTCATGTCGGTCGGCGACAGCGTGTCCCCATAGGGCTGCAAACCGGCCAGCGTCGTCGAGCCGGCGGCCGGCATGCCGAAACCCTGGTCGAGCAGCCTCGCCGCGGCCTCGGCACGGCTGACGGCCGATCTCTCGCCCAGCACCACGGCCACCAGCGTGCGGCCGTTGCGCGTCGCCGAACCGATCATGTTGAATCCAGACGAGCAGACGAAGCCGGTCTTCATACCGTCGGCGCCGGGATAGCGACCGATCAAGAGATTGTAGTTCGGCAGCGCCTTCTTGCCGACGGCAAGCCCCTCGATCGAGAACCACGGCGCGTATTGCGGAAAATCGGTGCGGATCGCGGTGACCAGCAGCGCGAGATCGCGCGCCGTCGTGTACTGGTCCGGCGAATAGAGCCCGTTCGGATTGACGAAGTGCGTGCCGGTCATGCCGAGCCGCGCCGCCTCGGCGTTCATCCTGTCGGCGAAGGCGGCCTGTGACCCGCCGATATTCTCGCCGACAGCCATGGCGATATCGTTGGCCGACTTGACCAGCATCATCTTCAGCGCATTGTCCAGCCGCATAACCGAGCCGGGCTTGAAGCCCATCTTGCTCGGCGGTTCGCCGGCGGAATGCTTGGTCATCTTGATCGGAGAATCGAGCGCCACTTCACCGGCGGCGATCGCACGAAAGGTGACATAGGCCGTCATCAGCTTGCTGAGCGAGGCGGGATACCAGCGCTTGAAGGCATCCTGATGCTCCAGCACCTGGCCGCTCTTGAGATCGAACAGCACCACCGGATTGGCGCGCGCCGCGCCTGAAAGCATCGGCAGCGCCAGCGCGCCCGCAAGCAACAGGTTGAGGAAATGCCTTTGCCGCATGATCAAATCCGAAATCGCCTCTTGCCGTAATCGCTGCTGGGTCCGTAAGATTTGGTTACGCATAGCCAGCATAATGCGGTTCGGCCCTCGATCTCGACCCGCATCGTTGCGGTGCTATTTACCCTATGTGACGCCAAAATGGCAAAGCGCCCGACAATCGCGATTGCTGAGCGGCGGATCTGAACCGACTGCTCCAACAAGGAAACGGACTGATCATGCCAATTCTGAACCGTGCCGCGGAAATGCAGGAAGAGGTCGCCGGGTGGCGGCGACAGCTGCATCAGACGCCGGAATTGAACTTCGACGTTTTCCAGACCGCCGGCTTCGTCACCGACAAGCTCGAGGCCTTCGGCTGCGACGAAGTGGTGACGGGCCTCGGCAAGACCGGCGTGGTCGGCATCATCCACGGCCGCAAGGGCAGCGGCACGACCATCGGGCTGCGCGCCGACATGGACGCGCTGCCGATCGACGAGATCAGCGGCAAGCCCTGGGCCTCGACGGTGCCCGGCAAGATGCATGCCTGCGGCCATGACGGCCACACCGCCATGCTGCTGGGTGCCGCCAAATACCTTGCCGAGACGCGCAATTTCGCCGGCACCGTGGCGGTGATCTTCCAGCCGGCCGAGGAAGGCGGCGGCGGCGGCAACGAGATGGTCAAGGACGGCATGATGGAGCGATTCGGCATCGCAAAGGTGTTCGGCATGCACAACATGCCGGGCCTCCCAGTGGGCCAGTTCGCCATCAAGCCCGGCCCGATCATGGCGGCGACGGCCGAGTTCACCATCACCGTCAAGGGCCGCGGCGGTCACGCCGCTATGCCGCACAGCACGATCGACCCGATCGTCATCGCCAGCCAGCTGGTCGGGGCTCTGCAGACCATCGCCTCGCGCACCACCGACCCGGTCGAGTCGGTGGTGGTCTCGGTTACGAAGTTCCACGCCGGCGACGCCTACAACGTCATCCCCGAGAGCGCCGAGATCGCCGGCACCGTTCGCACGCTGAAGAAGGAAGTCGCCAAGCGGGCGGAAGAGCGCATGCGTGCCATCTGCGCCGGCCTCGCCGCCGCCTTCGGCGCGACGATCGAGGTCGACTACGACCCCAATTATCCGGTCACCTTCAATCATCCGGAGGAGACGGTTTTCGCCAGCGACGTTGCCGCCGACATCGCCGGCGACGCGCATGTCCACCGCGCCATGCAGCCGGTGATGGGCGGCGAGGATTTTTCCTACATGCTGGAAGCACGTCCCGGCGCCTTCATCTTCATCGGCAACGGCGACACCGCCGGTCTCCACCATCCTGCCTACGACTTCAACGACGAGGTCATCCCCCACGGCATGAGCTATTGGGTCAAACTGGCCGAGACGGCGCTGGCGGCTTAAAGCATGTTTCCCGAGGGGAACCGGGTTCAAGACAAAGACATGCCTAGAATCAAAGACCTGAAGCGCATGGAGCGAACCTGAAAGATCGCGACGCGCTTTGAGAACGCGTCGGCTGAACGGGTATCATGCGTGGCGGAGGGTTGTCCTTCCTGTCCGCCCTGCTCACTCGGCGAAGTGTCTTTTTATCTGATTTTTATGCATAAAAAACAGCTTGACACTTATAGCTTCCGGGTTGTCTTTTACGCGAAGAAAAGCAACATGTCGCCCAGAACCGGGTTAGCGGTTCTGGGGCAAGGACAGCATCAAAACAAGGACTTAAGGCGCGCAGCCGGAATTCACTTGAGCGGACGCGCTTTAGAAACCTTCAAGGCGACGAGACTTCGGTTTCTGTCGCGGGAGAGAACGTGTGTTTGAACGACTGCTAGCGCTATTCGGTCGGTCTTCTGCGCAACTCCAAATCTTTTCGCGCTAGGTTCGCTGCCATGATCAAGACTGTCCGTTGTATCGCACCGGGACAACTGGAGTTCGGTGACCAGCCGGCACCGGGTGCCATTCCCGAAGGTTGGGCTCTTATCGACGTTGCTCACGTCGGGGTTTGCGGCACCGACTACCACATATTCGAGGGTAAGCACCCCTTCTTGGCCTATCCCCGTGTCATGGGGCACGAAGTCTCGGGCACGGTGGTCGCGCTCAATGGCGAGGCGGAGGTCGCGGCTGGCCAGGACGTGATCATCAACCCGTACCTGTCCTGTGGGAAATGCGTCGCCTGTCGGCAAGGCAAGCCGAACTGCTGCGTGGCGATCCAGGTGCTTGGCGTGCACCGTGACGGGGCGATGTGCGAGCAGATCATTGTGCCTGTGCAAAATCTGCTTCCAGCCGGCGGCTTGTCGCTCGTCGAGGCGGCGACTGTCGAGTTTCTAGCCGTCGGCGCACATGCCGTGCGCAGGTCGATGGCAAAGCCGGGCAGCCGCGCGCTGGTCGTCGGCGCCGGCCCGATCGGCTTGGCCACCGCGCTGTTTGCAAGGATTGCCGAACAGGATGTGACCGTCATGGATCTCAGCGCCGAGCGACTGACCTTCACGCAAGGCAAGCTTGGTCTCCAGGTGCTCGACGGATCCGAAGGCGTGCTCGAGAAAATATCCGAACGGACCAGCGGCGCGGGTTTCGATGTCGTTTACGACGCGACCGGAAACAGCCGTTCGATGCAATCGGCTTTCGCCTACGTCGCGCATGGCGGCGTGCTGGTCCTGGTCAGCGTCGTGCAGGGTGACATAACCTTCTCGGATCCCGAGTTCCACAAGCGCGAGATGATGTTGATCGGTAGCCGCAACGCCACCAACGCTGATTTCCAGCACGTGGTCGCCTCGATCCAAGGCGGCAGGATACCGATTGACCGCCTCGTCACGCACCGCACCAGCCTGGCCGACAGCCCCCGCGACATCGCGCTCTGGGCACATCAGAAGTCCGGCCTGATCAAGGCCGTGATCGATGTCCGAAACCCGGGCTGATACGCCCGTGTCATTGGGGACAGGGACTCGCCGCGCCGCCTGCGACGCGCTTTCAATGTAGCAGAATCCCGCTAATTCAAGGTCAAAAAAGAGCAGGATGCCAAGTCAATTGCATCCTGCTCCAGATACCACGATCGCGAAAGCTTATTTCAGCATGTCGCTCGGAAGGTCGAGATTGTTGTACTTCTTGTAGATCTCGTTCAGCTTGCCGTTCTTGAGGTTCGCGTGAACCCATTCGTTGATCGTTGTCTTTAGCTCATCGTCGCCCTTGCGAAGGCCGATGGCGTAAGGATTGACCTTGAGAACAAGCTTGGTTTCCAGCGGATCGTTTGTGCGGCGCTGATTGACGGCATTCAAGATCTGCGGAGCCGAGATCATGATGTCGTTCTGGCCCGACACCAAAGCCGTGACGAGGGTCGCATCGTCATCGTAGCGAACGATGTTGGCGTCCTTCGCCTGGGTCGTGGCTTCCTTGTCGTTGGAAGTCCCGCGCGTCGTGGCGACATCCTTGCCCTTCAGATCGTCCAGGCTTTTGATCGCCATACTTGCCGGCGCGGCAACGATGATCTTGATGACGCCATGGGGATCGGCGAAATCGATGACCTTCTTGCGTTCGTCCGTAACCGACAGCGAGGCGACCACGATGTCGGCCTTGCTCGTCTGCAGGAAGGGAATGCGGTTGGGGCTGGTCACCTCGACGATCTGCAGCTTCACACCCAGGGAGTCGGCAAGCAGCTTGGCGGTTTCCACTTCCGAGCCGGTCGGCTGCATGCTTGCGTCCTGCATGCCGAACGGTGGCGAGGCGAGGTCGATTGCCGCGCGCAGCGTGCCGCGCGCCTTGATGTCTTCGAGCGTGCCGGCCACCGCCGCGATCGGCGTGGCGATGAACAGCGCGAGGAACGTCGCGCGCGTGACGATGCTGTTGATGAATTTCACGTTGTATTCCTCCTTGAATTGCGTTGATCTGTCGGTGTCAAAGGCCGTTGCTTAAAAAGTCCTGCAGTTCGCGCGTCTGTGGCCTGTCGAGCATCGCGCCTGGACCCGTCTCCCAAACCTTTCCCTGGTGCATGAAGATGACCTTGTTGGCGACCTTGCGGGCAAAGGGCATTTCATGCGTGACCAGGATCATGCTCATGCCGCCACGGGCCAGATCCTCCATCACGCGCAACACTTCGCCGGTAAGCTGCGGGTCAAGCGCGGACGTGACCTCATCGAAGAGCATGAGCTTCGGCTGCATGGCGAGCGACCGCGCGATGGCGACACGCTGCTGCTGCCCGCCGGAAAGCTGCTCCGGATAGTTTTCGGCTTTTTCGGCCAGGCCGACACGGGCAAGCACGCTCTTGGCCAGCGCCCGCGCCTCGCCTTTGCCGATGTTCTTCACGCAGGTCGGCGCCAGCATGATGTTCTGTGCGACCGTGAGGTGCGGGAACAGATTGTAGCTCTGGAACACGATGCCGACATCGCGGCGCAGCGCGCGCCTGTCGAGCTTGGCGTCGTCCACCCGATGGCCGCAGACGAGGATTTCGCCACTGCTCACCGTTTCCAGCGCGTTGATGCAGCGGAGCGCCGTCGACTTCCCCGACCCGGAGGCGCCGATCACGGCGACAACCTCGCCGGCGCCGACCTCGAAGGTGACACCTTTCAGCACCTCCACCGAACCGAAGCTCTTATGGACGTTGGTAAGGCTAACGACGGCCGGCATTGAGGTTCCTTTCCAGGCTGCGGCTCCAGACGGACAGCGGGTAGCAGATCGCGAAATAGAAACAGGCGACGATCGCGAAGACTTTGAAGGGCTCGAAGAGCGAGTTGTTGATCAGCTTGCCGGCCTGGGCGAGTTCGACGAAGCCAACGACCGACGCGAGCGACGTGTTCTTGACGATCTGAACGAGGAACCCGACCGTCGGCGGCGTCGCGATCCGCAGCGCCTGCGGCAGGATCACCCGGCTCATGCGCTGCCAGCGGCTGAGCGCCAGGCACTCGGCGGCTTCCCACTGTGTTTTGGGAACCGACTGCAGGCAGCCTCTCCATATCTCCGCCAGGAAGGCCGAGGAGTAGATGACGAGGCCGGAGCCGGCTGCCACGATGGAGGGCAGGCTGTCGAAACCTGCAATGGCCAAGCCGAAGTAGAGCACGAAAATGGTGACGAGCAGCGGAGTTCCCTGCACGAGCTGGATATAGGCGCTGGCCGCCACGCGCAGCGACTTGTTCGGCCCGATTCGCGCCAGCGCCAGCAGGAAGCCAATGAGGGAGCCTCCGACAAAGGCGATGGCGGAAAGGCCGAGCGTCCACAGAGCGCCGATCGCTATGAACTGAAATTGGGTGAGACTGAGTGACATGCGCGTACCTCAGCTTTCAGATGGCCGTGCCGAGTTTGCGTCGCCGCGGGAAGACCACGAGACCAAAAACGGAAAATGCAAAACGCACGATGAAAGATAGAATGATGTAGAGCACGCCGGTCACGATGTACGTTTCGAAGGAGCGGAACGTATCCGACTGGATGCGATTTGCCACCGCTGTCAGCTCTTCGGCGGAAATTTGCGACGTGATTGATGACGCCAGCATCAGCAACACGTACTGACTTGTCAAAGCAGGATAGACACGCTCGATGGCCGGCCGGATAATCACGTGCCAATAAGTCTGCCCTCGCGTCAATCCGAGGCATTCAGCAGCCTCGAGCTGCGATTTGTGTATCGACTGAAGCCCCGCCCGCACGATCTCGCAGGTATATGCGCCGACATTCACCACCAGCGCCGCGACGGCTGCGGTATTTGCCGTAACTTTCAAGCCCAGCGAAGCAAATCCGAAATAGACCAGGAAGACCTGTATGAGCAGCGGCGTGTTGCGTATCAGCTCGACATAGAAGGAGACGAGCAATCGCAGCCAAGGCGGGCCGTCGGCCCGGGCTATGGCGCAGAGCGTGCCGACGGCGAAGCCGATCACCGTCGCCAGCGCGGATAGCTTGAGCGTCAGCCAGACCCCGCGCAGAAACTCGGGCCAATAGGGCAGCAGCGCTGAGAAATCGAAGATATAGCTCATGCCGCCACCCCGTGCCGCGCCACGATGGATTCGAGGATGGGCGCGGATGTGCCTGCCCATTCGATGAATCCGGCGATGCGCCGCCTCACCTTGAGTGCATGGTCGCCGGCGATGTCGGCGACGCGGTGGTTCAGATAGGGATTGAGGAAGCGATCCATGGTGGTCTGCACATACCCCCGGGCCTCCAATTCCATGCCGCGCGCGGCAAAACCCGGCACCACTTCATTCTCATAGAGCCTGTCGAGTTGGGCGCGCACGCCCGGATCGGCAAGCATGCTCTTGACTGTTTCTTGCTCGGCCCGTCCTTCATTCCGCCAGGCTTCGGCCAGGAATGTGTGTCCAAGATTGAGGATATGAAGCTTCAGCCGCTCATACGGCTCGAGATCGTCCACCAAAACGATGCTCGGATGTTCGCAGGGTAAAGCCAGTCCCGGCGCCTTCTCGATCGCCCAAAGGGCATAGGGCTCGGCGACGGCTCCCGCCGGCTCGATCGGCTCGGACACGATGCGGTCGACCAGCGTATTGGCGAACAGCACCTGCGCGTCGAGCCAGGACAGGAAGTCCGCTGGAGCGCCCGCCGCCACGGCGATACCGCGCACAAGCTTCTTCAGGACCTGCCCGTTCCGGCTGACAAGTTCGCATGGAAGACAGGTGAGCGGCGCGCCGCCGGCATGCCAGCGGGCATAGAGCAGTTGCGCAAGCTTGCCTGGAAAAGAAGCCAGCGGCGCCTTGCCGTCGAGCCCTTCGGCGCCCTCCCCGGCAGCGACCGCATATCCCGCATCGGCCGTGTTGGAGATGACGAAACGCGCTTGGAGGAAGAGCTCCGTGACCGTTGCCCAGTCGCGACCGGCGGAAAGTCCTCGGGTCACACTTTTGCAGGAAATACGTCGCTCGATCGGGTTGCCGCCTTCGAGACCCCGCACGATCACCGGAAAACCCGCGGGAGCGGACAGGCCGGCAAGTCTCGCCTCGCGCTCTGCGGCGCCAGTCGTCTGCACCACCACGATAGGCGGCACGGCCTGCCCCGCTTCACGCGCCTCGTGGAGAAAGAGATCGGCATGCGCTTGAAGGAAGCGGCTTGTGCCGAACTGCATCACAAGCCCCGTTGCCGGGTCGGAGCCGGGCATAGTGCTTGGATGTGGTGTCGCGCCTAGGCGCTGTCCTCCTGCTTGCATCAAGCTCCTCCCGCTAGGCAGCAGACTGTTCTTTTTACATAAAACACATATTCACTTGCGCGCAATCTGTTTTTTTTATAAAAAAGCCATTGAAAAAAACATCGCGGCGAGCGTGTCGCGGAGGCGGACCTTGAAGACCAATACACTCTACAAGCGCACCTATAACCAATGCCTCGATCTTCTTGCGCGCCATGAGGTCGGCCGGACGCTCCCTTCGGAAGTGGCCGTGGCGGCCGACCTGGGTGTCAGCCGGACGACGTTGCGGGCCATACTGGCTGAGCTCGCCGGCCGCGACATGGTTGCAGTCCAGGGGCGCTCAAAAATATTGCTGAGGCTGCCGAACCCAAACGATTATCTCGTCGGCCTCGATCTCGAGCCGCTTGCGGATATGGTCGAACGCAAATTCATGGCCTGGATGGTGGGCCCCGAATGCAGGCCCGGACAAATCATCAACGGCCTTGAACTGGCCCGCCAGTTCGGCGCCTCGACATCGGCGATCCGGGAATGCCTCAACAGGTTCAGTCATTTCGGTTTGCTGGAGCGTCAGAGAAATGGCCGCTGGCGGGTGCTCGGGCTGACCGTCGATTTCGTCACCGAGCTTTTCGACATGCGCGAGTTCATGGAGTTCGGCGCCGTCGATCGCTTTGTGGCCCTGCCCAAGGATCATGCTGCCTGGCCGGCCTTGGCGGCGCTCAAGCAGGAGCATTCCGAACTGCTCCTGCGTCAACGGCATGGCGATTTTCCGGACCTTGACTATCGCTTCCATCGCCTGGTCAACAGCGTTGCCCCGAACCGCTTCTTCACCAATATTCAAGGCGTCATGTCGGTGATCTTTCACTACCACTATCAGTGGAACAAGCACGATGAGAGGGAGCGAAACCTCGTCGCGGCAGCGGAACATCTTGCCTACATTGCCGGCCTGGAAAGCCGCGAGATCGGCAGGGCGCGCGAGGCATGTCGCAACCACCTTGAGACCGCTCGCGCGACTTTGCTGGCTTCCATACTGCGCCAATAGCCGAACTGGAGCATGTGCGGTTGGACGGGGTCGCACGCCAGGCATGGCAAAGCGGTCAGCCATCCGGCCTTGCGCGCGACCGGCAGCCTTCAGTACGCTCTTGGCGAAGCGGTCCGAAGCGGTTATGTGTCGGGCGCGTGGTCCCGTAGCTCAGTAGGATAGAGCGGCAGATTCCTAATCTGTAGGTCACAGGTTCGATTCCTGTCGGGATCACCATTTTCGCAACCTCCGGCGCAGCCCGGCCGCTGCGCGCTCAGATGCGCCGGCCGGTCTTGGCGTCGAACAGGTGGGCGCAAGCGCGGTCGACCTCGATGCGCACGTCCTCGCCTTGCTTCAGCGCCAGCCGCTCGCGGAAGAGGCAGGAGATCACCTCCCCGCCGCAGTCGACCGTGGCGAAGATTTCCGATCCGGTCGCCTCCATCAGCGTGACGGTGCCGGAAAGCCCCTGGCCGGTCGCCCGGATATGCTCGGGGCGGATGCCGTAGACCAGTTCCCTTCCCGCGGCCTCGCTCGGCTGGATGCCGTCCGGCAGCGGCAGCGTCAGCCCGCCGGCGCTGCGGAAGATGCCTTCCTCGATATGGCCGTGGATGAAGTTCATGGAGGGCGAGCCGATGAAGCCGGCGACGAACAGATTGGCCGGACGGTCATAGAGATCGAGCGGCGCGCCGATCTGCTCGACGAGGCCGTCATGGAGCACGACGATCTTGTCGGCCATGGTCATGGCCTCGATCTGGTCGTGCGTGACGTAGATGGTGGTGGTGCCGAGCCGCTGGTGCAGCGCCTTGATCTCGCCGCGCATCTGCACGCGCAATTTGGCGTCGAGATTGGAGAGCGGCTCGTCGAACAGGAACACCTGCGGGTCGCGCACGATGGCGCGGCCCATGGCGACGCGCTGGCGCTGGCCGCCGGAAAGCTGGCGTGGATAGCGATCGAGCAGTTTCTCGAGGCCGAGAATGCTTGCCGCCCGCTTGACCCGGCCCGCCGTGTCGGCCGGATCGGCCTTCTTGATCTTCAGCGCGAAGCCCATGTTGTCGGCCACTGTCATATGCGGATAGAGCGCATAGTTCTGGAACACCATGGCGATGTTGCGGTCCCGTGCCCTGAGGTTGTTCACGGTGCGCTCGCCGATCGCGATCTTGCCGGCCGAGATCGTTTCGAGCCCCGCGATCATGCGCAGCAGCGTCGACTTCCCGCAGCCCGACGGTCCGACGAGGATGACGAACTCGCCATCGGCGATGTCGACGCTGACGTCGTGGATGATCTTGGCGCTCCCGAAGGCCTTCTGCACGTTGTTGATCGTTACCGATGCCATTGCGTGTCTCCGAAAAAGAGTGAGGGCGGATCAGGCGCTCAGCCGCCCTTGACCGCGCCGGCGGTAAGCCCGGCGACGATCTGCCGTTGCGCGAACATGGTCAGAACCAGCACCGGCAGCGTCACCACCAATGCTGCCGCGGCGAGCGGTCCCCAACTCACCTGCTCGTAGGACAACATGTTGTAGACCGCGACCGGCAGGGTCCTGGTCTCGCGGCTGGCGAGCACCACGCCAAAGACGAAATTGTTCCACGAGAAGATGATCGACAGGATGAAGGCGACGACGATGCCAGGCTTGGCGATCGGCAGCGCCACCAGCCGGAACACCTGCCAGGAGCTGGCGCCGTCGATGTTGGCCGCCTCTTCCAGCTCCATCGGCGTCGTCTCGAAATAGCCGATCATCACCCAGACCACGATCGGCACCGTCACCACCAGATGGATGATGATCTGCGGCCACAGCGTGCCGAGGATGCCCAGCCACTGGAACAGGAGGAATAGCGGGATGAGGTAGGAGAGCCCCGGCGTCATGCGGGCGATCATGATGACGATCGCCGAGCGTTCCGCCTTCAGCCTGGCGATGCCGTAGCCGGCCGGCACGCCGATCAGCAGCGCCAGAAGCGTGGCCGTGCCGGTGACCAGAACCGAATTCCACATGTAGAGCAGGAAATTGTTCTCCTCGAAAACCTTCGCATAGTTCGACCAGGCGAAGCGCTCGGGGATCAGGATCGGCGGATAGGCGCCGTTGTCGATCTCGAACTTCAGCGACAGCGAGATCATCCAGAGGAAGAACAGGATTGCCGGCGAGACCAGCACCAGCGCCGCGAAGAACAGGCTCAGCTGGTTGAGAAGCCGCGAACTCATCTATTTGCCCTCCACGTCGATCCATTGCGAGCGCTGGCGCAGCATCAGCAGGATGAAGGACAGCGCCACGATGACGATGAAGAAGACGACGGCCATGGCCGAGCCGTAGCCCATGTCGTAATAGGAAAAGGCGGTGTTGTAGAGGTAGATGTTGATGGTCTCCGACGCCGTGCCGGGCCCGCCCTGGGTCATCGCGTAGATGATGTCGAAGCTCTTCAGCGCATCGATGGTGCGGATGATCACCGCGATCATCAGGAAGGGCGCGATCATCGGCAAGGTCAGATAGCGGAACTGCTGCCACGCGTTGGCGCCGTCGATCTCGGCGCTCTCGAACGGCTCGCGCGGCACCGACGCCAGCCCGCCCAGCACGATCAGCATCACCAGCGGCGTCCATTGCCAGGTCTCGACCGCGACCAGCGAAGGGATGACCGAGTTGGCGTTGAATATCCATTCCTGCGCCGGAATGCCGACCAGCGACAGGAGATAGTTGAGCACACCGAGCTGCGGGTGGAACATCATCGTCCAGACCAGCGCCACGGCAACCGGAGTGGCCATCATCGGCATCACGAAGATACCGCGCATCAGGCCCCGCAGCGGGAACTTGGCATCGAAGATCAAAGCGGCCACCGTGCCGAAGAGCATTGGTGCCGCCACCGACAGGAAGGTGTAGGTCAAGGTGTGCCAGAGCGACTCCCAGAAGCGCGGGTCACTCGCCAGGCGCAGATAATTCTCCATGCCGGCAAAGCTGCGCGACTGGCCGAGGGTCCAGCTGTTGACGCTCATCCACAGCGTGAATGCCCAGGGAAAGACGATCACCGCGCTGACGACGACGAGCGCCGGAAGGACGAAAGGCCAGTAGTTGGGAGCCAGCCGCACCGGCTGGCTCCCGTCGACGGCTTGCGTCGTCACCCCTGCGCGTTCTGGGGCGATGGCGGACATCAGCCTTGCTCGCTCCTGTCGAGAACCGGCTGGAACTGCTCGGTCGCCTTCTTCAGCTCTTCGGCCGGATCGGCGCCGGCGATCATGTTGGTCAGCGCCACGCCGTAGATGTCGCGGAACTCGGTGACCGGGATGATGACCGGCAGCGCCAGCCGGCTGATGTTGCCGGAGCCGACCACGGCATCCAGCCAGCTCGGCGGCATGGTGACGCCCTCGCGCACCTTGGGATCCTCGAGCACCGATTTGCGGAACGGCACGCCGCCGCCGGCCTGCAGCAGGCGCGCGCCCATTGCCGGCGACACCGCCCATTGGCAGAACAGGTAGGCCGCTTCCTTCTTGGTGCTGGCCGAGGTCACGCCGATACCGTCGCCGAAAGTGCCCGCGGCATGCGCCTTGGGACCCTTGGGCACGACACCATAGCCGACCTTGCCGACCACCCGCGACTTCTCGGGGTTTTCCATGGGCGGCGCAAAGCCGACGCCGTCGAACCACATGCCGATCTTGCCCTGCAGGAAGGCGGACTGCGCCTCGGCCCAGTTGAACCCGGTGACGCCCGGAGGCGCCGCCTTGGTCATCAGCCGCTGGTAGAGGCTGGCGGCTTCGACCGCCTCCGGCGAGGTGGTGCGCAGCTTGCCGTCGCTGCCGAGCGGCGTCATGTCGTAGCCGAGCATCAGCGACGTCCACACCGGCGTGTTGGCATTCTTGAGGCCGCGGGCGACGAAGCCGAAGGTGTTGCTCGATGGGTCGGTCAGCGCTTCGGCGGCGGTCACCAGCTGCTCGAAGGTCTCGGGATATTTCAGCCCCTTGGCGTCGAACAGCTCCTTGTTCCAGTAAAGGATCCAGTAGTCGACCGAGAACGGCAGCGAGCGCAGCACGCCCTGGCCGTCCTTGGCGAACTGCATGCCGGCCTCGGCGAAGTCGCTTTCGACGAGGCCCGGATCGGTGAGCGCCGGATCGGCCAGGTAGCCTGAGATGTCGGCCAGCCAGCCGCCCTTCTCGAACTGCCGCTTCTGCACATGGTAGCTCAAATGCACGACGTCGAAGCTGGGCTTGCCGGAGCTGAGCTCGATCACCGTCTTCTGACGCTGCTGCTGCTCCGGCGTCGCTTCCGCATTGACCTTGATGCCGGTCAGTTCCTCGAACTCGGCGAGATTCTTCAGGATGGTGTCGCTGCGCGGGCTCTTTACCAGATTGACGTCGAGCGTGGTGCCCGCAAAGCGCTTCCAGTCGACGCCGGCGGCGAAGCCCGGACGAAGACCGGCAAGACCCGCGGCGGCGAGCGCGGCGGTTCCTTGGAGCAGCTGTCTCCTGGTTGGATTGAACGAATTGGTCGACATTTCTTCCTCCCGGTTGCTGTCGTTGTCGATTGCGCCGCGTCATTGCGGCGCGGTCTGCTGCCTCAAAACTGGAGCGCCAGCCGGCGCGCATTGTCGATGTGCTGGCTGATCGCCTCGACCGCCTTCTGCGGATTGCGGCTTTCCAGTGCCTCGATCACGGCCAGATGCTCGCGCATCACCGGCACCACGCGTCCGTCGATGCGAAACCGCTCCTGGTGGATGAGCCGGATCTTCACCGAATTGACCAGATAGGCCTTGGCGATGATCTCGTTGTCCAGCGCGGTTATGAATGTGTCATGCATCGCCCAATCGATGTTCTGGGCCTTGGCTTCCATTTCCGGGGTCGCCGTCTGCGCCAGCGCCTGGGCCAGCATGTCCTCATGCTCGCGCCTGAGACGCGCCAGCTCGGCGTCCGAGGCGCTGACGGCAAACAGCGCGACGGCCTCGCGCTCCATGAACAGGCGAAACTGGAACGCCTCGCGGATCAGGCTGATGTCGATATGCGCGATCTGCATGCCGCGCTGCGGGATCGTCATCAGCAGGCCCTCGGCCTCGAGCCGCGGCACGATCTCGCGGATGGCGCCAAGCGGCAGGCCGGTGAAGGCCACCAGCTCGCGCTGCGACACGAACTGGCCGGGCTTCAGGTCGCGCGCCAGCAGGTGCCGCGTGAAGCTGGCATAGGCCTTCTCCCTGAGGGTCGCCGGTTCGCTCGTGTCGTCCATGCCGATGCGCGTCCTCCGCCGATCACGCCGCCTGTGTCGCGAACAGCCTGTCGTAGGCAGCGCCCAATTGCTGCCGCTCCTGCAATGTCACCGGCTCCAGCGGCGGCCGCACCGTCAGCCAGCGTTCATCACCGCTGGTCCGCGCCACCATGGCCTTCACCGCCGGAATGACCGGCTGCTTCAGCAGCTCGAGCACAAAGCCTTCGACGCGGGGATCGTCGGTCCCGTTTTCGGCCATGGCGCGAAGCTCGCCCGCGGCGAAATTGGCCATGCCGGAAATCGCTCCCTGGCCGCCGATCCGCACCGCAGGCGCCAGATGCCGTTCATCGCCGATCAGGATGATCAGATCGCCATGCGCTTTGAGCAGCGCTTCGCTGTAGGCCCAGTCCCCGCCGGAATCCTTGACCCCGGCGACCACGCCCGGATAGGCCTTGCGCAGACGGCCGATCAGGTCCAGCGACAGCTTCACCGTGGTGACCGAAGGGATGTTGTAGAGCAGCATGCCCCGGGCGAGCGGACCGAGCGACTCGAACACTGCGGCAAACCAGCCGAACAGCCCGGCGTCGCCGACATTCTTGAAGTAGCTCGGCGGCGCGAGCAGGATGTTGCGGGCGCCGAGCTGCAAGGCTTGGCGGCACTGCTCGGCCGCATCCTCCGCCGCATCGACCAGCACCCCGGCGACGAGCTGGTCGGCCGCAATCCCTGCCGCAAGCATGGCGTCGATGACCATCTGCCGCTCCGCCCTGCCGACCGAGGCGCCTTCCCCGGTGGTGCCGAACAGCGTCACGCTGCTGCAGCCGGCGTCCAGGCAGGCTCGGGCATGCGCGGTCATGAGCGGCATGACGATCCGCCCGGCGGCGTCAAAGGGCGTTGTGAGGGCAACCGATAATCCAAAGCGCGACGCCACGTAAGTCTCCACATCAATCCGCGCGCAGCCGTAGCACACTAACATGTTAGCTGTAAACAGAGAGCGCGATCACGTTTGCAGACGTGCAGAAAAAAATCACAATGCCTGGAGGGCAAGCCCCAGCAGCGCCGATCCGAGAAGCGTCGGCAACATACCGGCTTTCAGTCTCAACATGGCAATCATCGCAGCGATAGAAAGCAGTGCCGCGCGCCAGTCGAGAGAGGAGAGGACGGGAACCTCGACGCCCCAAGCGACGCTCTGGACATGAGCGAAGACGACATGCAGCGCGAACCACAGCGCAAGATTCATCACCACGCCGACCACCGCGGCCGTGATGGCGCCGAGCGCCGCCGACAGCGCCTTGTTCTGCCGCAGCTGCTCGATGTAGGGGGCGCCGAGAAAGATCCAGAAGAAGCAGGGCACGAAGGTGGCCCAGAGCGTCAGCAGCGCTCCGAGCGAGCCGGCCAGAAGCGGGCTGATGGCGCTTCCGTGGCGATAGGCGGCGGCAAAACCGACGAACTGCAGCACGAGGATGAGCGGGCCTGGCGTCGTCTCGGCGAGCCCCAGCCCGTCTACCATTTCTCCCGGCGACAGCCAGCCGAAGGAGTTCACCGCCGCCTGCGCGACATAGGCGAGGACCGCATAGGCGCCGCCGAAGGTGACGACCGCCATCAGGCTGAAGAATCCGCCTATCTGCGCCCACACGCTGCCCGGCCCCGCCAGCGCGGCGATGAGCGCCACAGGTCCGAGCCAGAGCGGCAGCCAGATGGCGATGATGCGGGCCGCGTGCCATCGGGTCGGCCTGGTGTGGCCGAGTTCACCGCGTTCGAACATCAGGTCGACCACGCCACGCGTATCGGCTGCGGCGCCGCCTTTGCCGTGCGCCGAGCCTGAAAACAGCCCCGGCGCATAACGGCTGCCGATCCAGCCGATCAGCCCTGCCGCAAGGACGATCAGCGGAAACGGCAGCCTCGCCACATAGATGGCTAAGAAAGCCATCACCGCGATCGCCACCATCATCCGGTTCTTGAGCGCTCGCCTGCCGATGCGGATGACGGCTTCGACGACGACGGCAAGCACCGCAGCCTTGACGCCGAAGAACAGCGCTTCGATGACAGGTGCATCGTTGTAGAGCATGTAGAAGCTGCTGAGGCCGAGCATGACCAGCGCGCCCGGCAGCACGAACAATGTGCCGGCAACCAGGCCGCCGGCCGTCCGGTGCAGCAGCCAGCCGACATAGACGGCGAGCTGCTGCGCCTCCGGCCCCGGCAACAGCATGCAGTAGTTGAGCGCGTGCAGAAAACGCTCCTCGCCGATCCAGCGGCGCTCCTCGACCAGTTCCTTGTGCATCAGCGCGATCTGCCCGGCCGGGCCGCCGAAGGACAGGACACCAATCTTGGCCCAAAGCCGCGTCGCTTCGCGGAAGGTCGGCACAGCGGGAATCTCGGCTGGCCGCGCGGTGCCGTCTTTGGCAAGGACGGTCATTGCGCTTTGCCTCCGGCCGGCCAGTTATGCGTCTCCTCGGTGGCATCGCGGCACCAGCGGAAGAAGGCGTCGTAAAGAAGCATGCCGGCTTCGAGCTGCTCGAGGTCGTCGCGGAACATGCGCGACAGGCCGAGCGAGGCGGCGAGAAAACCGGCCGCCTGCGGCACGAGGTCGAGCCGCGCCGTGTCAGCCCCGCGCACGATCAGTGCCAGGCGATCGAGCGCCTCGATGCGCAGGCCGAATTCCTCGATCATCGTGTCGAAGGTGCAGCGCTCGCCGCGATGGCTCCAGAACACGCCTTCGATGTCGAAGGCAACCGCGGCGAAGCGATCGGCCACCAGGGGCACCTCGGCCGGATCGACGAACAGGAACACCGCATCGGGATCGACGAAACGGCGGATCAGCCAGGGACAGGCAACGCGATCGACCTTCGGCCGGGAACGGGTGACCCATACGGTGCGTCCCTGCTCGTCGCGCGGCGGGATCGCGCTGGCGGAGACCAACGGTGCCTTGGCGGCAGCCCAGGCCTCGAAACCGCCTTCGAGCGATTCCGCCGGAATGCCTTCGTGGCGTAGCCATGCGGCAACGCCCTGCGAGAGCTTCTGCCCCCTATGGCAGATGACGACGACCTTTGATGCAGAAAACTCGGCCGCCCAGGTCGAGACGGTTTTGAAATCGCGCCGGTAAGAAGCCGGCAGCAGGCGCGGATCGGCCTGGTAGTCTTCATCGGTGCGGACGTCGATGAGAATTGGAGCATCCGGCAGCCCGACGAGACGGGAAAGCTGCTGAACGGTGATTGCGGTCGTTGATGGCATGGCGTCCACCTCCTGAACGAAGAGAGTTTGGACGCGATCGTTGGGCTGACGCCTCACGGGGTCGTCGCGGGAACCCCTTGCCCGAATGCTGGATCGCCCGCCGCCGATTGTCAAGAAAAGCGTTGCCTTCGGCGCCTTCCCTTTCAGCCGATCTGGACAGGCGGCAAGCCAGCCTCGTCGGTTTTCAACCAGCGATCTTGAGCAGCGATTCGATCAAGAGCTGGCGCTCATCCTTCGACAGCACATCGAAATCGAACAGATTCATGCTGCGCATTCCCTCGATGGCGAGGAAACAGACGAGCAGCGATCCGACATCCTTCGTCTCGCCCTTCAGCCGCTCGAACAGCTGCCGCTTGAACGACTTTATCGGCGTCAGGAAATCGGGGTCCTCCGCAATTGCGGAAAACATCCACGAAGCCGACGGCTTCGGCTCCTCGCAATCGTCGGCCGAGAGCTTGATATAGGCCGATAGCGCGCTTTCTTGCCCAGCCCCGGCGACGCGCGCTTCCAGGGCCTCTTCGAAGGCGCTGAGGTAGTTTTCCACCAAGCCCTGCATCAGCTTGGCTTTGGTCGGAAAATTATAAAGCAGGCCGCCCTTGGAGACGCCAGCCCGGCTGGCGACGGCATCGAGCGACAGGCTTCCCGGACCCGCCTCGCGCGCCACATCGGCGGCGGCGGCCAGTATCCTGTCGCGCGAATTTGCCCTGCGTGCTTTCATCAACTCTTCCATACATGAGCATGCGCCGAATTGACAAGACCGTCCAGACGGTACAGTAAAGCGCCAATTATTTGAGATGGGGACCTGTCGTCGACAAGTGTCCCGCTGCCGACTGTCATGCCGGGGTTCCGGCTCGAGGGGACTTACCCGTGAAGCGCTTCACCATCATCACCGCAATACTGCTGCTGCTCGTTTTGGTGTGTGGCGGCATCGTTGGCTTCAACATCATGCGCGACAAGGGCATCAAGCAGTTCTTCGCCGCCATGAAGCCGCCGGCCGCGACTGTCTCGACCGTTGTCGTGAAGCCTTCCGACTGGACGCCGGGCGTCGAGGCGATCGGCACCGTGAGTGCCGTGCGCGGCGTCGATCTCACGGTCGAAACCAGCGGCATCGTCAAGGAGATCCGCTTTCATGCCAACCAGAAGGTCGCCGCCGACGCTGTGCTGTTGCAGCTCGACGACGCCGTCGAGCGCGCCGACCTGGTTGCGCAAAAGGCCCAGGCCGCCTCCGACCAGGCGGCCTTGACCCGCGCGCTCGAATTGCAGCGACGCGGCGTCGGCACCGATGCAACCCTCGACGCTGCGCGCGCGGCGGCGACCGCCTCCGCGGCGCAGGTCAACAAGCTGCAGGCGGTGCTCGACCAGAAGCAACTGGCCGCGCCCTTCACCGGCACCGTGGGCATCCCGAAAATCGATATCGGCCAGTATCTGGCGCCCGGTAATTCGGTGGTGACGCTGCAGGACCTGGATACGATGCGCGTCGACTTCTCGGTTCCCGAACAGCAGCTGCCGCTGCTGAAGATCGGGCAGACCGTCCGCTTGGGCACCGGTGGTGGCGAAATGCCGTTCGCCGGCGCCATCCGCGGCATCAATCCCAAGATCGATCCGACCAGCCGGCTCGTGGCGATCCGGGCCGAAGTCGCCAATCCGGAGGGCAAGCTGACGCCCGGTCAGTTCGTTCAGGTTCGCGTCGAATTGCCGGAGGAGAACAATGTCCTGTCGCTGCCGCAGACGGCTCTGACGTCCAGCCTTTATGGTGACTATGTCTTCGTGGTCGTACCTGCCAAGCCCGCGGACGCAGGCGCCGCCCCGGCAGCGAAGCCCGACGAGCGGAAGGCAGCCGCCGACAAGCCGGCGGCGAGCGCCGACAAGGCGCAGTCCGATGCCGCGAAGCCTGCAGCCGGGGCGACCACCCCCCCTGCCGACCCGGCAAAGTCCGCTGCCAAGCCGGCCGTCGATGCGAGCAAGCCGGCGGCCGACGCACAGAAGCCCGCGCTCGTCCTGTCGCAGGTGTTCGTAAAGCCCGGCCGCCGCAACGAAGGCATGGTCGAGATCGTCGATGGCCTGAAGGCCGGAGACGAAGTGGTGACCGCCGGCCAGAACCGCCTGTTCAACGGCATGCCGGTCGCCGTCGACAACACCATCGATCCGAGCAAATCGGCAAACAAGCAGGCGCAGCAATGAGCTTCTCCGACATCTTCATTCGCCGGCCCGTCCTCTCGACGGTGCTCGCCTGCATGATCCTGCTCCTGGGCTTCCAGGGCATCTTCAACCTGTCGATCCGGCAGTATCCCAAGGTCGACGAGACGGCGATCACCATCACCACGGCCTATCCCGGCGCCAGTGCCGACCTCATCCAGGGTTTCATCTCGGCCCCGATCGCGCGCGCCGTCGCCTCGACCGAGAACATCGACTACGTCACCTCCTCCAGCCGTCCGTCCGCGAGCACCGTGACTGTGCAGATGAAGCTCGGCTCCAACCCGGACGTTGCGCTGACCGAGGTTCTGTCCAAGGTCCAGGGCGTGCGCGGCACCTTGCCGGACGCCGCCAAGGATCCGGTCATCGTCAAGGGTACCGGTCAGCAGTTCGCGATGATGTACATCTCGATGCAGAATCCGAACATGACCAAGGAGCAGCTCACCGAATATATCGAGCGCGTCGTGCGGCCGCGCATCTCGACGGTCGAAGGTGTGGCCGACGTCCAGATCTTCGGCGCCGAAGAATATTCGATGCGTGTCTGGGTCGACCCGGTCAAGCTCGCCGCCCGCGGAGTCACCGCGGCCGAGGTGCTGGCCGCGATCAACAATTCCAACTTCCTTTCGGCGCCCGGCAATACGCAGAACGAGTATGTCGTTTCCTCGATCACCGTCCACTCGACGCTGCAGACGCCGGAAGCCTTCGCCGCGCTTCCGCTGCGTTCGACGGATGGCCAGGTGGTGCGGCTGCGCGACGTCGCCCGTGTCGAGCTCGGCGCGGCCAGCACCGACACCAGGGTGAGCTTCAACGGCAAGCCTGGTACCTTCCTTGCCATCTTCCCGACGCCGGCGGCCAACCCGCTGACGACCGCGGCCGCGGTCACCAAGCTCGTGCCGCAGATTCAGGAGACGCTGCCGAAAGGCATGACGATCGAAGTCGTCTACGACGCGACCGGCCAGATCAGCGCCTCGATCGAGGAGGTGTTCAAGACCATCGGCGAGGCGGTCGCCATCGTCGTGGTGGTCATCCTGCTGTTCCTGGGTTCGTTCCGCTCGGTGCTGATGCCGATCGTGACCATCCCGCTGTCGCTGATCGGTGTCTGCTTCATTCTGTTTTCGATCGGCTATTCGATCAACCTGTTGTCGCTGCTTGCCATGGTGCTGGCGATCGGCCTCGTCGTCGACGATGCCATCGTGGTGGTGGAGAACATCCATCGTCACATGGAAGAAGACCACATGTCGCCGATGCAGGCGGCCTTCAACGGCATGCGCGAGATCTTCTCCGCCATCGTCGCCATGACGATTACGCTTGCCGCCGTGTTCGCGCCGCTGGCCTTCACCGGCGGTCTGACCGGCGCCCTGTTCCGCGAATTCGCCATGACGCTCGCCGGCTCGGTGGTGCTTTCGGGCATCATCGCCGTCACCATCACCCCGATGATGTCGGCGCGCATCCTGAAGGCGGGCTCGCACAGCCGCTTCCAGCGCATCGTCGACGGAACCTTCGGACGCGTCGAACGCGTCTACGAGCGAGCTGTCACTGCCTCGCTCCGCAACCGGCCGGTGACGCTGATCATCGTCGTCGCGCTCGTCGCCCTCACCGGCTTCATGTTCACCAAGACATCCGGCGAGCTGGCGCCGGAAGAGGATCAGGGCTTCCTGCTCTCGATCGTGACTGCCCCGCGCTACGCGACCTCGGATTACACCGAGACCTACGTCAACCAGATGCTCGGCCTCGTGAAGGACATTCCCGAAACCAGGGCGCAGTTCTCGGCCGTCGCCTTCGGCGGCGCGACCAACAGCGCCTTCGTCGGCTTCGCCTTCAAGGACTGGGCCGACCGCAAGCGCAACTCGAAAGAACTCCAGGCCGACATCACCGCGCGCCTTGCCAAGGTGGCAGGTGTCCAGGCCTTCGTCTTCGCGCCGCCGACGCTCCCCGGCTCGGGCGGCGGGCTGCCGATTTCTATGGTGGTGCGCTCGACGGGCGACGCCTCTGAAGTCTACGAGGTGGCCGAGCAGATCAAGAACAAGGCACAGGCATCCGGCCGCTTCATCGTGGTGCAGAACTCGATGTCCTACGACGCGCCGCAGACGACGGTCACCATCGACCGCGACCGCGCCGCGGCTCTGAACCTGCCGATCGCCGAGATCGGCCGCACGTTGACGCTGCTGGTCGGCGGCGCCGAGGTGGCCCAGTTTGATCGCGACTCCAACAGCTACGACATCATCCCGCAGGTACCGCAGGAGTTCCGCGACAATCCTGAGAAGCTCGGCGAATATTTCGTGCGTAGCGTGGACGACCAGATGGTGCCGCTCTCGGCGGTGGTGAAGATCTCCACCAATGCCGCGCCGGCGGCGATCGAGCAGTTCAACCAGCTGAACTCCGCCACCATCTCCGCCTTGCCGCTCCCCGGCGTGACCACCGGCGACGGGCTGAAGGCGCTCGAGGACATTGCCAGGGAGAACCTGCCCGACGGCTTCTTCATCGACTATTCCGGCCAGTCCCGGCAGGAGAAGGAGCAGGGCAACACCATCCTGATCGCGTTCGTTGCGGCCGTGTTCGTCATCTATCTGGTGCTGGCCGCCCAGTTCGAGAGCTTCCGCGATCCGTTGATCATCATGATGGCCGTGCCGCTGTCGATCTTCGGCGCCATCGTGCCGCTCAACATCGGGCTGGGTACGCTCAACATCTATACCCAGGTCGGCCTGATCACGCTGATCGGCCTGATCACCAAGCACGGCATCCTGCTGGTGGAGTTCGCCAACCAGCAGCGCGAGATCCACGGCATGCGCCGGCGCGATGCCATCATCGCCTCGGCCAAGGTGCGCTTGCGGCCAATCCTGATGACCACGGCGGCCATGGCCCTGGGCGTCGTGCCGCTGATCATCTCCAGCGGCGCTGGTGCCGCGGCCCGCTATTCGATGGGCCTCGTCATCTTCACCGGCATCCTGGTCGGCACCATGTTCACGCTCTTCGTCGTGCCCATGTTCTACACATTCATCGCCAGCAAGGATCTGCCGCACCTTGCCGAGAAGCCGGACCCGAAGTTGATGCCGGCGCTGCCGAGCTGATGCGCGTTGCCCAGAAGTGCGTAGCGGTTCTGGGACAACGACATGCATCAAAGCAAAGATCCGAGCGCGTCGCCCGAACGCGCGCTCCAAGAAACGAAAAGAGGCCGGAAAAAAACTCCGGCCTCTTTTTTGGCTGTGCTCGATACCGCAGGATGTTTCCAGCGGGAGTCTTGAACAGGACACGGCGGTTCCGCCGGCCCGTTCACAGCCTGCTACTTGACGATGACGATGCTGGTGTTGGCGGGGCCGAAGGCCTCGACCAGCTGGTAGAAGTCGGCGGCGGCATCCGGATGCAGACGCACGCAGCCATGCGAGGCCGGCCGGCCGAGATGCTTGACGGCATAGGTCGCATGCACTGCGTAGCCGCCGCTGAAGAACACCGAGTGCGGCATCGGTGCGTTGTCGTACTTCTTCGAATACCACATCTCGTGCAGGCGGGTCGGCTTGAACGATCCCGTCGGCGTGACATGCGCCCTGTCGCCCGTCGACACCTTCCAGGTGAAGGTCGGCCGGCCGTCGACCATGACTTGCATGACCTGCTGCGACAGCGAAACCCGCGCAACGATCTGATTGGCGTGGGCGTTGCTGCCGGCGCCGAGGAAAAGGGCCGCACCGGTGAGGGCGGCGGCGGTCACATTGATGAGCTTGGCTGAAATGGCGGTATGCATGACGATCCCTCTCTCTTTTTCTCGCCGGTCCGACCGGCTGTAATTCGATGGATCGCTTTATCGTGGCCGCTTGTTTCAAGCCTATTTCGTTTGATGATCGGTTTTGTTTCGAATCTGTTTCCCATGATTAACAGCGACGAGCTGGCGAGCAGCGGCCGAGAACGCAGCTTGAGTGCTTGAAAACACGGCCAGACGGCCAAACGAAAGCGCGCATGGCGCTGAAATAAAAGCAGTTTCGCCGGCCCCGAAACCAATTTGCAACAAACCGCGGCCCTGGCGGCATGATCCGGATACAGGCCGGCGGGACAGTTTGACGCAACGGGAACAGACGACGGCAAACGAAAATGGGCAGGAAAACGAACCTACGCTCCTGGCTCCTCGGGCTCAGTGTCGCGGCGGTCATTATCGGCGGCGCCGGCTCGGTGGCCGGCAACCCGGTCACGACGCTTGGGGCCATGAATTCTGGCGAGGTTTCGACGCTGCACACCGCTCTGTTCATCGCCACGGTCTGGATTGTTTCCAGCCTGCGCATCCACCGGCTGAAGGCCCTCTGGCGGGTCGGCCTTCGGCTGATGAGGATGCGCGGCCCCTCCGGCTACTTGCTGCCGAGAGGACCGAAGGCCCGCGCCGCAGCGGGGGGCTCCGTCAGCGGCGCGGGCGCTTCGGGAGTTTCCTGAAGCACAACGGAAATCGAAGTCTGGGGATACTGATATGAAGACGAAATTCGCCGCTTCCGTGCTTTCCGCCCTGCTCTACGCCCAGGGGCTGCTTGGTTTTGCCGCGCTCGCCACCGTGCTCCTGAAGGATCGCGCCCATGCCGAGCTTTCCGCCAGCGCGGAGATGCCATCGGGACCCTCGGTGCTCGTGGTGCGTTGAGCCGGGGTATCGGACCCACCATCGAAATTCGGTTTGCAGCATCCGATGACGCGCCAACACCCACATCGGGCCCAAATGTGACAACCGGCTTTTGGGAACTCCGATCTTGAAGCAGACAAACCTGGGAAAAACCGATTGCGTCTCAGTCGGTGCGTTGCGTCGGCGGGTCGAACCGATAGCCGGCACCGCGGATGGTGGTGATGGTGTCGGTGTCGAGCTTGCGGCGCAGCCGCACGATGCGGGAATCGATCGAGCGGTCGAAGGCATCGGCATTCTCGGCGGGCGCCGCGGCGATGATGTCGTCACGCGTCAGCACCTTGCGCGGACTGGCCAGGAAAAGCCGCAGCAGCGCCACCTGCCCCGGCGAGAGCTGATCCTCGGCACCCGAGCGATGCATGACCATGGCCGACCTGAGGTCGACCGTGGCGTTCTCCAGCACGATCAGCTCTCCGGCATTCCTGCCGCGCCGCATCAGCAGGCCGCCGATACGCGCCGCCAGCTCACGCACGTTGAGCGGGCTCTCGACGACGTCGGCGGCACCGAGCTCGAGCGCCAGCACCTTGTCGACCAGGTCGGCTGGCCGGCAGATCAGGATGAAGTCCGGGCCGCCCTCGCCGCCATAACGTTTGAGCAGCTCGCGGCCTTCCGCCTGGGTCACGCTGTCGCCGACCACCGCGACGTCGATACCGCCGGCCGAAAGCAGCGACTCCGCCTCCCAAGGCTGACGCGCCTGGCGCACGTCATGGCCGCGCCGTTCCAGATGGTCGGCGAGATCGCCCGCCACCACATCGGCAACGGACACAAGCGCGACAACGGATCGTGCGGCCATTTTTTCCACCCCGCCACAGACATCTAGAGATGAGTGCTGGACATCATGTTTATACCCAATCTACTTTCCACTGAAAGCGGGAGTGAGATCATAGTGAAGGCACGCATCATCGTCGTCGAGGACGAGCCGGACCTGCGGGAGGCGGTCGCCGAGTATCTTGGCGCCAGCGGCTACGACGTGGCAACCGCCGAGAACGCGGCGGCGGCGCGCGCCCTGCTCGACATGCAATCCTTCCATCTTGCCATTCTCGACATCGCCATGCCCGGCGAGGATGGCCTTTCGCTCGGCCGCTGGCTGCGGTCGAAAACGCAGATCGGCATCATCTACGCCACCGCGGCCGGCACCGCGCTCGACCGCATCGTCGGGCTGGAGCTCGGCGCCGACGACTACATCGTCAAGCCCTATGAGCTGCGCGAGGTGCTGGCACGGGTACGCAGCGTCCTGCGTCGCGTTCCGCAGCTGGCCGAGCCGCAGCCGACGAAGGCCGACAACGGCGCTGCCCGCCGCTTCATGAACTTCGGCAGCTTCCAGGCCGATTTCGATGGCCGCCTCGTCACTGGCGCCAACGGCGCGGTGATCGACATGGCCAAGAGCGAATTCGACGTGCTCGAAGTCTTCCTGACCCGCGCCAACCGCCTGCTGACGCGGGCGGCGATTTCCGAAGCGATCGGCTTTGTCGAGGATCCCGAATCATCCCGCGCGGTCGACATCCGCATCATGCGGCTGAGGAAGAAGATCGAGGCCGACCCGGCCAATCCGAAATTTCTGCGCACGGTTCGCGGCGAAGGCTATATTTTCTCGCTGCCGACAGGCGACAGCAACTGAACGACCAGACATCCGAGCCCCCGAATGACGGCCGAACATGACTGCTGAGGCAGCCCGCACAGACATGCCAGGCTCGCGCCAGGGCGCCGCGATGGCGGCCGTCCACGTCGTTCGCCGGCTGCGCGAGGCCGGCGATTGGCAGCGCGAGATGGACGGCATACTGGAGACGCTGTGCCGCGCCATGGATTGCCAGCGCGGCATTCTGTTTCGCCTGCGCGAACTGCCCGGCCAGGGCTTTGCGCAGTCGGTTTCAGCCTACTGGATCGACCCCGCATTCGGCGGCGAGCTGGCATTGCCGACCGTGATCATGCAGTCGATCATCAATTCCGATCCACTGCTCGAACGGCTGCAGGAGGACGAGCGCCAAGGCAAGGTCTTCGCCGGCCACACCCGCAATCTCGACGGTTTCCTGCGGACCGACTTCGAAAAGCAGAACATCAAGTCGTTCCTGTCCGTGTCGGTCTTCGCGCATGGGCATCTCTGGGGCACGCTGGCCGTCAACGACTGCGTTGCCGAGCGCGAATGGACCGAAGAGGAAGAGGCGACGCTGCACATCATCGCGCTCGCCATCGGCGATGCGATCGAGCACTCGCCATCGGAAGCGCATGCCAGCGAGGTCATTCGCCGCACTATGCTGCAGGCCTCCCTCGACGCCATCATCGTCATCGACGAGGCGGGCTCTATCATCGAGTTCAACCCGGCAGCCGAGAAGATGTTCGGCTTCCCGCGCAGCGATATCCTCGGCAAGGACCTGCTCGACACCATCGTTCCGATATACTACCGCAAAGGCTACGTATCGGGCGCCGAATATATGTCCGGCCGCGGCGCGCCGATGGTCGGCCAGCGCTTGGAGACCGTGACCCAGAACGCCGCCGGCGAGGTCTTTCCGATCGAACTGACGGCGACCGAGATGCGCGTTGCCGACCGCCGGCTGATCTTCGGTTCGATCCGCGACCTGCGCGACAAGCTGAGGGCCGAGGAGGAAATCAACCGCCAGCGCGAAAAGCTGCACCAGAACGAGAAGATGGCGGCCATGGGCTCGCTGCTTGCCGGTGTCTCGCACGAGCTCAACAACCCGCTGGCCGTGGTGGTGGCGCAGTCGACGCTGCTGCACGAATTCGCTGGCGATCCGCAGACCAAGGTGCGTGCCGAGAAGGTGCGTGCCGCGGCCGAGCGCTGCGGCCGCATCGTCAAGAGCTTCCTGTCGATGGTGCGCCTGCATCCGACCGAGCAGACGGAAACGGATCTCAACCAGGTGATGCGCGCCGCGCTCGAAGTCACCGCCTATGGTGCGCGCTCAAGCGGCATCATCATCGATACCGACTTTGCCAGCGGTCCGCTGCTGGCGATGGCCGATGCCGACCACGTGACGCAGGTCGCCGCCAACTTCCTGGTCAACAGCCAGCACGCGCTCGCCGGGGCGGCAGGGGAACGGCATATCAAGGTGCGGACTTTCCGCAGCGACCGCGGCAACCCGGGCTTCTCCGTCGAAGACAACGGGCCGGGCATACCGGAGGCGATTCGCTCGCGCATTTTCGAATCCTACTTCACCACCAAGCCGGTCGGCGTCGGCACCGGCATCGGCCTGTCGATCTCCAAATCGATCGTCGAAAGGCACAAGGGCAACATCTGGTTCGAGGAGGTGGTGCCGCACGGCGCGCGTTTCGTGGTCCAATTGCCGGCGCTGGTCGGCGATGTCGCCAAGGCCGGCGAAGGTCCGGCGCGCTCGAGCGGGTTGCGCCATGCGCTGATCATCGACGACGAGCCCGACGTCGCCGGCTCGCTTTCCGACATACTCGAACTGATGGGCGTCAAGTCGCGGGTCGTGGCGAACTGGAGTTCGGCCGCGCAAGCGCTCGACGGGCACATGCCGCCTGACATCGTCTTTTCCGACCTGCGCATGCCGGGCACCAGCGGAATTTCGATCTATCGCGAACTGCTTGTCGAACGCCCGATGCTGGCGCGGCGGTTCGTGCTGGTCACCGGCGACCTGATCGGCGCCAAGGCAGAGATCGAAGCACTGCCGCCGCAGCAGCGACCTCAGATCCTGGAGAAGCCGTTCTCGACGCTCGACGTACGCGGCGTCCTGTCGATAGTGGCGGAGGACGCGGTGGCCGACGGCGCAGCGCATCTCTGATCCTGCGCCATCGGGATGGCGGCTGTCCCCCGTCGCTGCCGCATCGTTCGCGTTGGCGCCAAAAAAAGAGGCTCCCGACCGACATGCGGTGGGAGCCTGACTGGAGCGCTGGAGGCGCGCTCTGGGGAGGTTGGGCGTGATCCGAAGACGCAAAACCAGTTTCGGATCAGCCCAGCAGAACTCAGAAAATATTCGGCGTATTTGTGAGCGGCGCGGCGTTGGCGATCATGCGCACCGCACGCGCCCGGTGCTGGCCCGACTGTTCGGCGATGGCGCGCAGGCATTCGGCGCTTTCGGCGCCCCAGTTCTGGCCTTTGCACGCAAACTCGATCGCCGGCTGCGGCAGGCGCGCGGTCTTGAGCGTGGTCGAGGCACCCTCGACGACATTGGCCGGCGGATTGATCGAGGCGAAAGCTGGACCGGCGGCCGGCGCGAGCAGCATGCTGCTGAAGGCGGTGGCGCCAAGCAGCATGAACATCGCCATCGGATGGTCGCTGGCGCGCTGGCGCAGGGAAAGCTTCGGCCGGCGGTCATTGAGCTCCGGGCCATGGGCGCGACGCTTCATGTCGGCGGTCTGGACTTTCGCAAACATCGGATGTTCCCTTCGTTATCTTTCTTTTGCTTATGAAACGAATGTAGTCGCGTCAGGTAACGAGCGAATGCTAACTGCAATTGCCTGTGTAACAGGAATGAAACAGCATCTTCGTCGTGACGTCGGATCCCTGATCGGACCGGCCGGCACTCGCCGCTTCCGGTTTGGCGACGCTCATGCACGAGCCTGGCCTCGCGCACTGTAAGCGAACTCACACAGCAGCTTGATTTCGGGCCTGCGACCACGATCCTGGAGATGCCGCGCCGGAAGGCGGTTTCGGTGGTCGCTCCGATAGTTCGGGCGCAGCCGGCATTCGGATCGATTTGTCGATCCGCCTCGGTTACGAGGTTCTCGTCACCCTCGCCGATTGAAGCTCGCCCGCGATCTTCTGGGCGGCGATACGCCCCGCGACAATGGCGCCTTCGACATAGCCCGGATAGGACGGCGATAGTTCCGAAGCGGCGAAATACACTGGCGGTGCGCCGGCGAGCATCGTGCGCTCTGCATCCGTCGCCGTCACGTCGACGATGAGATCGCCGTAGCCGCCGCCGCTCCAGCGGTCACCTGTCCAATCGCGCTGGTTGAAATCGAGCATGTCGGCTGCATCCGGGCCGAGCGCGTCGGTGAGCCTGACCGTCACTTGCGCGCGCAGCGCCGCTTTGCCAAGCGCGCGCCAGCGCAGCGCCAGCGGCCCGCCAACGAAGACGGTGAGCGCGGCGTGCTCGGCATCTCTGCTCGCATCGCAGACAAACAGGCCCGGCAGGTCGCGCCACATCGCCATGCCGCTCAAATGCCGCTCGCGCCAGAACGGCCTGGCATAGCGCACCCGGATCTTGATCACTGCGCCGCTTTCCCACACGCTCAAAGCCGCAGCCAGCTTGGCGGGCAAGGCCGGCGCGAAATCGAGCTTCGCGGCCGTCGCCGGCGGCAGGGCGACAAGGACCTGGCGCGCTTCGAGGACGCCGCTTGTCGTATGAAGGCGGACATTGTCACCGCCATGCTCGACGCGCGTGACTGACCGGTTGAGCCGCAGCCGGTCGGCGAGATCATCTGCCAGATCGTCGGCGAGCGACTGCATGGTTTCTCGCAGGGAATATTGCAGCTCCGGCACATCGTTGGTGATGCGGCGATCATTGTCGATCAGATGCCAGAGCGGCAGCTTGTCGATCGCAAGACACCACAACCCTTCGATCATCGAACGGAAGGCTGATTTGGCATCGGCGGTGCCCTTCTGGCGCTCCAGCCAGCCGGCGACCGTCAGGCCGGCGATCGCCGCGTCGTCCGGCTCGATCCCGTTCATCCGCTCGCGCATCGCCACGGCTTCGCGATAGGTTCGCTCCGCCTGTCGGATCGACATCGACGGATGAGTGACGAAATCGCCTTCGACATAAGTCTCGACGAAGGTCTTGCCGCGCGCTTTCGCCAAAGCCATCAGTTCCGGCATGTCCTGGCAAAGGAACTGACCGCCCGTGTCGATCCGTTCGCCCAGCCCGTCCTGCACGGCTTCCACACGACCGCCGACACGATCGCGGGCTTCCAGGACTATCAAGTCGATGCCGGCGCGCTTGAGTTCCAGCGCGCCGGACAGGCCGGTGAACCCGGCCCCGACGATGGCAACATCGGTTCGTTCGATTTTGCTGCTCACTCGCCCGCCTCGATCTGCCGGCTATTCGATCGCTTCCAAGCGCGCCGATTACCTTAGCCGATCGTTCGCTCGAGCACGCTGAGCCAATTGCGGTAGGCGATCTTTTCGATCAGCGCCCGGCCGAAGCCGCGCCCGGCCAGCGCATCGATGAGCTTCGGCAGGCCGGCGACGTCGCCGATGGCGGCCGGGATCATCGCTCCGTCGAAATCCGAGCCCAAGCCGACACCGTCCTCACCCAGCGCCTGCAGCAGCGATTCGATATGGCGGACCATGATGTCGAGCCCGGTGTCGGCATTCATGCGGCCGTCCTCGCGAAGGAAGCCGGTGGCGAAATTGAGCCCCACCATGCCGCCCGACTCGCGAATGGCGCCGAGCTGCCAGTCGGTCAGGTTGCGCGAATGGCCGCAGATCGCATGCACGTTGGAGTGGGTCGCGACCAGCGGCGCCTCGCTGAGCGCCGCGACATCGCGAAAGCCCTTCTCGTTGAGGTGCGAAAGGTCGATCATGATCCTGAGCTGGTTGCAGGCCTTGACCAGCGCCTTGCCGGCGTCGGTGAGGCCGGGCCCCGTGTCAGGTGAGGACGGGAAGCGGAACGGCACGCCATTGCCGAACGCGTTCGGCCGGCTCCAGACGATGCCCAGCGAGCGCAGGCCCGCGGCATGGAGCACGTCGAGCATGGCAAGCTCGGGATCGATCGCCTCGACGCCTTCGATGTGGAACACCGCTGCGATCGAGTCCCTCGCCATCGCCTCGCGGATATCGTCGGCCTTGCGGCACACGGTCAGGGCTCCCGCGCGCTCGAGGCGGAACAGAATCGAGGCCATGCCGATGGTGGAGGTGACCGCCTCGGCATGCGGCAGTTCCGGCGGCAGCGGCTCGTTGTCGCTTGGCGCCGGCGGCACGGCGCTGCGCTTGGTCTTTTCGATCGGCGGCGGAAAGATCGCGAACATGCCGCCTGCGAAGCCGCCCTTCCTGGCGCGCGGCAGATCGATATGACCGCCCGCCGTGCCGTCGGTGAACAGCTTTTCGACGTCCGTATCCTGCGACTGATACAGCCGGAGCAGCGTGTCGTTGTGCCCGTCGAAAACGGGAATGAGATCGGGTTCAGTCATCAGGCCATTCGCTTTTGAGGTAGCAGGTCGGAGGCGGGAAAGCCGCAGGTGATCTGTCTACTTAGGCAAGATGGCCGGACTGCGCAAATGCCAGAGGCGTGTTCGGAATTGTGGCTGGCTGGCGGTTCCCCTCCTCCCCCTTGTGGGAGAAGGGGAATGCCGCCCCTACTGCTTCAGCACGTCGGCCCATTCCGGATGGCGGCGGAACTGGGCGTTCGCGAAGGGGCAGAGCGGGATGATCTTCTTGCCGGCGGCGCGTGCATCCTCGACGGCGCGGGTGACGAGCCGAAGCCCGGCGCCCTGGCCGCGAAAGACATCAGGCACTTCGGTGTGGTCGATGATGAGCTGATGCTCGCCGATCTTGGTGAAGGTCATCTCGGCCTCCGCCCGGCCCGGCCCGCGCAGCACGTAGCGCCCCTTGGAGCCGCGGTCTTCGAGTTCGATCTCCGGCAGTTGCTCAGCCATTGTCCTTGCCTCCTTCGGCCGGCGCCAGCGCAAACAGCCGCCGTGCCGCCTCGATTTCGTTCGGCCGCACCTCGTGCCCGCCGTCGTGCCACTCAATCGCGACGTCGGCGCCGTCAGCGCGCAAATAGGCTTCCAGCCGCGACGTCAGGTTGGGAGGACAGATCGGATCGCGGCGGCCGGCCGTGATCAGCATGCGGCGCCCGGCGAGGCTGCCTTTCACTTCCGGCTCGAACGGGATCAGCGGGTGCATGAGCGCCGCCGCGTCGAACAGGCCTGGCGCGGCGAACACCACCGATGCCAGGATATTGGCCCCGTTGGAGTAGCCCAGGCCCAACACCGCCGTGGGCTTTGTCGCCTCGACATGCGCGCTGACGAAGCCCCCCATCTTGGCCGTCGCCCTTGCGAGATCGTCCATGTCGTAGACGCCCTCGCCGGTGCGGCGGAAGAAGCGGGCAGCCCCATGCTCCGGCACATCGCCGCGCGGCGAGACAATGGTCGCGGAAGCCAGCAGCTCGCGCCCGAGCGACAGCAGTTGGTTCTCGTCGCCTCCTGTTCCGTGGAAGACGAACAACAGCGGGCCGCCCGGCGACCCGGGCAGCGTTTTGTGGATGTAGGCGTCCTTGCTCATGGCTTCAGTCTTCCAGCTTCTGCAGGTGCTGTTCCAGATAGGACCTGAGATGCTGATGCTGCCGCGGCAGCTTCAGCGCCTCGCCGAGATGGGCGGTATCCTCGTCGCGGTCGAAGCCCGGCTCGTTGGTGGACACCTCGAACAGCACCCCGCCGGGCGTGCGGAAATAGATCGCCCAGAAATAGTCGCGATCGATGACCGGGGTCACGCCATAGCCCGTGTCGATCAGCGCCTTGCGCACCTCGAGCTGCCTGGCGCGATCCTCGACCGCGAACGCGACGTGGTGCACCGAGCCGGCGCCGAGATTGGCAAAACCGGCGCCCGGCAGCGATTCGATGTCGACGACGTCGGCGCCGTTGCCGTTCTGGATCGCAAGCCGCCGGACATTGCCCGACTTGTCGACTTCCTCATAGCCCATGAACTTCAGCAGCTCCTCGGTGGCGCCGCCGTCCTTCAGCCTGAGCGCAACCGAGTGGAAGCCGCGGATCGCTTCGTCGCCGGGAACCCCGCCTTTGACCCAGGGCGCGCGGCTGTCGGCCTTGTCCTCGAGCAACGCAAAACTGTCGCCGTCGGGACCGGTGAAGGTGAGGCGCTGCTCGCCGAAGCTTTCGCCGCGGGAGACACCGCCCACGCCTTCGTCGGCAAAGCGCTTTTCCCAATAGCCGAGCGTGCCTTCCGGCACGGAAAAGACGGTGGTGCCGACCTCGCCGACGCCGTGCCGGCCCTTGCCGATGTCGGGAAACGGGAAATAGGTCATCACCGAGCCAGGCGTGCCGAATTCGTCGGCATAGTAGAGGTGGTAGACATCGGGCGCATCGAAGTTGACGGTCTTCTTCACCCGCCGCAGGCCAAGCTTCCTGGTGAAAAAATCATTGTTGCGGCGCGCGTCGCTCGCCATGGAGGTGACGTGGTGCAGGCCCTTGATCTGATTGAGCATGATCGTGTTCCTTGCCTATCCTTGCTGCGGCCCTTGCCGCTGTCCACGCCAATATGAGGATGGCACCGGCGGTGGCAAAGCCGCCAAACACAGAATGCACTGTGTCACAATAGTGAACGAATGCACTTCATATGTTCACCAATTCACCAATGGCTGCAACTTGCAACGGCTGCGAAATTGGGCTCCATGAGCCGCACACCTTCCCGAGGGAATCGATTTGGCCAACCGAACCAGCCGCCCGAATGTCCTCCTCATCACCTGCGATCAGTGGCGCGGCGACTGCCTGTCGGTTGCCGGCCATCCGGTGGTGAAGACGCCGAACGCCGACGCGCTCGCCGCCGAGGGCGTGCTGTTTCGACGCCATTATGGCGGGGCTGCGCCCTGCTCGCCGGCGCGCGCCTGCCTCTACACCGGTCTCTACCAGATGAACAACCGCGTCTGCCGCAACGGCACGCCGCTGGATGCGCGGCACGACAACATTGCGCTTGCGGCCCGCCGGCTTGGCTACGACCCGACCCTCTTCGGCTACACCGACGTCTCGCCGGACCCGCGCGCGCTGGCGCCTGACGATCCCCGGCTGACGACCTACGAAGGCGTGCTGCCTGGCTTCACCGTCCGGCAGTTCCTGCCCGAACACCAGAAGCCGTGGCTTTCCTGGTTGCGGGCACAGGGCATCGACAGCAGTGCCGGCTATCCAGGCATTCATCGGCCGCTCGGTCATCCAGAACCCGATGTGACCAGCGCCCCGCCCGTCTATTCGAAAGATCAGACGCCGACCGCCTTCCTGGCCGGCGAATTCGTCCGCTGGCTGGGCGAGCAGGAGCAGGGCGCGCCGTGGTTCGCGCACATCTCCTTCATCAGTCCGCATCCGCCCTTCATCGTGCCGGAATCCTACAACACCCTGTATGACCCGGCCGAAGGTCCGGCTTTTTGGCGGGCCGCAGACCGGCAGGCCGAGGCGCAGAGCCATCCCTACCTCGCCTACGACCTTGGCCGGCAGAAAAGAACGAATTTCGTTCCCGGCGTCGGTGGCAATGTCCGGGATTGGGGCGACGAGAATTTCCGCCGCATACGCGCCATCTATTACGGCATGATTTCCGAACTCGACGCGCAGCTTGGCCGCATCTGGAACGCGGTCCGGGCGGCGGGCGCCTGGGACGACACCGTGATCGTTCTCACCTCCGACCACGCCGAGATGATGGGCGACCATTACATGCTGGGCAAGGGCGGTTTCTTCGACGGCAGCTACCATATTCCGCTGATCGTCCGCGATCCTCGCCGGAGTGCGGCGGCTGGCACCTCCGTCGATCGCTTCACCGAGGCCGTCGACGTCTTTCCGACCCTGCTCGAGCTGACCGGCGCCGCACCCGAGCCGCACCTCGACGGCCGGTCCCTGGCGCCCTGGCTGGACGGCAGCGAACCTGCCGACTGGCGCGACGCCGCGCATTGGGAGTTCGATTTCCGCTCGGTCGCCGCCGGCGCAGCGGAGCGTCATTTCGGCATCGGACCACGCCACTGCAATCTCAGCGTGATCCGCACCGCGGAGTTCAAATATGTCCATTTCGGTGGCGGCCTGCCGCCGCTTCTCTTCGACCTGACAAAGGATCCGGGCGAGTTGGCCGACGTCGCCCGCGACCCGGCCTATTTGTCTGTGAGGCTTGAACTCGCCGAACGGCTGCTGGCATGGCGTGCCGAACACCTCGACCAGTCACTGGCGCTTGCCGAATTGACGGAGGCCGGCGTTGTCGGCCACGTGGCCAAAGCAATAGGGCAGTAGGTTCAGAATTTTCTTTGCCTACTGCCCTACTGCCTACTGCCTTAATTCACCTACTTCAGGATCATGCGCTGTTCGTCGCGCTTCTGGGCATAGGTGCCTTTGTCGTAGGCTGTCTGTGCCTGCAACTGATCCTTGGTGAAGTTGGTGTAGAGGTACTTGTTGCCGTCCTTGTCGGTCATGACCTTGAGCTTGTCCAAACCGAGTGCGACCTCCTTGGCGCCGATGCCGAGGAACCCGCCGACGTCGACGATCACCGCGTCCGGCTTGTTCTCGGGTGTCAGCACCACGTCGCCGATCGTACCGATCTTGGCGTCATTGGCGCCGTAGACGGTCGCTCCCTTCAGGTCCTCGCCCCTGATATTGCCCATCGGCATCTCCGTCAGGGTCGACTTGTCGATCGAGGCCGTCTGGGTCTCGTCGGTGGCGGACGTACCCGTTGTCGCGGCCGGAGCCGCAGGCTTGTTCTCGGCCGTCGTCTGGGCAGGCTTGGCCTGCTTATCGGTCGTGGTTTCGGCCGATGTCACGGCAGGGGTGGTCGTTGCCGGAGCATTGTTCGAAGCCGCGGTGGCCGGCGCCGGGGCCGGATCATAGGCCTTGCGGTTGAAATCCGCCTGTGCCTGCAGCTCTTCCTTGGTGGTCTCGGCCACCAGCCAGCGATCGCCGTTCTTCTCGGCCCACTTTGCCTTGGCAAAGTCGTAGGTGACGTTCTTTTCGCCCATGCCGAGGAAGCCGCCGACACCGATGACGAGCGATTCGGCCTTGCCGTCCTTGGCCAGCACGATGTCGTTCACGTCGCCGATCTTTTGGGCATCGTCCGCGGTGCCGTTGTAGACCGACTCACCCATGATGTTGGTGGCGAGATTGCCTTCGGCTTTCTTCACCGGTTCAGCCGGTTTGGCGGTTTCGGTGGTTGCGGGCTGTGTCGCATCGGTCGACTGCGCCGGCGGGGCCGGATCATAGGCCTTGCGGTCGAATGCCGGCTGAGCATTCAACTCATCCTTGGTTGTCTTGGCCACCAGCCAGCGGTCGCCGTTTTTCTCGGCCCATTCCAGCTTGCCGTAGTCGAAGGCCACGTCCTTCGTGCCGACGCCGAGAAACCCGCCGACTCCGATGATTGCCGACTTGGCCTTGCCGCTTTCATCGAAGATGACATCGTCGACCTTGCCGATGTTCTGGGCGTCGTCACCCGTGCCGTTATAGACGGATTCGCCGATGATGTTGCTCATCAGTGCGCCCTCCGCGCGCACAACGGGCGCGGGGTTCTCCGCGGCAGGGGGCTGAGCCGGCGCGGTGGTTGCCGTCTGGGCAAAGGCGCCCGTCGCAAGCAGCGTCGCAAGCGCTGTCGTCGCAAAAAGAGTGCGGATCATGATGGTCTCTCCTCGTGCCTGATTAGTGCACGCCGCACCCTGACCGGCCTCTGAAAACCAGGTCGGACGCGGCATCGTTTGACAGTTTCACAACGTCGTGAGCGGAGCGTTGTTCCAAAAAGAGCGTCGCTACCTGAGGCTGCGAGTTTCGGCTCGTTCCTGGAACCTTCGAACCGCCTCTCTCGTTTTCAGCCTGCGGCTGAGAGGCCGTTTTCGGCTATGGATCCACACAAACGGAGCGGGGCATGCGGTTTGCTGCAGTGCTGAACCAAAGCGGCGGCACGTTGCGCACGACCGATCTCTCTGCTCTGTCGGATCAGTTGCGCCAGACGCTGGAAGCGGCCGGACATTCGGTTCAGCTGGACATCGTCGCGGGCCGCGACGTCGCTGCCGCGCTGGAAAAGGCCATCGCCAACCCCGACATAGACGTCGTGCTTGCCGGAGGCGGCGACGGCACGATCTCGACGGCGGCATCGCTTCTCATGTACAAGCAAAAGGCCCTGGCCATATTGCCGGCGGGCACGATGAACCTCTTTGCTCGCGGCCTCGGTGTTCCCCAGACCCTGGATGCGGCCCTGAAATCCTTTGCCGACGGCGAGGTGAAGGCCGTCGACATGGCGACCGCCAACGGCCAGCCCTTCGTGCATCAGTTTTCGATCGGCATGCATGCCAGGATGGTCCAACTGCGCGAGAAAATGGATTTCGGCTCCCGCCTTGGAAAGATGCAGGCGTCGGTCCGCGCCGCCTGGGCGACGATCAAGAACCCGCCGGCCCTCAAGGTCACGCTGATCGTCGGCAACGCCGAGATCGTCACCCGAACCACCGGCATCGGCATCAGCAACAATCTGTTCGGCGAGGGTCATCTTCCCTATGCCGACAATCCGGCCGGCGGCGTGCTCGGCATCTATGTCAGCGTCGCGCGGCGGCGCCGCGATCTGGCGAAACTCTTCCTCGACATGCTGCGAGGCCGGTGGCGCGACAGCGAACATGTCGAAATCCACCAAGCCGACAAGGCGGTGCTCAAGATCCATTCGTCGACGAAGAAATTCCGTGCGGTGATGGACGGAGAGTTGGTCAAGCTGGAACGCGAGACGGTGATTGAAATCCATCCCGGCGCGCTCAATGTGCTGGTCCCCAGGAGCAGCACTCAGGCCAAGGCCGCCTAACCAGAAGATACGACTATTGGCTTTGGCCACTCGGAGCGGGCGCCTGTTCCGTACCCGGAGGCTGCGGAACGTGCTGCTGCTCGGTGGCTGGCTGCTTGATCATGACACCATAAATCTCTGCCACCCCCCAGGCGATGAAAACCAGCAGCAGTCCGGCGATGAGAATCCTCAGGGCGTGCCAGCCCCAATGCGCCTGGCGGGCTTTGTTCTCAGGAACGGTCTTCGTCATCATTGGCCTCCATGTGACGTGGCGGCGAAACGCACCTGGCGCGACATGGTCGGGTAACGACCCCTTTCCCCGAAGGTTCCCAATCTCCGGCTCTTCGCCCTATCCGGCTGGGTCCTTTGGCCCTGGCTTCACATTCTCGCGATAGATGGCATAGGCGACGAGCGCTATCGCGGGTGCAAGAACGGCGCCGAGGCCGCCCTTGCTCTTGGCAAGCGCCGGGAGCAGCGCGAGCGCCGCCGTCACCCCGACAGCCGTCATGTCGGTCTTGCGCCGGCGCGCCCGCCGCCGCGCGCGTATCCCTGCCGTCACGCGATGATACAACAGGATAAGCCCGGCTATGACGAGGAAGCCCACGCCGAAGCCGAAGGAAGTCGCCAATGGGCCATAGCGCTCGGCGAACCAGATATAAGCGGCGCCGATCAGGAAACCGAGGCCGCACAGAGCCAAGACACCGGCAAGCCCGTAAAGCATTGCCGTCGTGCGCGCTCGTTGGAGAGCCGCGAGAGCCTCGCCGGAGGCAAGGGCGGTAATGAGCGAAACCAGCGTCCCCATGCGCACTAGCGACGGGACAGCAGCGCGAACAGGAAGCCGACGCCAGCGGCTATCGCCAGTGAGGTCACCGGCTTTTCGCGAACGCTGGCCACGATTTGCGCTTCAAGGTCCTGGGCGCTGCCGCGCACGCTTTCGAACGCCGCTTCGCCTTGGGCGCGCAGTTGTTCGACGCCTTCGGCCGCCGCACGTCGTGCAGCGCCATAGCCATGTTCGCCGGTCTTTGCCAATTGCCTGGTGAGTTCTTCGATGTCGGCCCGCAATTGCCGGATGTCGGCTTCGAGATCGGCATTAGAGGGGGCATCTGATGAGGTTCTGCCTGCGGCGGTCGCCATCGCTTAACTCCTTGCGTTTGCTTCGGTTTCAACGTCGGATCGGCGCCAAGGTTCCCGCCCCCTCGGCTCGTGCTTTGCTCAAATCAGTGGCCGGCGCTGTTCACGCAAGCCTTCCCAGCGGGCGAGCCCTTTGAGCCCTTCATGATCGACCACCTCACAACCGCCATCACGCCACAGAATGAGCTTGCGGTCGATCAGTTTCCGGATCGTCTTGTTGGTGTGAACCAGCGACAGGCCGAGCGTATCGGCGATGTGCTGCTGCGTGATCGGGACCTGCACCGGCGTCTTGCCATTCAAGCCGGCGCCGCGCGCCCGGCTGGAGATGAAGGCGATAAGATAGGCGGCGCGTTCGAGAGCCGTGCGCCGTCCGATGCTGAGCAGGTTCTCGTCAAGCATGCGTTCCTCGCGCGATGCAAGCCAGGTGATGTCATAGGCAAGGCCGGGATGATTGCGGTAGAGCTCGTGCAATTGCTCGCGCTCGAAGACGCACATCAGCATCGGCGACAGCGCCTCGACGGAATGTTGCATCTCGCCCATCAGGCTGCCTTGCAGCCCGATCAGGTCGCCTGGCATCGAATAGTTGAGGATCTGCCGCCGCCCGTCCGGCAGCAGCTTGTAGCGGAAGGCCCAGCCGGAAAGCACCGTGTAGAGGTGCGCGCTATGGCTGCCTTCGACCAGCACTGTCGCGCCCTTGTCGACTGAAAGCTCCCCTCCTTTGAAGATGCTGACGAATGCCAGTTCCTGCTTTTCGAACTCGCGAAAGGCCGGCAGCGGCCGAAGCGGACACTTCTCACAGGGATATTGGCGGCTGGAAGGGAAGCGGGCGGTTTGGCTGGACATTTCGACCCCTCTTCGAAATTCCCGCCCCGCGGGAGATCGCTCCCTGTGGGGCGCATAGAAACGCTCCAGCCAAGCCGAGGTTCCGTATTCCTTGATGTCTCGCCTCAGCCATGTCTTTTTTAAATGACATGAGACCAAATACCGAGCATCACTGCTGACCTTGCATTTAGGAGTCCGCCGCCACGTGCCCTCATTGCTAGCCGGACTACGCATTCTGGTCCTGGAAGATGAATTCCTGATCGCCATGGATGTCGAACAGCTGTGCCGCGACCACGGCGCCGCCGAGGTCGCGATCGCGCGCGGTTTGACCGAAATCGACGAGCAGGAGCTGCCCGCACGGTTCGACGCGGCTGTCGTCGACCTGATGCTGGGCGGCACGTCGACGCTCGATTTCGCCGCCCGACTGCACACGGCCGGCATTCCGTTCGTTTTTGCGTCCGGCTATTCCGACTCGGATGATCTCAAGTCGGCCTTTCCAGAGATTCGGCTGGTGAGCAAACCCTATTCCGGCGAAGATCTGATCGCCGCCCTGGCGGCGGCCTGCGGGCGCGCCGAGGCCGCCTGAGCCGACATTGGGCGCAAGCCATGTCGACCGGGCTCAGGCGGCGTTCGAGCCTGTCACCTGCGCCGAGATGGCGTCGGGCCCATATTCGTCCTCGCCGGAAATCTTGAGGATCTCCTGCAGCCTGGCGCGGGCGCGGCTGACGCGGCTCTTGATCGTGCCGACGGCACAGCCGCAGATCTCGGCCGCCTCTTCGTAAGAGAAGCCGGACGCGCCGATCAGGATGATCGCTTCGCGCTGATCCTCCGGCAGTTGCTCGAGCGCGCCGCGAAAATCCTTGAGGTCAAGCTGGCCGTGCTGGGCTGGGTGCACGGCAAGCCTGGCGGTCATAATACCGTCGCTGTCCTGCACCTCGCGACCGCGCTTGCGCATCTGCGAATAGAATTCGTTGCGCAGGATCGTGAACAGCCATGCCTTGAGATTGGTGCCTGGCTGAAAGCTCTCGTGCTTGTCCCACGCCTTGACCAGTGTTTCCTGCACCAGGTCGTCGGCCTTGTCGGCGTTCTGCGTCAGCGACACCGCAAAGGCGCGCAGGCTCGGGATCGCGCCGAGCAACTCGGTCTTGAAGCTCTGGGAGACCGCCGCCATGCTTCAGTCCTTTTTCTGGGCGGGTTCGGCCTTTTCCAGCTGGCTGAGCAACTGAGCGAATCGATCCGGCACATGATCGGAGACCAGTTCGTCATAATATTGCTTGAGCTTGCGCCCGATCTCGGAGTTTGGCCCAAGCGGATCGCCATTGGCGAGCCGGCGCTTGTTTGCGGCGCCAGCCGTGATGTGTTTCGTCATATCTTTCATTTCGCCCTAATTCCCAGCACCCGAAACCGCTTCTGAAATCGATACGACATAAGGCAAGCGGCACCCTCGTCTGGTCGCCCATCCCGAAGCCCCGAAACGTGTTCCGACTAAATTAGTTCCACAAACATCGGAACTTTTTCTAAAAGTCCACGTTGGGTTGGCCGGGACTTGCAAATCCGCCAGGCCTGTAAAAGTGCAATACGTCATCTGAGGGAGACGTCCAATATGAGCCTTTCCGCAACCATCGCGCCTCACCTGCCGTTCCTGCGCCGCTTCTCGCGGGCCGTCTCCGGATCGCAGGAAAGTGGTGACGCGCTGGTCGCCGCGATGCTTGAAGCCATCATCGCCGATGTCGAGATTTTCCCGCAGGCGTCGAGCGACCGCATCGCTCTTTACAAGGTCTTTGCCCGGCTGTTCACCTCGGTGGCCATTCGCGTGCCGCAGGAGCATGCACAGACCGCCTGGGAGCAGCGGGCTGCCGCCAATCTGAATGCCATCGCGCCGCGGCCCAGGCAGGCCTTCCTGCTGGTTGCCGTGGAAGGCTTCAGCGAGGACGAGGCCGCGGAAATTCTCGACGCCGACGAGCAGGAGTTTTCCGAGCTGCTTGCCCAGGCCAGCAATGAGATTTCGCGCCAGGTCGCGACGGACGTGCTGATCATCGAGGACGAGCCGCTGATTGCCATGGACATAGAGGAGATGGTCGAAAGTCTCGGCCATCGCGTCGTCGGAACGGCGCGCACCCATGCCGAGGCGGTCGCCATGTTCGGCAAGACGCGGCCCAAGATGGTCCTGGCCGACATCCAGCTCGCCGACGGCAGTTCCGGCATCGAGGCCGTCAACGAGATCCTTTCTTCGACGCCGATACCGGTGATCTTTATCACCGCTTTCCCCGAGCGCCTACTGACCGGCGAGCGACCCGAGCCGGCATTCCTAGTCACCAAGCCGTTCAACCCCGACATGGTCAAGGCCTTGATCAGTCAGGCGCTTTTCTTCGATCGGCAGGCCAAGGCGGCCGCCTGATCAGGCGTTTTCGTTAGTGCGATTCTGACGCGCGCGGCGCGGCCTGCCGCGGGTTCGACGCGTTCGACATTTTCGATCTGGAAGAGCGTCGTGGGGGGTCCTCTTTTTCAGCGAATGGTGGAACAAACGGCACCGAGCCACGTTTTTCCCCCGACATAAGAAGGAGACGCATCATGCTGTACTGGGCGCTCGTGTTCCTTGTGGTTGCTATCATTGCCGGCGCGCTTGGGTTCGGCGGCATAGCCGGCACTTCGGCCGGTATCGCGCAGATACTGTTCTTCATCTTCCTGGCTTTCTTGATCATTTCGCTCATCGCCGGCCTGTTTAGACGGGCTTGACGGGATAGCGGCTGAACACTGGAAGCCGCACCCCTCAAACGGTTTCCAGCCACCGCCGGGCGGAGTCCTCCACGGGAAGCCGCCCGGCGGACCTTTTTGAGAACCCGTTTTCGAACAGAGCCGTTCAGCCTCCGTCGGGTGGACATACGATCGATGCGTTCCACGGGAGACAAAAGCCAAGATGATGTGCGCGAAAGCGAAGTCATTGCCATGCATCCCGCCGAAAGCGGCATGCAGCTCGGGCGAGCTCTCCTTCATGCCCTCCACAATGCAGGCATCTCCGTTCTCTACCAGGATCGCGAGATGAAGACGGTCTGGGCTCGCAACATGCGCGCGCCCTGGGCAGCGGACACCGCCGACGGAACCGATCAGATTCCTCCCGCTCAGGCCGAGCGAATCAAGGCCGCCAAGCGAAGGGTGGTTCAATCCGGCAATGCGGATCGGCTCGAGCTGAGCATCCCGGCAAGCGATGGCATACGCTGGTTCCATATCTGGATCGACGCCGACCGCAGCGAGGCCGGCGAGGTCCAGGGCGTCGTTACCACGATGGTCGAGACCACCGAGCAGAAACGGCGCGAACAGACGTTGAAGACGTTGCTGCGCGAAGTCAGCCACCGCTCGAAGAACCTTCTGGCCATCATTCAAAGCATCGCCAGCCAGACCGGACGCTACTCGGAAACGCTTGGTGACTTTCTGACCCGTTTTCGCGGCCGCTTGCAGTCGCTCGCCTCCTCGCAGGATCTGGTGACGTCATCCAACTGGCGCGGCGCCGCGCTCCGCGAGCTCATATCCGGTCAGGTCGGCCGCTATGGCGCGGACCCCAAGCGCAGCCTGCGGTTCGAAGGCGAAAATCCCTACCTCAACCCCAACGCGGCTCTGCACATCGGACTGGCGATGCACGAGCTTGCCGTGAACTCGGTGAGCTATGGGGCACTGTCGCGGCCGGGCGGCTATGTATCGGTCAACGCCAGGCTGGCCACGGCTCCCGGCGAGGCTCCCGCGTTGTGTTTGATCTGGAGCGAAATGATCGAACTCGACAAGCCTCACAACGAAAAGCGCTTCGGCAGCGTGGCCCTCGAGCGTGTCGTCCCAGCCTCGCTGAACGGCACCGCCACGCTTGACATCGGCGAGGGTCATCTCGAGTACCGTCTCACCGTCCCTCACGGCAATTTCGAAACGGACTGATTGTTCTCGTAATCCCGAGTATGACCGCCGAGGTGGGCGGCGACTTTAACCGGCTGTTCACCATAAAGTCCGATGCTGGGCTTCCCGACAATCGCTGCGGCCCATGCACCGGCAATCCCGGCCGTGCCGAAGCGCGATTGGGGAGATGGTGAACGTGATCGTTGCCGATATGAATAGCCTGGAGCAGGCCGCCCGCATCTCGATGGGCGGCGTCCAGGAGGTCGAGCCGCAGCCTCCGCCTCAGCCCTTTCTCCGTCCGCTCCGCCTCGGCGCTGTCGTGCTGCTGGCCGCCGTGGCGCTGCTGGCGGCCTGGCAGTTGACCTGATCGGGTTCGCCGGCTGCTTCGCAAGGCTCAAAGGGCAGGCTGAGGCAGCATGGGCAAGCCCTGGACGCGGAACCTTTACCAACTCGGCGTCGTTTCTGCGGCCGGAGGTTCTTCCGCCATGGAACACATCGCTGCCTTGCTGCTTGTCATCGGCTGTTCGAACGGCATGACCGATTGCCGGGAGCTGTCGGTGCCGGTGAGCGTCTTCGAGACCTTCGAGGAATGCACCGCCGAACGCCCCTTCGCGCTGGACGGCCTTCGGAGCAAGGCCCAGCATGTCATCGGTGAGTGCCTTGCCGTCGATCCGGCGCTGGAGGACGACTACGACCAGATCGCCTGGAACGTGCGCCCTGACGGCACCCTCGAGGCCTCGCTCCAGATCGCCGGCACGCTCATTGCGGCGAACGGCCCGCGCCCCGAAAAGGACTATCTTCACCAACAGTAAAATCGAGCAGGCAAAGCTCGTTTTTTCGTGCTAAACGGCTGCTGGCATTGCCAAAAGTTAGTTCAAAATGAGGGAGCATTTTATGCGGAAAATGATTATTGCCTTGGTTGCGGTCGTCGGTGTCAGCGGCTGCACTTCGACCGAGCGTGACGTCGGCGTGGGCGCCGGTGTCGGCGCTGTGGCCGGCGGCCTTATCGGCGGCACCAAGGGGGCGCTGATCGGCGCGGCCGTCGGTGCCGGCTCCGGTCTTCTGGTGCGCAACCTGCGCAATGGCTACTGCCAGTATCGCGATAATCGCGGCCGGATCTACACGGCCCGCTGCAACTAACTTCCGCTTCAGACAGACGCATCCATCCAGAGACCGGCGGGCCGGTCTCTGGATTTGCTTGCGCGGGAAAACTGCGTAGCGGTTTGCGCCCGGGCTGCGTGAGAACCGCGCTCTTCAGCCGGTCAGGGGGATTCTGATTTCCACCGTCAGGCCGTCGGCCTGGAAATCGCGCCTGATCGTGCCGCGCAATTCGCGGGTGACGTTGAGATCGATCAGCTTGGTGCCGAAACCGGTCTTGGCCGGTGTCTCCAGTTTTTTCTGGCCGGCTTCGCGCCAGTTGAGCACCAGGATCCGCTCCCGGCTACGCCTCTCGACGAACCAGTCGACCTTGAGCGCGCCGACCACATTGCCGGCTTCGCCATATTTCAGCGCATTCGTCGCCAGTTCGTGAAAGGTCAGGCCGAGCGCCTGTGTCGTGGTCTCATCGAGCATCACCTCGGGCCCCGACAATATGCCGTCCGGCAGTTCCTTGCCGAACACCTGACCGAGCTCGATGCGCAGCAGATCCCCGAGGTCGGCCTTCTGCCAGCGCGAACGCGTCAGCATGTCCTGCGAGGCCGCCATCGCTTGCAGGCGCGCCGAGAAGGATGACGAGAACTCCTTCACATCCGTGGCCTGCGATGCGGTCTGGCGCGCGATCGCAAGAACCCGCGTGATCGAGTTCTTGATGCGATGCTTCATCTCCTGCAGCATCAGATCCTTTTCGAGCAGGCTCTTTTCCGTCGTCTCATGCAGCAGCGACACGGCGTCGTAAGCGCGTTCCTGGTAGCGCGCCACCAAGGCGATGGCGCCGGCAAGCAGCAGTCCGAACAGACCGAGCATCACCGGCACCGCGCGGGAGGAAGGCAGCGAGAAGGCGCTCGTCGGCCTGAACAGCACGGTCCAAGGCCTGCCCGCCACGACGATCTCGCGGCGCGCCAGAAGCCTGTCGCCCAAGGCGTGCGCCGGAGGGGTCTCGGAGCGGAACAGCAGCTTGCCGGCCTCCGCCTTGCCGTCATAGATCTCGATGTTGACCGGCAGCAGCGGCGCGCGGCTGAGAGATGTCTGGAACAGCTCGCGCGCCCGGAAGGCGGCATAGAGGAATCCGGCCGTGGAGGAGCGGCTTGCATCGATGACATCCGGAGCGGTCTCCACATTGAGCCGCACGAAGACCAGAAAACCCGTGAAGGTCTGCGCGGCGCCCGTGCCCTGGCCGAGCTGGACGAGCCCGCTGGCATGCTGCCGGTCGTCGGCCATCGCCTTTTCGATCGCCGCCCGCCGGACCGGCTCGGTGAACATGTCGTAGCCGATGATCGACTGGTTGGATGTGTCGAGCGGTTCGAACAGCACGATCGGCGTGCGCCATTGCTGGGTCGTGGCGGGATAGACGGGATGCGCCGATCCGTGATCGCGCAGGATATCGCGCTCGACCGCCGCCTCATCGCCGGTCTTGGCCAGTCTCAGGAATCCGATGCCGCGCAGGCCGGCGAAATTGTCGTTGATATCGAGCGCGGTGAAGAACGCCTTGAATTCCCCGCGCGTGATCTCACCGTTGTTGGCATCGAACAGTGCCTGCGTGGAGCGCAGCAGCGACAAATGCAGGTCAATCCGGCTTTCGATGCGGTTGAGCGCGTCGTCGGCCGTTCCTTCGAACTTGATGCGCGCCGCTTCCTGGGTGGCGAAATAGGCGAATCCCGCCATCGTCAGGCTGATAAGCGCGACGGCGACAAAGGCAACGATCGGAAAGAGCTTTTTCAACGCAGGATGCGGCCCATGGACGGTCGTTGCCTTTATGGGCAAGTCTCCGCGCCAATACAATGGCGAGGCCAAATCATCGCGATGGCTGGCACACCGGCAACGCAATTAGCCGGCTAAATTACCTCAGGCCGCGATCTTCAGCGCTCCCGGTCCCGGTATGGCGCCGGGCGGGCATTTGCCCAGAATGATCATGCCGAGCACCTCGTCCTGGGTCACGTCGCCGGTGCGCGCGGTGCCGACGACCTGGCCGTTCTTCATCACGCAGACCCGGTCGGCGAGCTCGAACACGTCATGGATGTCGTGGCTGATCAGGAAGATGCCGATACCGTCGGCCTTGAGCTGCCGCACCAGCTCGCCGACCTGGGCGGTTTCCTGCGGGCCGAGCGCCGCTGTCGGCTCGTCCATGATCAGGATGCGGGCGTTGAACAGGATGGCGCGAGCGATCGCCACCGATTGCCGCTGGCCGCCGGAAAGCTTGACCACCGGCTCCTTGAAGCGCTGGAAACGCGGATTGAGCCGACCCATGACCTTGCGCGCCTCCGCCTCCATGGCCACGTCGTCGAGCGTGCCCCAGCCGGTCATCAGCTCGCGACCGAGGAACAGATTGGCGGCGGCATCGACGTTGTCGGCGAGCGCCAGCGTCTGGTAGATCGTCTCGATGCCGTATTTCTTGGCGTCGCGCGGGTTGGAGATCGATGCCTCCTCGCCATTGACGAAGATCTGGCCCGCATCGCGCTTGTAAGCGCCGGACAGGATCTTGATCAGCGTCGACTTGCCGGCGCCGTTGTGGCCGAGCAGCGCCACCACTTCGCCGGGGTAAAGATCGAGGGAGGCGTCGTCGACGGCGCGGATGCCGCCGAATGCGATCGAGATGTTGCGCATGTCGACCAGCGGAGCGCCGGCGGGGGCGGACTTGTCTGCCATGATCGTTCTCCTCCTCCTTCAGCCTGCTCAGACGCGCTTGCGGTAGATCGTGTCGAGCCAGACGGCGACGACCAGCACGCCGCCGACGACAATGCTTTGCAGCGGCGAGTCGACGCCGAGCAGCACCATGCCGGACTGCAGCGACTGCATCAGCAGCGCGCCGAGCATGGCGCCGAGCACGGTTCCGGAGCCGCCGGCAAGCGAGGTGCCGCCGATCACCGCCGCGGCGATGACCAGGAGCTCGTCAAGCGTGCCCAGCGCATTGGTCGAGGAGTTCTGCCGGGCGGACGAGATCGCCGCGGCGATCGTCGCCAGCACGCCCATGATCATGAACACCTTCATGGTGATCCAGCGGGTGTTGATGCCGGCAAGATTGGCCGCCTCCGGATTGCCGCCGATGGCGAAGACATAGCGCCCGAAGCGGGTTCGCTTGGTGATGAAGGTCATGATCAGTCCGACGGCAATCGCCATCAGCACCGGGATGGCTATGCCGTGGGCGATGAACAGACCGCCCTCGGGCACAGTGATGTTGTTGGCCGCCGCGTAGCGGTTCACGATGCCGACCGGCCACGGATATGAATTGGCGAGCCACACGGCACCCATGATGATCGCGCAGGTGACCGCACCGAGCAGCGCCTCGGCCCAGATCGGGCGCAGCGGGAAGCGGAAGCGCTTTCGCTGCACCCGGCCGTGAAACAGCATGAACACCACCGCCAGGCAGGCGACGACGCCCACGACCCAGCTCCAGCTGGCGCCGATCGAGCCTGCCGGTCCGCCGCCCATCAGCTGGAAGGTGGCGTCGAGCGGCGCGACGGTCTGGCCGCTGGTCACCCACCAGGCAGCACCGCGCCACACCAGCAGTCCGCCCAGCGTCACGATGAAGGCTGGAACATCGAGATAGGCGATGACGAAACCCTGGAAGGCGCCGATCAGCAGCCCGAGCGTCAGGCCGATCGCCAGTGCCAGCACCCAGACCCACGGATTGCCCAGTTCGAGTCCGACCATGCGCACCAGGAAATGCACCTGGGCAAAACCCATGACCATGCCGATCAGCCCTTCGGCCGAGCCGACGGAAAGGTCGATGTTGCGCATGACGATGACCAGCACCATGCCGGAAGCCATGATCGCCACGGCCGAGGTCTGAACCGACAGGTTCCACAAATTGCGCGGCGTCAGGAACGTGCGGCTGTCGAAATCGAACGGATTGACCCCAAGCCGCAGGCTCGAAATGACGTGCAGCCCGATCCAGATGATCAGCAGCGCGCCGACCATGCCGAGCATGCGCGTGTCGAGCTCGGTCGCCTTGAGGAAGCGCCCGAGGGCGCTGAGTTCGGAGGCACGCGCGCGATCCGCGGCCGGGTTGGCGGCGGCATCAGAGGTCGTATCGGTCATGATATCCTCCCACCGGCGTGCCGTCTGTCGCGAATTGCCGGACCACGATGCTAGGGCAGTTCCAGGAAAAACGCGCACGGTTTTTGCGTCCGGAATTGCGTGGAAACCAACGGCGGCGCAGTTCGGCGATCCTGCCGGACGCGTGCGCTGCCCGCATGGCTCTTCCCGCCCCGTTGAAGCGGAAAGTCCTTGGCAAACGCCGCGGCTTTTCTCGACCGCGGCGTGCTGTTCGGTCGGCTGGTTAGTTGCAGACCGCGACGCTGCCGGCGGCAACGCCCGCGCAGACCTCGTCCTTCTTGATCCAGCCGGCGTCGATGACGACGTTCAGATTGTCCTTGGTGATCGCGACCGGGGTCAGGAACACCGATTTGACGGTGTTGCCGCCGGGCGTGGTGAAGTCCTTGGCGCCGGGGATGTCGGCCATCTTCTTGCCGTCGGCCAGTTGCGAGGCGATCTCGGCGGCGTTCTTGCCGAGCTCGCGCGCATCCTTCCACACCGACACAGTCTGCGTGCCAAGCGCAATGCGATTGAGCGCGGCGTGGTCGCCGTCCTGGCCCGACACCGGAACGGTCCCAGCCAGCCCTTGCGCGGTCAGTGCCGCGACGACGCCGCCGGCGGTGCCGTCATTGGCGGCGACCACGGCGTCGATCTTGTTGTCGTTGGCGGTCAGGAACTGTTCCATGTTCTTCTGCGCATTGGCAGGCAGCCAGCCGTCGGTATAGGCCTCTCCGACATTCTTGACCTTGCCGCTGTCGATCGCTTCCTTCAGGACTTCCATCGAACCCGAGAACAGGAAATCGGCATTCGGATCGGAACCCGAGCCCTTGATGAAGACGTAGTTGCCCTCGGGCTTGGCCTTGAACACCTCGCGAGCCTGCATGCGCCCGACTTCCTTGTTGTCGAAGGTCAGGTAGAACACGTCCTTGTTTTCGATCAGCCGGTCGTAGCCGACGACGGGGATGCCTTCGTCCAGTGCCTTCTGCACCGCGGGCCCGATCGCCGAGGCGTCCTGCGCCAGGACGATCAGCGCGTTGGCGCCCTGCGAGATGAGGCTTTCGACATCGGTCAGCTGCTTGCCCGGATTGGACTGCGCGTCGGCGGAAATGTATTTGTCGCCGGCAGCTTCGATCGCCGCCTTCATCGCCGCTTCGTCGGTCTTCCAGCGCTCCTCCTGGAAATTGGACCACGAAACGCCGATGACCTTGTCCTTCGCCTCTGCGACCGGGGCCAACGTCATCGACATGGCGACGCCCGCCAGCATGGCGGCTGCGAATTTCTTCATGATATCCTCCCTGCGCCGTGCGTGGCGCGACCTAGTCTGGCCCGAAGGCCGGCACAAGGCTCTTTTTTTCGAGCCTCGAAAAAATACTGATCCAATGGCGGAGTGCTGTCAACTGCGATTCTGAGGGTTTTTGAGCTGACAGCAACTTTTTTTCGGGTTCCGCAATAAATAATGACAGCTTCGCCTGGTTCTGCCACTATCCACACCTGTCACCCGCTGCCCATGTCATCGGAAAGCCTGCGGTGACTGGGAGGAATGCAAACGATGTCGGTGGGAATCCGCCACGACGACCTGCGTCGGCGCAACCGTGCGATGGTGCTTGCGGCCGTGCGCCGGGGTGGGCAGCCGTCGCGCACGGAGATCGCCGCCACCACCGGGCTCAGCCATTCGACCATATCCGCGATCTCCTCCGACCTTATTCAGGAAGGCATACTCGCCGAGAGCAAGGCGAGCGAGGCGGCAGCGCTGAAGCGGGGGCGGCCACAGGTCGGCCTTGCCCTCAACCCCGAGGCGGCTGCGGTGGTCACGGTGGTGCTGTCGCTGAATTTCCTCTCCGTCGCCGTCATCGACTATGCTGGCCAGGTCATCGCCGAGGAGCAGCGCCGCCTCGACACTCTCACCCTGCCCCGCGATGAACTGATCGGCGAATGCACCGCAATCGTCCGGCGCCGGCTGGAGGACCCCGACCTCGACGTCAGCAGCGTCGCCCGCATCGCCATGGGCATCCAAGGCATCACCGATTCCCATGCCCGCTTGATGCTGTGGTCGCCGATCACGCCGCTGACCGACATTGCCTTTGCCGACATACTGGAACAGGAATTCGGCATCCCGGCCACCATGGAGAACGACTGCAACATGATGGCGGTGGCGCTGCAGTGGCGCGAACCCGAGCGCTACCGCGACAATTTCATCGCCATCCTGCTCTCGCATGGCATTGGCATGGGCCTGGTGCTGAAGGGCGAGCTGTTCACCGGCACCCATTCTTCGGGCGGCGAGTTCGGCCACATGATCCACCGACCCGGCGGTGCGCTCTGCCGCTGCGGGCGGCGCGGCTGCGTCGAGGCCTATGCCGGCAACTACGCGATCTGGCGCAACGCCATGCGGATGGGCGAGGATGCCGAGCCGGTCGACATCGGCGACGCCGACATGCGGGCTCTGGCGGCACGGGCACGCGAGAATGACGGCCCGGAGCGCGAAGCCTATCGCCGGGCGGGAGAGGCGCTGGGCTTCGGCCTCGGCAGCCTGTTCGCGCTGATCGACCCGGCGCCGGTCGCCATGGTCGGCGTCAGCGCCGCCGCCTTCGACCTGATCGAGCCGGCGCTGCGCGCAGCCATCGCCCAGACCGCCGGCGGCCAGCATTCGAAGTCGATTTCCTTCGACACCGAGCCGAATGAATTGCCGCTGATCCGCGAGGGCTGCGCCGTCCGCGCGCTGACCTTCGTCGACCAGGAGATCTTCGCGCCGGGCATCCAGGCACGGGCAGGCGCCGGAAAGAACGTGGCGTGAGCCAACGCTGCTTCGATAGATCGCCACCAATGCTGAAGGTTGGCCGGGCGCCCTCGAGGTCGGCATAAGGGTCGCCGCCGGACCTAATCCTCCCTTATCGCGTAGCCCGCCCCGCGAATGGTGCGGATGACATCCGGCATGCGGCCGTTGTTGACCGCCTTGCGCAGGCGCCCGACATGCACATCCACCGTGCGCTCGTCGATATAGATCGTCTCGCCCCAGACATTGTCGAGCAGCTGGCTGCGCGAGAACACGCGGCCGGGATGGCGCATCATGAATTCGAGCAGCCGGAACTCGGTCGGTCCGAGCCGGATCTCGCTCTTCTTGCGGTAGACACGGTGCGATTCACGGTCGAGCACGATGTCGCCGACCTTGAGCACGCTGGACAGCACCTCCGGCTTCGCGCGGCGCAGCAGCGCCTTGACGCGTGCCATGAATTCCGGCGTCGAGAACGGCTTGACCAGATAGTCGTCGGCGCCGGTCGACAGCCCGCGCACCCGGTCGCTCTCCTCGCCGCGCGCGGTCAGCATGATGATCGGCAGCCGCTCCGTCTCGGGCCGCATCCTGAGGCGCCGGCACAGCTCGATGCCGGAAACCGCCGGCACCATCCAGTCGAGCACCAGCAGATCGGGCACGTTCTCCTGCAGGCGGATCTCGGCCTCGTCGCCGCGCGTCACCACTTCGACCTGATAGCCCTCGGATTCGAGGTTGTAGCGGAGCAGCACGCCCAGCGGCTCCTCGTCCTCCACCACCATGATGCGTGGCGCGATCATTGGAAATTCACCCTTGTCGTCAGGCCGCCGGCGCCGACATCTCGTCCTGCTTCGGACGGTTTGCGGGCAATTGGGTGCCGGTCAGCACGTAATAGGCGTTCTCGGCGATGTTGGTCACATGGTCGCCGATGCGCTCCAGATTCTTGGCGCAGAACAAAAGGTGCGTGCAAGCGGTGATGTTGCGCGGATCTTCCATCATGTAGGTCAAGAGCTCACGGAAGACCGAAGTGTACTTGACGTCGATGCGCTCGTCGTCGTTGCGCAGCCTGGCGAGTGCCGCCGCGTCGCCCGCCGCATACTCCTCGATCACGCCCTGCACCTGGATCAGTACAAGCTGCGCCATGCCGTCGATGGAATGCGAGAGGTCGCGCGGCGCGGCGCTGACGCCGACGGTGCCGACGCGCTTGGCGATGTTCTTGGCGAGGTCGCCGATGCGCTCGAGGTCGCCGGCCATGCGGATGGCGCCGACCACATTGCGCAGGTCGTCGGCCATGGGCTGCCGCTTGGCGATCAGGGTGATGGCGCGGTCGTCGAGCTCGCGCTGGCGGGCGTCCATGATGGCGTCGTCGGAGACCACGCGCTGCGCCATCGCATTGTCGGAATTGAGCAGTGCCTTGGTCGAGGCGCCGACCATCGCGCCGGCAAGATCGCCCATGTCACGGATGAGCCGGCTGATCTGGGCGAGATCCTCGTCGAAGGAAGCGACCGTATGGGCCATGATTCATGTCCTCGTATGAGATCAGCCGAAGCGGCCGGTGATGTAGTCCTGCGTGCGCTTCTCGCGGGGCGAGGTGAAGATCTTCTCGGTGCGGTCGAACTCGACCAGCTCGCCGAGATACATGAATGCCGTCTGCCGGGACACGCGCGCCGCCTGCTGCATGTTGTGGGTGACGATGACGATCGTGTAGTCGGCCTGGAGTTCGTCGATCAGTTCCTCGATCTTGGCGGTCGACAGCGGATCGAGCGCCGAGGCCGGCTCGTCGAGCAGGATGACCTCGGGCTTCACCGCCACGGTACGCGCGATGCAGAGCCGCTGCTGCTGGCCGCCGGACAGGCTCTGGCCGCTGGCGTGAAGCTTGTCCTTGACCTCGTTCCACAATGCCGCGCGCTTCAGCGCCTGCTCGACGCGGCCGTCCATCTCGGACTTGCTGATCTTCTCGTAAAGCCGGACGCCGAAGGCGATGTTCTCGTAGATCGACATCGGAAACGGCGTCGGCTTCTGGAAAACCATGCCGATCTTGGTCCTGAGCAGGTTGAGGTCCTGCGAGCGGTCAAGGATGTTCTTGCCGTCGAGCAGCACCTGGCCCTCGGCGCTCTGCTTCGGATAAAGTTCGTAGATGCGGTTGAAGACGCGCAGCAGCGTCGACTTCCCGCAGCCCGACGGCCCGATGAAGGCGGTGACGCTGCGTTCGGGCAGCGTCAGGCTGATATCCTTCAGCGCCTTCGATTGGCCGTAGTAGAAGTTGAGGTTCTTGACCTCGATCTTGGCCTTCTCGACGGCTGCTTCGGCCACGTTCAAATCGGTGGACAACATCGGTTTCATCTGTCCTCTCTGCGTCCGGTAAGGCTGCGGGCGAAGATGCTCAGCCCGAGAACCGTCAGGGTGATTACGAGGGCGCCGGTCCAGGCCAGTTGCTGCCATTCCTCATAGGGGCTGAGCGCAAACTGGAAGATGGTCACCGGCAGGCTGGCCATCGGCGCGTTGAGATTGCTCGACCAGAACTGGTTGTTGAGCGCGGTGAAAAGCAGCGGCGCCGTCTCGCCGGAAATGCGGGCGATCGCCAGCAATATGCCGGTGACGATGCCCGACAGCGCGGCGCGATAGGCGACGGAGCGGATGACGATCCAGCGCGGCGCGCCGATCGCCGTGCCGGCCTCGCGCAGGGCGTTCGGCACCAGCAGAAGCATATCCTCGGTGGTGCGCACGACCACCGGAATCACCAGAATGGCAAGCGCGAAGGCGCCGGCGATGGCCGAGAAATGCCCCATCGGCCGGACCAGGAGCTCATAGACGAACAGGCCGACGATGATCGAGGGCGCCGACAGAAGGATGTCGTTGATGAACCGCACCACCGTGGTGAGCTTCGAGAAGCGCCCGTACTCGGCCATGTAGGTTCCGGCGAGCACGCCGATCGGCGTGCCGACGACGATGCCGATGATCGTCATCACGATGCTGCCGTAGATGGCGTTGAGCAGGCCGCCCGCATCGCCGGGCGGCGGCGTCATCTCGGTGAAGACGGACAGTGAGACGCCGGATAGGCCCTTGTAGAGGAGCGCGCCAAGGATCAGCGCCAGCCAGGCAAGGCCGATGCCGGCCGCGACGACGCAAAGCGTCATCATCACGGCATTCCTGCGCTTACGGCTTTGGTGGAGCGACGTGGCTGTCGACATCGGTCAGGCTCCCGTGCGGCTATCCATGCGCAGCAGCATGTAGCGCGCCATGGCGAGGATCAGGAAGGTGATGATGAACAGGATCAGGCCGAGCCCCACCAGCGAGGACGTGTAGAGGTCCCCGTCCGCTTCCGTGAACTCGTTGGCGATGGTCGCCGAGATCGTCGTGCCCGGCGCGAACAGCGAGGCGCTGATGCGATGGGCATTGCCGATGACGAAGGTGACGGCCATGGTCTCGCCGAGCGCGCGGCCAAGACCGAGCATGACACCGCCCATGATGCCGACGCGGGTGTAGGGGATGACGACGCGCCGCGTGACCTCCCAGGTCGTGCAGCCGATACCGTAGGCCGATTCCTTCAGCACCGCCGGAACCGTGTCGAAGACGTCCTTGGTGATCGAGGTGATGAAGGGCAGCACCATGATGGCAAGGATCAGCGCCGACGTCAGCAGCCCGATGCCATAGGGCGGACCGGCGAACAGGCTGGAGAGCCCCGGCACGTGGTGGAACAGGTTGATGATGAAAGGCTGCACCGTCGTCTGCAGGAACGGCGCGAAGACGAACAGGCCCCAGATGCCGTAGATGATCGAGGGAATGCCGGCGAGCAGCTCGACGGCGATGCCGATCGGGCGCCTGAGGGGGCGCGGGCAGAGCTCGGTCAGGAAGATGGCGATGCCGATACCGATCGGAACGGCAATCAGGATGGCGATCGCCGCGGTGACGACGGTGCCGTAGATCGGCGCCAGAGCGCCGAAGTTCTCCTTGACCGGATTCCAGGACTCGGTCGTCAGGAACGAAAAACCGAACTTCGACAGCGCCTGCCATGAGCCGGCAAAGAGCGAGATGGCGACGCCGCCCAGGATGAGCAGCACGAGGACGGCCGAAAGGCGCGTCGCCGTGCGGAAGATCACGTCGGTAAGGGCGAAGCGCCGGACCGTTGCTTCCCTGGTCCGCATGGCGGCCGACGTCATGGCTTCGGAAACGGCTGTCATCTAGCCCCTCGCATTTGGAAAGGAGAAACGGGAGGGCGCCGGAAGCGCCCTCCTGTTCCGGAAATTACATTCCCGAGTAGAGCGGCTTGCCGTCGTTGTCGACGATGTCCTTGCCCCACATCTCCTCGACGCTCTTCACGACCGCATCGGGCATCGGGACATAATCGAGCTCCCCAGCCATGTCGTCGCCCTTGCCGTAGGACCAGGCGAAGAACTTGAGCGCTTCGGTCGTCGCCGCCGCATCGTCGGGCTTCTTGTAGACGAGGATCCAGGTGGCGGAGGTCATCGGCCAGGATTCGGCACCTGCCTGGTTGGCAAGGATCACGCCGTAGCCCGGCTGCGAGTTCCAGTCGGCGTTGGCCGCGGCAGCCGAGAAGGCCGCTGCGGTCGGCTCGACCTTCTTGCCGTCCTTGTTGACCATGTCCGTATAGGTCAGCTTGTTCTGCTTGGCGTAGGCATATTCGACATAGCCGATCGCGCCGCCGGTCTGCGACACGTTGTTGGCGACGCCTTCATTGCCCTTGGCACCGATGCCCACCGGCCATTCGAGCGCCTTGTCGACGCCGACCTTCGACTTCCACTCGGCGCTGACGTCGGCCAGGTAGTAGCTGAAGTTGAAGGTGGTGCCCGAGCCGTCGGAACGGTGGACGACCGCGATTGCCTGGTCGGGCAGCTTCAGATCGGGATTGAGCTTCTTGATCGCCTCGTCGTTCCAGTTGGCGATCTTGCCGATGAAGATGTCGGCCAGGGTCGGGCCGTCGAGCACGAGCTCGCCCGGCTTGATGCCTTCGAGATTGACGACCGGAACGATGCCGCCCATCACCATCGGGAACTGCGCGAGCCCGGTGGACTCCAGTTCATCGCCCTTCAGCGGCGCGTCGGAAGCGCCGAATGTCACGGTCTTTGCCTTGATTTGCTTGATGCCGCCGCCCGAGCCGATCGACTGGTAGTTGAGACCGACGCCGGTCTCCTTCTTGTAGGCATCGGCCCACTTCGCGTAGATCGGATAGGGGAAGGTGGCGCCGGCACCCGAGATGTCCGCGGCCCAAGCGGCGGACAGGGTGAGCGTGGACGCCGTAGCCATTGCAATCGCAACGGCCGCCGAGCGGATGAAATGTCTCATGTGGCCTGCTCCTGTTCAGAAATATTGTCTCTCGGCACCGTCGTCTGCCGGCGCCCGCCGTGGCCAATAGCTTCCGATTATTACAGTCGCATGACAGTTTCGTGTCAGCGCGATAACGTCCGCACGGCGGCGCCCGCGCCATTCCCACGGCCCAGCCAAAGTTCGCTTCCAGAATCAGTAACTTGCGTCGCCTTTGAAGAAAAATTTATTCCGGCGGCCGGTCTGCGGCCGCCGGAATAATAAAAACCGGGCGAGAGCGCGTCGCATGAATGCCAGAGCGTGTCATGGCCAAGCCTTCGCCGAAAACAGGTCCGTTGGGGTAGAGTCGACGCTGTTTCTTGACCGGCGGTCGCTGCTCCCGCCCGTAACCGAAAGGCGGAATCGATGCAGCCATTGTCCAGACTTGGTGCTCGCTTGGTATGGTGCGATCGCACCATACGCATACGTCAACCTCGCGCGACGGTCGGCGAGCCGCGTTGTTAGCCGGCGCTGCGCCGCGCTTGCTCGTCGTTGTCCAGCCAACGCTCGAGCTTCTCGAGCAGCGCGCGCGGGCTGATCGGCTTCGGCAGGTAATCGTCCATCCCGGCCTCGAGGCAACGCTCGCGATCGCCCTTGAGCGCATGCGCGGTGACGCCGACGATCGGCACATGCGTGTCCGTCTCCGCCTCGAGCTGCCGGATGGCGGCAGTCGCCTCGAGGCCGTTCATCTCCGGCATCGACAGATCCATCAGGATCATGCGCGGGTTGAGCCGGCTGAAGGCATCGATCGCCTTGCGTCCGTTGCCGACGATCTCGAATCCATAGCCGGTCTCGCCGAGGATCTGCGTGAACACGAGCTGGTTCACCTCATTGTCCTCGGCAACGAGAATATCGAGGCCGGTTTCCCCATTGGTCGGGCGCGGTCGGGCGCGGGTCGGCGGCGGCTGCAGCAGGGCGCGGTCCGAGGCCGCCTGCGCCGCGGAGGTCTGCGAGCCGGGTCCCGCCGACATCGGCGGACGAGTGCCTGTGCTGTGGCGGTGACGCTGGATGGTGGACACCAGCGTCTCAAGCAGGATGGAGGAGCGCGCCGGCTTGATCAGCTGCGCATCGATGCCGAGGTCGCGATAGCTCGTGTTGGCAAGCGACTGGTCGACCGAGGTCAGCATGATGATCGGGGTATTGGCGAGGCCATCGTTGTTGCGCACGATCCGCGCCGTCTCCGCGCCGCTCATGCCCGGCATCTGGTAGTCGAGCACGATGCAATCGACCGGCACGCCATAGGCGGCGGCGGCGATCAGCACCTTGAGGCCTTCGGCGCCGCTTTCCGCCGCGCAGGAATCGAATGTCCATGAGGCCATCTGCTCGCTGAGGATCGACCGGTTGACGGCATTGTCGTCGATGATCAGCACCCGCGCGCCGGTCACGTCCACCGGCATGACCCGCTGCCCGCCCTGCTGCATGGCGCGCGGCAGCGTCACCGTGAACCAGAAGGTCGAGCCCCTGCCTTCGGCGCTGTCCACGCCGATCTCGCCGCCCATCAATTCGACCAGCCGCGAGGTGATGGCAAGGCCGAGGCCGGTGCCTTCGTGCCGTCGCGTCGATGATGTATCGACCTGGCTGAACTTCTCGAACACCAGCTTGAGCTTGTCTTCCGGAATGCCGATGCCGGTATCGGTGACCGAGATGGTGAGCCTCGTCCCCATTGGCACGGGCTCGCCGGTGACATCGACCAGGACATGGCCTTCGTCGGTGAATTTCACCGCATTGCCGAGCAGGTTGGTGACGATCTGCCTGATACGGCCGACATCGCCGATGAACTGGCCGTCGAGGCCGGGCTGCACGCGCACGATGAGCTCGAGATCCTTCTCCTTGGCGCGCGTCGACACCAGTGTCGCCACGTCCTCGATCGCCTCAGCGAGATTGAACGGCGCCGGGTCGAGCACCAGCTGGCCGGCGTCGATCTTGGAGAAATCGAGGATGTCGTTGATGATCGTCAGCAGCGCGTTGCCCGACTTGACGATGATGTCGGTGAAGGTCTTCTGCTTCGGATCGAGCTCGGACTTGGCCAGCAGTTCTGCCATGCCGAGCACGCCGTTCATCGGCGTGCGGATCTCGTGGCTCATATTGGCCAGGAATTCCGATTTGGCGCGGTCGGCGAGCACGGCGCGCTGCCGCGCCTCGCTGAGCTCCGCCTCGCGCTGCTTCAGCTCCGTGATGTCGGTGGTCGATCCGATCAGGTAGAGCGACCCGTCGGAAGCAATCATCGCGCCTTTGCGCGCGAACTGGTGCCGCACGCTGCCGTCCGGCAATGTCACGGTCTCCTCGGTTTCCTGCGTCTCGCCGGTGCGCAGCACCGCTAGATCGCTCGCCACGAAGGCTTCGCCGTCCGGCCCGAAGATCTCGACATCGGTCCTGCCGATCGCCTCGTCCTTGCTGAAGCCGGTAAGGTCGCACCAGCCCTGGTTGACGTAGAATTGCCTGAGGTCCGAGCGCTTGGCGTAAATCGACACCGGCACGTTGTCGATGAGGCTGCGGAACACCTCGTTCTCGCGCATGCTTTCCTTGAGCGCCCGCTCTCGCGCCTTGACCTCGGTGATGTCGGTGCTGGAACCGACCAGGTGCACCGTGCCGTCGATCGCCACGAGGCGGCTTTTGCGGGTCATCAATTGCCGGACCGTTCCATCGCGATGGGTGACCGGCTCCTCGACCTCCCGCCCCTTGCCGGTGGTCATGACCTCGGTATCGTCATGGCTGTAGCTTTCGGCATCGTCGGTGCCGAACAGCTGGCGGTCCGTCTTGCCGATGACGTCTTCCTTGGCGATGCCGGTCAGCGCGCACCAGGCCTTGTTGACGAACTCGATGCTGAGGTCCTCGGCCTTGATGAATGCCGCCACCGGCAGCTCGTCCATGACGTGCCGGTAGAGATCGGTCTGGCGCATCGAATCGTGCAGCGCCTTTTCGCGGTTTTTGATGTCGGTGATATCGATATAGGAAATCAGCCGCTTGCCGTGGGCAAGCGGTGCCAGCGATGCAATCAGCGTGCGGCCGTCATTGCGCGGCAACTCCCTGGAGCCCGTCGCGCCGGCCGTGATCTCGGCCTCACGCTCGGCAATGTGGCGCTGCCAGGCCGCCTCCTCGGTGCCGTATGGGTCGGCATCGCGGGTCGCCTCCATCAATTCGCGGAAAGTGCAGCCAACCATGGCGCGACGCGGATCGACCTTCCAGAAATCGTAGAAGGCCCTGTTGATGATCTCTACCTTGAGACTGCCATCGAGGACGATGACCCCGATCGGCATCGAATCGACCATCAGGCGAAGATCGGTGAGTGCCTGCGAAATGCCGGCTGCGTGCTGTTCATGGGCAGGGCACACCACTTCCTTGCCGCGCGGAAAATCGCGCGTATCGCTCGCCCCGAACGTTTCGTCCCTACCCGCCATTCCCACCCCCAGGCTGATCCTTCCGGGTCCGTCGGCGGAATGTGCCCGACAAGCATTAACGATCCGCTAACCTTAACGATTCGCAACCAGACACGCGGCCGCTCGTTTCGGACGCAGGTCTGACCGGCTGCGATAATCGGTCCGTTGGCGCGGCAGCCGTCGCCGGGTTATAAGATGCGGGGGGTATGCTTATGCTTGGTCGATTGCTGGCTTTTGTCTTGTGCCCGGCGCTGCTTGCGGCAAGCGGTTGCGCCCGCAGCGACGACGGCACGGTGATTATCCCCAAACCGCTCGACGTCAGGCGCGTCTGGGACAAGGCCCCGCCGGGAGCGGCTCCTCCAAGTCAGACGGCCGCGGATGTGTTTCCTCAGCCGCCGCCGTCTCCGCCGACGACTGCGGCTCCCCGCAGATACTTCAAGCCGTCAGCGGGAACGCCTTCCCTGAACCAGCAAGATGCAGCTTCCGGGCCGCAGAGGTCGCTCGCCTGCAGGAACGTCAGCGAACCCGGCAAACGCTATCGCGTCGTGTGCAAATAGCTCTCGTCGTGTCTTCGTCATCCTGAGCCGGAGCAAGCAAGCGATGCGAAGCGGCTTCGGCGCAATGCGATGTTCCCGAACGGTGAGACTGTGGCCGCCCGTTCCTGCGCCCGGCTACGGCAAAATCGCGGATAGACCGTTTGTATAGCTGGCGCGCCATGCCGCCTGCGATAGAATGAACCATTGCTTTTTCATGTCTGATCGAGGCGCGCCGAAGGGCGCTGCCGTTTCGGTTCGCAGCCGCCCGGGCGCGCCTGCGGTCACGGACGGCTGATGAAACCATTGGCAGGCGTTTGACGTTATCGGCGGAACGCAAGGAGACCGAAGATGTCCATTCACTTCACCGTCTCTGGCCTGACCAGGAACCTGATCCATTCCCTTGGGCTGGATCACGAGCGCACGCCGAGACATCTGACGCCTGAGCAGAACCTTTTGCTGGAATGCTATCTGGCCGGGCAGATTCCGGATTCGGCCTGGAACGACTATGTCTACGAAATGCCGGAGCTGGGAAAGCACGTCGTTGCGCGGCGTTCTGGCAAAAGCGCGTAGCGGTTCTCCATCCGGCATCACGCAAAAAGCAAAGACTTGGAGCGGACCGGTTCGCCTGCGAAAAGGCTGGCCCGCTCTTGTCGATGCCGGGTGTGCCCAGGCCGGAACGGCGCCTTGCGTGACTACTGCTTCGGCGAATTGAACTGCAGAGTGAAGATGTTGCCGGCAATCCCCTTGGCGAGTGCCGGCGAGAAACTGAGCGGCAGGCAATTGCGCAACGCTGTCGTCGCCGCATCGACATAGGCTTGCCGCGCCTTGTCGTCGCCGCTGACCTTGATGGCGGTCGGTTTCGGCGGACCGATCAGCGTGCCGTCGCGCTTGAAGCTGAAGCTCAAGGTGACGGAGGCTGTGCCGGAATTGGCTGGCGGAGTCCAGCAGGCCTGTAGCGCGGTGCCCACCTCGTTCATCGTGTTGAGCGGTGCGGCATTCACCGGAATAGCAGGCGCCAGCATCACGCCCGCGATCGCCAGGATTCTTGCCATGCTTGTCATGACGGGGCCTCGTCGCTTTCGCCGCTCGCCTGAAGGTATGGTAGGTCCAACCAGAAGGATGACAATAGGCTTCAGCCGGGCGGCGGCAACAAATCCCGTCGTCGCGATTGCCGTAGCGCTCGCCGGAAAAGCAAAAGGTCGGCAACGAGCCGACCTTTCCCTTGGCCTCGGCGCTGCGCCAGTACATCCGTGGTCGCAGCGAGGACCACAACACTAGACAGGGTTTTGGTTAACCAATCCTTAACCCGTCCAAGCGCGCTACGCCCCGGCCTGAGCCTTCACATGGGCGATGTAGGCGCGCACGTCGCCGGCCGGCTCCGCATAAGCCTTGCCGAGTTTCTTCTCTATCGCGGCCATATAGTCTTTCGCCCATCCTGGCAGCTCGTAGTCGACCACGGCCAGGAATTCGAGCGTCGCCGCCAGCCGGATGTCGGCGATCGAGGGATTGCTGCCGCCGATGAACGGCTTGCCGTCGCGGAAGAAGCTGTGGAACACCTCCAGCGGTTCGGCGATCGCGGCCAGCGCCGCCTTCTGCGCCTCCGATTTCTTCTCCGGATGTGCGTCGCTGTGGCCGACCTCGCCGGCATATTGCGGGAAGCCCAGCGCGGGATAGGTGGCTCTAGCCACATAGGGATAGAGCGTGCCGACGAGATAGAACATGGCGCTGTCGACCATCGCGCGCTTGGCCGGCGCCTTCGGATAGAATTTATCGAGCCCATGCTTGTTGGCGAGGTACTGCATGATGGCGCAGCTTTCCCACAGCACGCCGCGCGGCAGGCCCTTGTCCTCGATCATCGGCGTCAGGTGCGCCGGGTTGCGCGCCAGGAATTCCGGTGAGCGCGTCTGGCCCCAGGCGTCCGTCTCGGAATGGTCGAGCCCGGCCGCGCGCGTGAACACCCGCACCGTCATGTTGTTGACGCTCGGCCGCAGCATGCTGAGCTTGACCGTCGGTTTCCTTGCCGGCTTCGCTTTAGGCGCGGCCTTGGCCGTCGTCTTAGGCGCGGCCTTGGCCGTCGTCTTAGGCGCGGCCTTGGCCGTCATCTTGGGTGCGGCTTTCGCCGTCGCTTTGGGTGCGGCTTTTGCCGCTGCCTTTGCGGCCGGCTTGGCTGACGCCTTGGCGGCGGCCGCTGTCTTTGCTGTGCTCTTCGCCGCCGGCTTGGCGACGGCCTTCTTGGTTGCCTTCGTTGCAGCCTTTGCCATCTTTCGTCCTCCCTCTGACCTGTTCAGTATGGGTTTTTCGCCGCCCGCTCCTCGGACAAAGTCGCGCGCGACCGCTCGACCAGCGCCTGGATGGCGTCGGCAAGGTGCACTTCGGCTATTGCGTAGTCGCCGCGCCCGACGCGGATCTTGTGCGCCTCCATCAAGACGTCGGCATGGGTGAAGCTGGCCGGCGGCTCGAAGCGGTAAGAGGCCAGCTCGATCAAGAGCCCGAGCGGATCCTCGAAGTAGATCGAATCCATGAAGCCGCGGTCCTTGACGCCGCTATGCTTGATGCCGCGCTCGTCGAGCCGCGCGACCGCCTGCAGGAACGTGACCCGCGACACCGAAAACGCGATGTGATGGACGCAGCCGATGTCGGTCGGCGTGCGCCGCTTGACCGGCGTGCGGCTCTCATCGGTGAAGATCGTGATCAGCCGCCCGTCGCCCGGATCGAAATAGAGGTGGCTTTCGCTCGCCTTGTCGAGATTGGGCTGCTCGAAGATGAACGGCATGCCGAGCACACCTTCCCAGAAGTCGATGGAAGTCTGGCGCCCGGCACCGACCAGCGTGATGTGATGGACGCCCTGCGACTGCAGCTTCTGCATTGGCTCTCCTCCCGGGATCGCTCGCCCGTGTGCCGAACGGAGTCCAGCCCGCACGAGCGCGCCTCGTCAGCCGTCTTGCGAATGCATAGCCGCCCGCCGGCTTGTTCCCTTGCGCCCGGTGTCGTGCAAAGCTGTATTGCGCCCCAGGCTTGCTGATCTGATGCTAATTCAATCGGCGGCATTGCGCCAGAAGCGGCAATGGCGGCTTGCTCGACATTTGAAGGAGAGGAACTTGGTACGCCCAAGGGGAATCGAACCCCTGTTCCCGCCGTGAGAGGGCGAAGGCATCTAGACCGCATTCTTCGCCATTGCCCGCCTTTGTTTTTTGTCTGTTCCCGGTTAATTCACGTTTGGCAGGATAGCTTTCGCCATTGTTCGTGGTCGCTCGCGGCTGTATAATTGACGAATATTACACGAATCTGGCTTAGGTCATGTCCAAGACTCTCCGCGAAGCGCCCCTAACTACTCCCAACGCTCGTAAGGGCTTGGCCGAGGGTGTCCACTGGCGCGGCGTGAGCGCAGAGGTGCATCTTGGATACCGGAAAGGAAAACGGGCTGGCCGGTGGCTGGTGCGCTGGCGGCTCCCCGATGGCCGCTACAAGCAGGATGGCCTAGGGGCCGCCGACGATGGCATCGCGGCCGATGGTGTCGAAACTTTGAACTTCGAGCAAGCCAAGTCCAAAGCTGCCAGGCACGTAGAGCAGGAGCGCCAGAAGCAGCAGGACGCCGGCAAGGCTCCGATACCTACGGTGCGCGAAGTTGTGGAGGCGTATGCGGCCGGCAGGAAGGCCCGCGCCATGAAGCAGGCAGGCGCCAGACCGGAAGACGCCAAGGGCCGCCTGGGCCAGCATGTACTTTCCCACTCCATTGCGGCAAAACGGCTTGATGTTCTGACCGACGAGGATCTAGCCGACTGGCGGGAGGGCTTGGGGGCCGAACTCGCCATCGCGACGGTGCGGCGTATCGTGAATGATTTCCGGGCAGCGCTGAATGGATTGCCGGCGAGGACATTGAAGCGCTTGCCAGCGACATATCCTATGACCATCAGGCTTGGCCTCAAGGTCGGGGATGCAGAGCCCGCCGCAGCTCGGGACGGCGCCGCCCTACCCGATGCAGATATCCGGCGCATTATCGAAGCCGCGAAAGTCGTTGACGAACAGGACGGGTGGAGCGGCGATCTGTTCCTTATGGTGCTGGCGCTCGCCGCCACTGGCGCCCGATTCTCCCAGGTCAGTCGAATGCTGGTAGGTGACGTACAGGCGGCACAGTCGCGATTGATGGTCCCGACCTCTCGCAAGGGACGGGGCCAAAAACGAGCCACGCACACGGCAACTCGCGTCGGCACCGATGTGATTGAAGCCTTGAGGCCTATTATCGCCGGCAGACGTCCTGCTGATTCTCTCTTGGAGCGTTGGCGGCATCGGCAGGAGAAGGCGAAGCCGGGCAGCAAGCCGGAGTGGGTGCGCGACAGTCGCGGCCCTTGGAAGTCTCCGACCGAGTTGACCCGCCCTTGGGCTGCCATAGTCAAGCACTCAGGCTTGCCCGCCGACACGGTTCCATATGCCTTGCGACACTCGTCCATTGTTCGTTGTCTGCGCGCAGCTCTTCCTGTGCGCTTGGTGGCGCAGCTTCATGACACGTCCGACAAGATGATCGAGCGGCATTATGCCTCAGCAATCGTCAACGCCCTGGACGATCTGGCCGCCGCCGCAGTGGTGCCGCTGGTCGATCGTGAGCGCGGCAAGGTGGCGAAGTTGCGCGGATGAAATATTCTCAATTGGCCTGAAACCGGAACACTCAAAAGGTTCAAAAGGTCTGATCGAACCCGCAGGGATAGGCCGGCCAGCCGACAAGCCAAGGTGCACCTCTTGGCTTCCCTGCGGCCACTCACGGTGCATCGCGAGGTGCGCGGTGGAAGAAGAATGGATTCCGTTTTTGGAGGCAACCGAGCGCACATGCCGGCGACTCTTTCTGACTGATTTCAGCGCAAAGCCGCTTCTGCGAGCCGCGTGCGGTACGAAACGAATCCGCAGTCGCGGGGAGTACGAAGAAGCCGGGCGAATCGTAATCAGCGGCACCACCGACCTGTCCCAAGATCCAACTGTCATGAAGGTAGGCGGCTATTACTATGTCAGGGAAACTTACCCGGCTGAGATAGGTTTGGCGAGCCTTCATGCCTGGATCGTTTCAATGGAGAAAGACGCCCTTCCTCCAGTGCTTGTACCCCTCAGAGTCGAGAACAGGACGGCAGACGGTGCCGAGAATCAAAGCGCCAGTTACAGCGCCATTGATTTCGCGGTTGCCGAACTGGGAGACAAGCTAAAGGGCCTGTCCGTCGAGAGGTCAGACGAGCTGATCCAGACTTTCCTGCGGAATAACGGCAGACTCGTGCCAAGCGTCAGAACGCTTGCCCGTTACCGAGCGGACAAGAGGGCCAAAATCAGCCAAAGATAGCCATGAGATGCAATAATCCGCCATCGTCGCCTGGCAAAAATTGTCCTGTATTGTCAATTACTTGAGGCCACGAAATCGCTGATCCTTTCCACCGGTTCACGGCACTTGCTGGTGAACAATGGCGAAAGGAGTAAGATCGAAATGGCTGCAATATCACTTACAATCAAAACCGCCTGCGAAGCTTCAGGGCTCGGGCCGACGAAGCTTTACGCGCTCATCAAGGAGCGGAAGATTGAGGCGAGGAAAGAGGGGCGCCGCACCTTGATCCTGGCTGATAGTCTCCGCCGCCACATCGAAGGCCTGCCATCGATGGCGGAGGGATGAGCGGATGCACCTCCATAACGAAACGCCGCTCCTGAGCAGGAACGGCGGATCGGTATTCGAAAAGGTCTGGACCCCTGCTGAATACCGCATTCCGCTCGCTGCTTCAAATGAAATAGCATCTCGCCACCTCGCGGCGAGACACCGCCTGCCCCTCCATATCGCCCGGCTCATCTGCGAGCTGGCGCGCATCGGTGGGAGGGCGGCGGCATGATCAGCGACAGCAAGTACCGCATCCGCGCCCGGGTTCTGCCTGACGGCGAGCCAATGACGATCTATGGGCGCGAGGCATGGTGCCTCGAAAGGCTCATGGCGGCCGGCAGCCGAGGCTGTACGCCCATCGAGCAACCCGCGCCCCGCTGGTCTGCATACGTTCATGATCTGCGGCACAAGTTCGGCTTGGTCATCGAGACCATCCACGAGCCGCACGCCGGCCCCTTCGCGGGCTCGCACGCTCGCTATGTCCTCCGCTCTGAGGTGGAAATTGTCCCTGAACCGGTGGAGGGCTTGGTATGAACATGCAGTTCGCAGCCCATGCACTCTTCGGAGATGTAAGCGGGCGAGATTCGGTGCTCTGCCCAGGTCCCGGCCATTCCCCTAGAGACCGCTCATTGTCGGTGACGTTCGACGAGGGTGCGCCGGACGGGTTTCTGGTCCACTCGCATGCCAATGATGACTTTGCCGACTGCCGTGACCATGTGCGGCAACTGCTGGGCATCGAACGGCGACCGCAAGGCGAGCGGCGAGCCGTCTTTGTCCCTCGCCAGACCGAGCCTGCACCCGAAGCCGCAAAGCGCCGAGAGTTTGCATTCTCGATCTGGCAGGAGACCAAGGCTATCGGCGGAACGCCGGTAGAGCGCTACCTGACAAGCCGGCAAATCATAATCCCGGCCGTTGTGTTCAGGGGCCGCGCCATTCGCTTCCATCCTGCCTGCCCGTTCCGACTGGACAGCGGCGAAACCATCCGCCTGCCGGCAATGGTCGCGGCTATGGTCGGCATTGTCTCGAATAACTTTCAGGGCATCCACAGAACGGCACTTGCCCCGAATGGCAACGGCAAGGCCCAAGTTCGCGGCCTCGATGACGCAAAGAAGATGCTCGGCTCCAACAAGGGTGCCGTGGTGAAGCTTTCGCACGACGAGGATGTCACCGAAGGCCTCGCCATTGCGGAGGGTATCGAGACCTCGCTGGCGGTGATGGGCAATTTCGGCATAGGGCCGGTCTGGTCGACGATGGTTGCCGGGACGATGGCGCAGTTCCCCATCTTGCCGAGCATCGAGTGCCTTTCGATCTTTGCGGACAACGACAAGGCCAAGCTTCAGGGCGGCAAGCTCAGGCAGGCTGGCAATGAAGCAGCCATGCAATGCGCTCTCCGATGGTCGGTCGCTGGCCGCGAGGCCGTTATCTGGACCCCGCCCGACATCGGCACCGATTTCAACGACACGGCGGCGAGGGCTGCGGCATGATCAATTTTCAATCCCCCGAAGATGCGTTGAAGACGGCGGGCGCTGTCCGCCAATCAGTCGCGCCAAGTCTTGTCTCGATCGAGGGCGGCAAGGCGGGTGAACCTAACGGTTCATCCTGGGGCTCGCCCAAGCCAATCAAGGCGGCCCTACCGCCTGTGAAGCGCTTCCACGCCGATCTGCTGCCTGATCGCCTTCGCCGGTATGTCTACGACGTTGCCGAACGCCAGCAATCACCGGTCGACTTCTCGGCCGTCTCGGCCTTGGTCGCGGTCTCTGCCGTGGTCGGCAACCGCGTGCGCATTGCTCCGAAGACCAATGATGACTGGCTGGTGGTGCCGAACCTCTGGGGCGGCATCATTGGGCGTCCCAGCGCCATGAAGTCGCCAGCCATGCAATCGGCGCTTGCGCCGGTCTACGGCTTGCAGGATGCCATGCGCAAAGACTGGGAAGGCGAGACCCGCACGGCCCGCATTGATCAGACGTTGGCCACGCTCAGCGCCAAGGACGCCAAGAAACAGGCCGAGAAGGCACTGAAGGGTGGCGACAGGCAAAGGGCTCGCGGCATCATGCAGGAGGCCATGGCTGACGATGACGAGGCGGATAAGCCCTGCCCTCGCCTTGTCGTCAACGACGCGACGGTTGAGAAGCTTGGCGAGTTGCTGAACGAAAACCCTCGCGGCCTTCTACTCGTGCGGGATGAGCTGCCCGGTTTCCTGGCCCGGATGGAAAGCGAGGAGTTTCAGAGCGAGCGCGCTTTTTACCTTGAAGCGTTCAACGGCGATGGCCGGTTCACGTACGACCGCATCGGCCGGGGCACGGTTCAGATTGAAAGCTGCACCCTGTCAATCATCGGCGGCATCCAGCCGTCTCGCATCGCTCCCATAGTGCGCGGCGCTCTTACGGGCGCAACCAATGACGGTCTCATCCAGCGGCTTCAGCTTTCGGTCTGGCCGGATGATATCGGCAAATGGGAATGGGTGGACCGGCATCCGAATGGAGCAGCGCGCGAAGCGTACAACGCTGTCTTTTCGGATCTTCACGCAATGGAGCTTGGCAGCCCTGAAAACCCGCAGACCATGCGCTTTGCACCCGGCGCACAGGAGGCGTTCCGCGATTGGATGTCGAGCCTCCAAAATGAGGCCAGAGGCAAGGGCATTTCGTCGGTGCTGGAAAGCCATCTGCTCAAGATGCCGAAGACAATTGCGAGCCTGGCGCTGCTGTTCGAATTGATCGACGGCGGCCGATTTGAGGTAGGGGACGTTTCTACGCTTCGCGCTCTTGATTGGTATGACTACCTCCGCTCGCATGCCAACCGGCTCTATGCTGCCGGCGAGACCATGGCAGAGGACGGGGCGAAGCTCATCCTGGACCGGCGCCACCAACTCCCCGAGGCGTTCACGGCGCGGGCCGTTCATCAAAAGAAATGGGCCGGTCTTGCCGACCATGCAGCGGTGGCGGCCGCTCTCGAAACGCTCGTGGATACCCATCACTGCGAGGAATTCCATCTGGCCGATACTGGCGGTCGCCCGACCATCGCGTACCGCTGGAATCCTCGCCTCCCGAAAGAGGGGAATTAGACATGCTGGAAACCGCGAAAATATCTGAAAACGGCCAAGTGCCGAACCTTCAAAAGGTTCAAAAGCCCTGGCCGAAGCCGATCAGCGTCAGCATTGCGGCCATGAGAGCGGGCGTAGTGCCTGAAACTATCGTGCGGTGGTGCAAACGCGAGGGGATCGGGAAACAGCTTCGTCCGAAGGCTCCCTGGCGCGTCGATCCGGTGGGGCTTGCTATCGTCGTGGCCGGCGACAAAGAAGCGCTGGAAGCCTACCAGGCCGGTGACTTGAACCACCCGAGTATCGAGCGATACGCCGACGCGGCTCGGGCACTGGAGCGTCAGCGAATTGGCTAACCGAAGATGTCGGTAAATGTCTGATGTTATTTTACATTTTGGTGCCCGTCGCGTTGTGACTGGAACGCGTGAAAACTAAAATTTCCCCATGTCCATCAAGGGGAAACCCATGCGCTCTACCACCGGAATGCCTGATCGCATCCGCGTTCGCGTATACGCCGACGAGAAAGCCGCGATGCTTGAGGCTGCGGCCAAGCGCGGCCTCAACCTCTCTGACTTCATCAGGCAGATCGCTAGCTGTGGAGCCTCAACAGGTTGTCCTCGGTTAGAGCGAGGCGACTGATAGGTGTTTTGGACTTTAGGCTCCCGTGGGGACGGTGCCAATTGTATCTGTGCAGCCAGACCGGCAACTCTGCGGCGCGGTGATCTGAAGTCGGATAAGCGATGGCATAAGCCCATTCGCGCAGTGCTGTCTGGATGAAGCGCTCGGCCTTGCCATTGGTCTTGGGTGTATAGGGTCTTGTCCTGACGTGCTTGAGGCCGAGATCGCGGCAGGCCTTGGCGAAGGCCTTTGATCTGTAGCAGGAGCCGTTGTCGGTCATGACGCGGGCTATCGTGACGCCGAGGCTGGCGTAGTAGGCCACCGCCGCCTTGAGGAAGGCGATGGCGCTTTCTTTTTTCTCGTCGGGCAGGATCTGCGAGAAGGCGATGCGGGAGGCGTCGTCGATGCAGACATGGACGAACTCCCAACTGCTGCCGCGCGAGCTGGCATTGCCGGTGCGCTTGCCGGTAATGCGATGACCGATGCGCTCGAAACGACCGAGCTTCTTGATATCGATATGGATCATCTCGCCAGGATGCTCGCGCTCGTAGCGTCGGATCGGCTCGGCCGGTTCGATATCCCGCAACCGCGACAGTCCGGCACGCTTGAGAACCCGGCTAACGGTGGCGGGCGAGACGCCGACCTCATGGGCGATGTGCTTGCCGGTCCAACGTTGCCGCCGCAGCGCCATGATGCGCTCGGCGATCAACGCAGCGGTGGCCTGCGGCATATGGGCGGGCCGCGAGGAACGGTCGATCATGCCGGCCCGCCCTTCGGACTTGTAGCGCTCGACCCAGCGCGCCACGATCTTGGCCGACACGCCGTAGACACGCGCCGCATGGGCTTTGGAGAAAGCGCCTTCTATCACCGACAGCGCCATCTCCTCTCGACGCAGCGGTGTGAGACGGGCATTCTTATGGATGTTCATTCGGATCCTCCGATGGATGCTGAAGCGTGGTAACTCCAGTCTCCTCGGTCCGGTCCGAATGGACAACCTCCCGAAAGCTCACAGCTAGCGAAGCGATGAGGGCCTGTGCATGACGGCGCAGGATCTCATGAACGCGAAAACCCTTATGGGCTTCTGGGCCGAGCACAAGCGCGAGTGCCGGCCGATAGGTGACATCGTGACCGAGGCCCGCGCCGGCGCCCTGCCGGGGGTCAAGCCATTGGAAAGCGGCTTTGGCTTCCGGGTGACGGATGAAGCCGTCGCGCTCAATGCGATGAGGAGAGCCTGATGTTGCCGGGTATTTGTGGCATCATGGCCGGACTTGGCCAGGGTCTTTTGGTAGAGCAGACCTATTCCGCTGGCGCTGCTGCGACTTCGTTCTCCGGCGCCAGCTTCGGCCCGGACACCACAGGCAGAGGAAACATATTTCTTGTCTGGCATGGTGACCGCTCCGTAAGCCCCGGTTTAACACCTTCATTGACCATTAACGGGTCGGCGACTGGCGTGGCGCGTTATCAGCCACATTCAACTGGTGACGATACGTCGGGCAATGATGCTTGCGGTACGGCTATTTTCACAGCGGCACCAGGCGGGACTTCTGGCGACATCGCTGTAAATTGGGGTGGAGGTATTGTTACGCTCGTTATTCTACGAACCGTTGGCTATTCGATTACGCCGTATACGACTTGGGGCAATTCGACAGGTAGCGCGAACACGAATATCAATGTTTCGACTAACAACAGCGCCATGATCGGCATCGCTGCTGCTGGCCAAAATTCCAACAATCTGGTTTGGACGGGCATTACGGAGCGCGGCCAGACGGCACTGATGGGTGCGAACAACGTTGAATCGTGGGCCTTTGATTATAAAGTCGCCACTAATGCCAGCCGAAACGTTCAGGTCTCCCCGTGGAGTTCGGCGCAGGGTAGCAATAGCTGGTCAGGAATCGTACTGGCTCCGACTTAATCGGGGTGGCTCGCCGGCCATCCGTTGCAATGGCCGATCTCGTGCCGAAGAACAGATTCCGGCGTGGCTCGCTTATATGGCTCGTCAATGGTGATTACGAGACAGGAATGGTTCGAGGCTAGGATAGAACACCCGCGTTGCTCCGGGTGGGACATGGCTGGCACTCTGTAGATCGAAAACAGAACGCGGCAGGCTTCCACGACACTTTCTTGTGGGATGCGCCTGACTAGCAACTCTCCCTTGTACGGGTGGTCAAATCGTGCGGGTGGGTTCCATTCGGCATCATCCTTCCCGGCGCACGCCGGCCCCAGGAGGAGCAGCGAAACAGCCCCTACCAGCGATACCTGAGTACGTGCTTTGTTGCCGAACCCCATTGCGGGGCTCCTCCCGAAATAGTCGTGGCGCATAAATATACGTGACGACTAATCGTTACAAGGGAGAGTAGACGCTACGTCGAATCCTTTGTTACCGACCAAAGGCATGGAGAATTACCCATGGCAGCAGCGGGCAAAGGCCGCTGGCCTGACGCAGAGGGCCTTAGCGAAGCTGCTCGGCCGTCCAGAGATGACCATTTCCCGGCAACTCCGAGGCCACTGGCAAAGCGGCATTCCCAAGCACGTCATTGCAGTGATTGTCGCGTGGGAATTGATGTCCGAAGAGCAGCGCCTAGAGTGGCAGCAGCAGATGGACAGCCTGCCCGCGCAGGATTGAATCTCACGGCGCCCGCTTTTTAGCGGACAATAGCGGCTTTTGGGACGGCCCGAAGATCAGTTGCCCTTCTGGCACTTGATCTCAGCCAGCGCATTTCGACCAATACGGGCGCATGAGAAGCGGCACCAAAAGGCCGGTGTCTTGTAGGCAAATGTCTGATATTGTTTTGTTTTATGGTGCCCGTCGCGTTGTAGGCTGAAGCGACGGGAAATAGAATGATGCTGGCGAATTTTGATTGGGCTTGCATCACCTATGGACCTTCAGGAAATCCTCGCAGCCATCTTGAACCCCGGCGGAATATCGCAGCAGAACCAGCTTGCCGCCGCCGGCCTTCCAATGGCGGCCGCGCGAGTTGGCGACCACGCTGACCCCGCAGCACTTCAGCAGTCGATAGCGCGCTTCTCCGGACCGCAGGCGGCACCGCAGCAACCGGCACCCATGTTGCATGCTCAGACTTCGGCCGCCCTTCCGGCATCGGCTCCGCGCTTCGCGGCCCGTCCTCAGGCACGATCTGCCTTGATCTCCTCCGAGCCGGTAGCGACTGGCTCACCGTGGCAATCACCGGGGCCTGCCTCTGGATCTGGTATTGGCGACTTGCTGGGCGACCTTATCGCCCCTCAGCGCCGGCAAAAGAACATCACTACGCAGTGGCTCCAGGCCCAGGGGCTCGACCAGGGCACCGCAATGGTTCTTGCTTCCGACAAGCCGGCGCTGCGGAGCTACCTGCTCCAGCGCTCCAAGGGTGGCGGTCTGACGGAGTTCGACCAGCGTGCCGCGGCGGCGCAACAGTTTGGCCTCGACCTCACTTCAAAGGATGGCCGCAATTTCATCCTGACCGGCAAACTTCCCGACGAAAAGCAGCGCGAGATTCGAAACGATGCCAACGGCGTCCCCCGCTATGTGGACAATGGCGCGGCAGTCTATCCGAGCGACCAGAGCGCAAGCGCAGGAACGCAGTTCTTCTCGGGCCGCAGCGTTGAGGCGCAGGGCCTCAACTATCTAATCGAGAGGGGCGTTCTGACCAAGGATCAGGCCGCCAACGTTGCAGCCGGCAAGACGGTCACCGGTCCGAACGGCGAAATCATCTTTATGACCCCTCAGGGCATCTTCCAGCAGCCGGCTGGCGGCGGCGCTGCACAGCCAGTCGGTGGGCCGCAGCCCGCACAGCATGGCGGCAATATCCCGATCACTGGCCCGAAGTATAGCGAGGATATGCGCAAGGCCGGCGGCTTCGCCATGCGTGCGGACGAGGCGGACAGGACCGTCTCTCAGCCCAATATCACCGCTGCCGGTGCATCAATGGGGCAGCATGCGCGGGCAGCGGCGCCGTTCGGCCTTGGCAACTATCTGGTCAGCGACGACTATCAGAAATTCGATCAGGCGCAGCGCGATTTCATCAACGCTGTTCTCCGGCGTGAATCGGGCGCCGCCATCAGCGAATCCGAATTTCAAAATGCGCGTCAGCAGTATTTCCCGCAGCCTGGCGATGGTCCTGACGTAATCCAGCAGAAGGCGAGGAACCGCCAGCTTGCCATCCAGAGCTTGCGGGAATCAGCAGACCCAGTCCCGAGCCTGAACGGCGCGCCGCAGACGCCTTCATCCGGCAGTGGCTGGACTGACATGGGCAACGGCGTGAAGATTCGGAGGAAGCAATAGTGCCCATCTTCGAAATCCAAGGCCCTGACGGCACCACCTACGAAGTCGATGCGCCGGATGAGAGCGCTGCTTTCAATGCGTTCAAGAGCGCAGGTAGCCAGCCAGCAGCTCAGGCAAACCCGGGCGGCCTGGACCCTCGCGTGCAGGATTACATTGCTCGCGCGAAAGCCCGCGTTGAAAGTGGTGCCCCTCTAGGGCCGGCGAACTCGATGGCGCCGGGCCAACCAATCCACTCGGAGTTTGATCCGGCTCGCGTGCAGCCTCGGTATCCGACACTGGATAAGGCGGGCGCGTTCTCGATGAGCGCGCTCGAAGGTCTCCCGATTGTCGGGCCGTCGTTCAAGAATGTGACGCTGGATATTGCGGGTGGGCTTGGTCACGCAATCTCAGGGCAGCCCTTCGACAAAGTTCGAAGCGAGATGGCAGCAGACACTGCCCGCGCTCAGGAGCAAAACCCCGACACGTCATTTCTTGGGACAGCGACCGGCACCATCGGCCCCATGCTCGGGCTCGGGGCAACCCAGGCGGGCGCAAAAGCGCTGGGCCTTACCGGGGATTCCCTCCTGGGCCGTATGGCGGTGGGCGGCCTCACCAATGCGGCAATCGGTGGAGCTGACACTGCCGCGCGCGGCGGTTCCGCTGCCGACATCGGCAAGTCCGCTGCGATAAACGGCGGGCTCGCTCTGGCCATTCCGGGCTTCGGCAGCCTGCTTAATGGCGTCGGGCAGATTGCCGAGCGCATGAACATCCCGTCCCTGCTCAATCCCGAAAGCGCTGCGATAAAGCGTGTTGGCCGGGCCATGGTTGCCGACCGTAACAATCTCGGAGCGCCCCTCATGGGGCCTCAGGACGAGCTTTCGGCCATGCTCAATGGCCAGCCGATCCTAAACGTCGATCGCGGTGGCGAGAGCGCTCGCGCTCTGATGCGTTCAGCCGCCAACAATGATCCAGAAGCTCGCGCCATCATCGACAGGACAGTATCAGACCGCTTTGCGGGCCAAGGGCCGCGAGCGGTTGGATTTGTCGACCGGCTCATGGGCGGCAGTGCGGACGATCTGGCCTTGCAGAACACCCTCAAGACCGCAGCCAGGAAGGCAAACAATCCGGCCTATCGGAAAGCCTATCAGGACGGCGCCGCCGGCATCATCACCCCAGAGCTTGAGCGACTGGCCGGAAGCCCTGCCGTTGCCGACGCCATGAGGGCCGCTGCCAAGAGCGGACAGAATAGGTCTATCGCCGAGGGCTTCGGTGCCTTCAATCCAAAGGTGACGTTCACGCCGGATGGTCGCGTGACATTTCGCAATAACGGCGGCGTGGCCGCTTACCCGGATCTCCAGCTTTGGGACTACACCAAGCGCGAACTGGACGACATGGCGAGCGCGGCACGTCGAGCCGGAAGGAATGGCGAGGCTGGCACGCTGGAAAACCTCGCGTCAACGCTCCGAGGTGAACTCGACAAGGCTGTTCCATCCTATGCCCAGGCACGGCAGGGCGCCGCTACTTTCTTCGGCGCAGAGGACGCGCTGGACGCCGGCCGAAAGTTCGTCTCGCAGAACCGGACCCTTCCCGAGACCCAGCAGGCGCTTTCTAGGATGACGCCGGCCGAGCGCGATGCATTCGCCACCGGCTTCGCTTCTGAGCTGAAGAACGCAATCAACTCCATGCCGGACCGCGCCAACGTGATCGATCGCATCTATGGCTCGCCGGAATCGCGTCAGAAGATCGAACTTGCGTTAGGTCCGAACAAAGCCCGCCAGTTCGAGGCCTTCACTCGCGTCGAGAACATCATGGACAAGCTTCGCGGCTCGATGGGCAATTCCACCACCGCTCGCCAGTTGAAAGAGCTTGGCATGGCTACAGCAGCCGGGACTGGCGCCGGCTATGTCACAGGCGATTGGAAAACCGGCCTCACCACCGGCTTGCTGGTGCGCGGTGCGCGGGCCTACGGCGCCAAGGTCGACGAGAGCATGGCAAAGGGCATCGCAGGTCTGCTGCTGTCCAACGACCCTCAGCGGATCAAGATGGCGATTGCTGTTGCGAGCCGCAGTCCCAGGGCTCTTGAGACGGTTTCGGCTATGCAGAGATTCCTGGCATCGACGGCTCAGGGAGCGACCTTGGCCGGCTCAAGAGCACCAGCCCAACCATGAGCAGAAGTACGGGTCCAGAACATGGTTCCGAGTGAGATAGAGCCCAAGCCCGGTCAGAAGCGCATAGGCGAGATAATCGCCCCACCGTCCCCCGCTGTGAGGCGGGCGCTTCTCTTTCGGATCATGATCGATCTGGACCATCGGCCAAGATGTAATCCTGCCGGTGAGTCCTGTCCACAGCGGTACCGAAACACAGCTAACGGGAGCATAGGCGCATGAGCATCCCATCACTGTCTGACTACATGGCTGAGGTGCAAAGCCGCTTGGTGGCCAATGCCTCGCTCGCAGTGGACCCCGATATCGTCGCCAATCTGTCAGAGGTCTTCACGAGCGACACGGCCACTGATGCCGATCTGTTCAACTTCATGGCCTTTGGCTTTGGCTGCCACGCTGCGGCCGAGGAATACCGCTTGCAGGGCCAGGCCGATCTAGCTGGCCTGTATCACGCCATGGGCCAGGATCTGCTCACCAAGGCAATGCTGACGTTTGGACTTCAGCTCGCGGCCGGTCTCGATCTGGTAGGAATAGTGAGGCACTGATGGCAGTCGTTCCCATGCGCAAGAAGGCACAAGCGGCTGAGAGTACCGCAGTTGCAAAACCGTATGAGCCGACGCCTCAGGAAGTGGCTGGGCGAGCTGCCTATGTCAAACGGCGAGAGACCCGGACGCCTGGACCCGGAATGAAAATTGCGAACATCCGAAGAGATGACGGCGGCCTCAACGTTTCCATCGAGGTAGACCATCCCGAGCCAAGCTTGGGCCATGAACTGATATCGGCTGCGATCGGCAGCGAATGCGGAGACTTCACGCGCGGGACTCTAGAAGCTCTGACCATGGCCGCGCAGAAGGGCGAGGGCGTGGACGAGCGACTGATGAACTATGCTCTGTCAATGGTGTACGGGATGCATCCAAAGGACCAGCTGGAGGCTACGCTTGGCGTCCAGATGGCAGCGGTCCAGATTGCAACTATGAAGGCGGCGGCTTGCCTGGGGGCATCAAAGTCGACGCAAGCCATGGAAGCGCACGAGCGGATCTTCAACCGGCTTGCCCGAACCTTCGCGGCTCAGATGGAAGCCCTGAAGCGCTACCGGTCGAAAGGCGAGCAGCGGGTGTACGTCGAGCGCGTGAACGTCGAGAAAGGCGGCCAAGCCATCGTCGGCAACGTAGGGCGCCGGGGCGGGGAGCAAGGTGAAAATGGCCGATAACCCCATGGACCAACTCAGGGCTCGGATTGCGAAGGCCCATGCTGCCCCAAGGTGCTCAGCGACGAGCAAGAGGACTGGCGTAGGCTGCAAGGCGCCAGCCGAGCGCGGAAAGCGTGTCTGCCGCTTCCATGGAGCCCGTGGCGGCGCGCCCAAGGGCGAGGCTCACGGGATGTATCGGCATGGGCGGTTCACATGTGAAGCCATGGGCGCAAAGCGTTCGCTCCGCCTCCTGCTAGCGCTCTCAAAGGCAACGATTCTCGATTTGTAAGGTTCAACATATGGGCCCGGACTCGTTTACCGATTCGAGTCAATAGGGATGCTATGGCTTTTTGCAGCAAATCACTCTACGATTTGCCAATCTATTGGGGCGCATAATGGATCTAACCGACCTTTCGCGTTTGCAGCACGTCTCGGTAGTCTTCGAAAAGCGGCCGGACGGTGGTTTGCGTGTGTCGAGTCCAGATGTGCCAGGGTTCAGGCTTTCCCATTCCAATCCGGCGTTGGTGACTGCTGACATAATTCCCGCGCTGGAAACCATCATCAGCGAGATGATTGGCAGACCTGTTCGGGTGGCGATGGCCAGCTCGCGATTGCCTCTTCCCGATTCTTCCTCCGAACAGACCAAAGCTGATTATGTGGCCAAGATAGCCGCTTGATGATAGCCGTTCGGCTGCTACAGCGAAACGAGTGGGAAAGGCGGTTACGTTCGTATGGGTGTTTCCCGGCCGAAGGCTTGACCACGCTCAACACGGCAGAATGGTGGCGCTGGCCTTGGGGCGGTCCGCCTTTCACGGTCCCATGCGAGTTCGACGGGTCCATGGACGACTTGTCTTACCAAGGTCTCATGCGAGACATGGCTGAACTCGCTCCTCCAACGTGGGAATTTAGCGACCCTTATAATGCCGGCAAACCCAAGGTATAGGTTTCCAGGGGGTCAAAAAGCTGCCCCCGCTTTGACGGCCGGCTAAGTCTCTTCATTCCCCGCTGCGCAAGGGCTGAAGGTGGCCGTGTTCATCGGACCAGTATTCATCGAATAACGAAAGCGCGTGCGGTGTTGTTTGCCAAAGACGTCGTCGTATTCGATTACACCAAAAACCCAGAACGAGAGCTTGTTGTCGAGAACCTGCTGGATCTCGCTCTGGCCGAGGCGAAGGTCAGTTTTATCTCCCGCATAAAAGGTCATTCCGGCCCCGACTGAACCCCGGCCTTCCGGAATTGCTACGACGGTCGCGTGACTGTCCTCAACAAAGGGTGGTTGTCCGCATTCCCATCGTAAATTGAAGCGCAAGTTCCGTGCAGGAGTCTGCCCGAAATTCTTAAATGTCACCTTGAATGCAATATGCGGCCGGACGTTCTGGTTGGTAACGGTTGTTTCGAAGTCAAAGACGGAAACGTAAGCACGCAATTGAGTTTGCGTGGTCTTGATGCTGGTGATTGCCGTCCAAAAACTGACAACGAGGGCAATAATTGCAACAAAGGTGCTTGCCCCGCCAAAGATGATTTGGACAAAGGCTGGCAACTCTTGCCGCTCGGCCGTTGCCGCGCTCCTTTCGGCCGCATTGGCCGCGCGCGTCTGAGCATCCAAGTCAGCGGCATCATGGGTATCGGATAGCTTCTCCCGATCAGCCGCGTGAACAGCCTGCTCTGGCGTTTCGAAGATCGTCACGGGCACCCCTCGGTGCGTGGTCCCTTGCGACTCCTGCGAGAATGCTTGTACGGCCAGGAGCATCAAAAAAGCGGCAAAGATGATCCGCATACTTGCCCTCAACCAGTCTGGTTTGAAGTTGTGCGTCACGTGCAGGTGGTCAGTGAACCCTGCTTGATTAGCTTCGGCCATTCTGGACCGAGCGTCGTCCTCGCATCGACGGCGTTGGCGCCAGCCGGATCGTTGGCCTTGAACATCTTTATCGCGAACGCCTGGGAATGGTGCCCGGAATAGATCGTCGGACCGGGCTGATAGGTCGTCGTCGCGTTCAGCATCCCTCCGTTGACGGTGCCCATCGTCGTGTACGTTCCAGGCATCTGCCTCGCAGTCACTGTGTTCTGTGCCGCAGCATCGTAGATGACGTATTTATCGAACCCTGCCTTGATCGTCTCGATGGCGGCTTCTCTGACTGCCACCCTCTCAGCGCCAACCCCACCGCAAACAGGCGCGGCTCGGGCGGTCACAATAGCGGTATTGCCCGAGGTCTGAACAACGCTGGTCCCGGCGCAGCCGGAGACGAGGAGCGCAGTACAAAATACAATTATGGTTTTCACGAATCCCCCCAAAACTTCGATCCGACATGCTCAATACGGTGGCCTGGGGAAAAAATGAAGATGGGAAAGTGCAATACTAACCAGTTATCTGCGGTTTAGCAGCTCCTGGGCTGTTCGGCATTGTCGTGTACAGCAATCGCGCAAACCGTTCGCGCCTTCACGCCAGGCGTCCGCGCCAATCGGCAGAAGGACAGGGCGACCGACGACACGGCGGGGGGGGCGCGGGAAGTCGTCGGTCACCCGAGGTAAGGGGCCATCGAATCAGGAAAAGCTTGGCCCTACAACGGATTATGGCATGTACCCTGAAGTCTGGAAATAACATTTGTAGCCAGCTTGGGGTCTGAGTTGGCGGCCGACGTATACTGGGGTTGGGGACACTTGAAAACGTCGGCCGCCGGCAGTTGGGCGGGGCGCGTCATACGACGCAGGGGTAGACTAGGCGCGATTGGAACGCCTTCAATCACGATGCCCGCTCATGGTGAACAATGGGTTACTTTCCACACTCGATGTATACGTACGTTGAGGTTTTCCCCCGCTCGACAGCAAATGAATGCGCTCGTTAGAGGAGAAAACTCGCCGGGCGAGGAAACCCCAACCTCAAGCCCGGCGAACCTGATCCCCCGCGATCAGGACCGGTGTGTGTGAAGTACCGGCCACCTGTTCAGTGCAAGAGATCTGCCAGCATTTTGGTCTCGAAACGATACAGCTAGGCGTCCATCTCTAGCGGCCTATGTCCTGGCGTCTCATGCCAGATCACTTGTCTAAGGTCTCGCCGATCCACAGCTTGGCGGCAGGCTGGGCAAATATGGAAATGGTCGTGTCCTGAAGCTTTGACCTTCACGTGCGGGGTGCTGCCGATCGGAGGGCCAAGGTCGGACAGCTTGGTCATGTAGGGACATCCACCGGCGGCTTGTAAGACGTGACAAGCCGCACCTTATCCAGATCCACCGTCACCGGCACGCCTATTTGCACTGTAACGCGGTTCTCATCAATGTGTATGACGTGGCCGACCAGTTCGATCAGTTGGCCTTTTTTCACCTTGGATGATCGGTCGACGATGGAATGCGGGAAGCCGTAGGACGGAATAGAGACGCTAACACGGTCTTCCGTGACGCGACGCCGCACCGTCGCGGTTATCGACACCTCGTCGCCTACCTTAATTCCTCGCTTGGCCATGCGAACTTTCTGGGCCAGAATCACCGCGCCTCGCTCCCAACAGCGGGTGGGGCTCGGCCTGTCCCATTCCTCCGCCGGGATAAGCGGGCCGAGCCGCCGATTGTTCCATTGTGGAACAACTTCACGGTTCCGTAGTTAACCTAAGTGGTCGATCTCTCTCACCGGTGTAGCCACTTCAAAGCCCGTCGCTTACGCTCATTAGCTGCGACGGGCTTTCCATTAGCTCATCCTAAAATAGGTGCTGCTCGGCCGCCGAAGGCGGCGCATAGTGTCGGTCTTACCTCTCCCACGGGGTAAGAGCCCGGCCTGTCGCCATATACCCCTAATCCCCTGAGCAGGCCGGGCACCCTGATTGACAAGCACATGCTAACTGGAACATTGCGCCAATCACCCAGTTCGATTTGCGGTGCTGCGCTTTCCCGAGGGGCGCCGCATCGTTGGGCGAGACCCCTGGAGCCCGCTCGGACCCTCAAACGGGCGGGCTCTTGCTGGGAACCTCTGAGCCCGGCTTCAATTGAGAGGGTAGGCGCCGTTCCCGTTATGGTCGAGCAGCGCCATGGAGCCCGCGGTCCGGGAGGTTTTTGGCGGCGGGCTCTATCCTGACTGAAGACGCTGGACGCTTGGCCATAGATACTTTCTGGGGCAGGATGGCCGTGCCTCGCTGACAAGGCGAGGTCGGCTCGGCCTGTGTCACTCCTCCTCCGGATTAGCAGGCCGGGCCGCCTATGCTCCGCCTTCCGGACGCCTATATCAACGGATGATGTCCGCCGATCGCCTAAGAGTCAGCAAAGCCGCCGACGGCTTCCAGGTGGCCGACGAAAGCGGCCCGATGCGCAGCTTCGATACCATCATCGAGGCTGTGCGGTTTGTTCGCGACCGTGGGGCTCGCCTGTGGCTTGACTGGGGCCGAACCATCATTGGGGGCCAGACAGTCCCACACGACTTTTCGCCGACCTTCCTTGGCTCTCCGGTCGGCCGCATTCAGGGCGAGGCACACGGCGCGAGCGCTGGCACGTGGCGCTGGTCGATCGCGACGCATGACAAGCGCTGGCGCGGCCACGGCGGCCAGCGCGGCCGGGCGAACACCAAGAATGAGGCGGTGGCCGAGCTGGAGCAGGCATTTACGGACTACATCGCCAATACGCCCGCCGGGCCTTCACCCTATGAGCGAGCGAGGGGCTCTGACAGATACTAGAAGCCCCGGTGCTGATTCCCCAGCGGCTTTTACTTCTGTACAATCCAATCCAGCATTTGCGGGTCGATATCCTCAACCCCTGTCATGGTATGCACCAGACGCCGGGCGCGCTCGCGCCATTGATCCTCTGGCACGTTGTCCTCGACAACCCACTTTCTGAAAGCCTCGCGAATGACGTCGCACTCGAAGGCGGTAATGTCGCCGCGTGGTTGAGCTTTGGCCATATTCGGCTCCCTCCGTCCGTTCTGGCGGGAGCACCCGAGTTAAGCGTCCGCTTGCCTTACAAGGTGCGGATTGCAGCGAGAAGCCTAAGCTTCACCCGAGAGATAGGCCATTACATGCGTTAACGAGGGTTTAGTCTGTCACCAGATAGTCGCCACCCGCGCGGCCGACCTTTTGAACCTTGAGGGTTCGGCCTAAGGCTATTTTGAAATTCTTCGTCCGATCGCTGCAATAGGTAAGTGGACTAGGCCCCCCTGTCAGGGGTTCACCGGGAGGTGCTGTTCTATCGAAATGGCGATCAGAGCCCATATAACGCCGGCTGCAAAACAAACCATGGAGCCATTCATCAGCCAGTTGGTGGCTCTAATCATCTCGGCAAGCTGTTTCTTTGACAACAGGGATGCCTCAATCGCCCGCTTTGATTCGATCGAATCCGCCAAAATTTTTTCCGTCTCTTCGGTTCTGTGCTCCGCGAACTCTATGTTCATTATGGTTTCTCGAATCTGCAACAGAGTGTGCAGATTCCCGAAATGAGTTGTGGAGAGAGCGTTCGTAGTCATGAGGGCGTAAGCCAAAACGAGCCCGATTAGAAACAGCCAGCTAGGCACCACGGTAACCATTGCCGGAACAGCAGAACCCTTTAGCAGATTACTGGCGGCGACAACTGAAAGAGTGAGAGCCGCGCCATTGGCTTTGAATGCCAGCTGGATAAATTTTGCAACTGCATCATCTTGATCAGCCATTGCGGGTTCCTTTCTGGATCAGGGCAGGGATCAACGGCCAGACTGATGCCATAAGGGCGCTGTGCCGTCCCGACCATATCGCGCTGCCGGCAGCGCCAGACAGCACTGGCGAGTAACTTCGAGTTCCGTGAATGCCCTTTGCTTTCCTGTGTGTCGCCAACTTGGCGACTTACGCCAGGCGAGCCGAGCGCCGTCTCGGATGCCTTGTTCCAACAAGCCGCATGTTTTGGCATCGCATTTGACCGTATCGCCGTCCACTGCCGGCAGGCTCAGGCACAGCGATTCAACCATTGCCGGTCACCGGACCAGCCTGGCGCCTGTCCCATCCCCATTCGTAATCTCTACCTTGTGGGTCAGATAGGCGGCCTTGATCTTCTCTTTGGTGGTGTCAGTGGCTACGCCCGTCGTTTCGAAGCGATGCACAGTGGAAAACGCAATGCCGGCGTGCTCGGCCAATTCGCGAACAGACCACTTCAGTATCGCTCTGGCAGCCCTGTTTGCCTCAGGGGTCAGCTCGGCCATCGGTCAAAACTCCCTTTTTTGAATACAAGCGTATCTAAAATGCTTGACGGTCGCTACAGACGTAGCTATGAATACACCTGTAAGCAATTTGGCGCAACGGGTGCATGATGACTGCCTTGCTCTCCCTCGATCTCACGCCAGCCGCCGATGCATACGACTCTCGTATCGCGGATGCGTGGCGTATTTCCAGCCAGGACGTTGGTGAAGCCATCCGGTTCGTTCGTCAGAGCCTCAAGGTGATTGCCGAAACAGATGAAATGCTGACGCCGACCGTTCGCCTGCATAGCGCGGCCTTTGTCGATCAGTGCCGCAAGCGGCTTCCGTGGGAGCTTTCGCTGTACCTCGAACACGTCCGCCGCGTCAGCGAATGCGAGGCCGAGATGGAAGCGAGGGGAATGCCTTTCGCGCGCTCTTCTCATGCCTGGGAGGCCTAGGCGTTCGCCGCCACTCATTGCCGTATCCAACCAAAGGGAGTTGCCCCAATGTCGATCGCATCCGCTGAGGCCCGCGCTGCAAAAGCATATCCCCGAGATTCACACGCCGCCGTGGGCTGGTTGGCCTTCTTTCGTAAGATGCTCATGCCTTGGCATGCGCGTGCGGAAAACACACCGAACCCATTTGAACAGGAGAGTTTCATGAACCAGCATGTCGATCGTCGCGCCCTTCTCGCATCTTCAGCAGTCGCTACGGCTGCCGTCGCCGCCGCCGTAGCCAGTGTTCGGGACGCGCATGCAGAGGGGCCGGGCGTCGGAGCTCTGGGTGCGCTGATCGCGGCAAAGGATGCGGCTCTTGCGCGCTTCAATAAGGCGATGGATCGCAACGACGAGATGGAGAGCGGCTATTTCGCTACCAACAGAAGGGAGCTGCTTGTGCCCCTCTCCATAGGTGGGGCGCAGTCCCTTTACGTGACGGCCCACGATCTGGAGGAATGCTCGATCGCTTGCCAGATCGAGATCTGCAAGCGCTATGACGAGGCGAGAAGCAGGATGAGTGGCCTCACAAGCGCCGCTCCTGAAGTTGCTGAACAAGCTGTCGCGGCGCTACGAAAGGCCGAAAAGGCAGACCTCCGTAAAGTCCAGAAGATGATCCGCGAAGAGCATGCCAAGCGTGTTGCCTTCGGTTATGGGCAAGCGCTGGTCGAACTTGGAGAAGCTTCACAGGCGGACATCGATGCGTTGACCGCAGTGTTCGCTTACCGCTGCGGGTCTCTCGAAGAGTGCCGCACCAAGGCTGAATATCTGCTCACTGTCACCGACGGACGCTTCACCGAGATGTTGCAACATGACTCGGTGGCGCTTTTGCAGTCCTTCCTTCCCGAAGGGGATGCGGCTGCGTGACAACCCGGTGGGGCTCATAGCTTCGGTTTGCGGATGAGCTTCTTGCTGCGGGGTGCCGGCTTGGCCCTCGCAGCTTTTCTTTCAGCCTCCCACTTCGCGCGCAACTCGGCATGATAATGCTCCAGGCGCCGAACTCCGTCCAACAAGTCCTTTTCTCCGTGCCGCTCTTGTAGATCCTGTCTGAGCAAGCGAGCGGCAGCCAAGCGAAGGGCACCCTCCACGATGTCCTCGATCGCTGACGACCGCTCATCATACGGCCGGCTATAGTCACGAAGTTTCGGATCGTGAAAATCGAGCGCCTCGCGGACCTCGTTGTCGCCCGGCCAGTCACCGCATTTATCGCAGAATGCTTGGGCACCCTTTACGACGTCGATGCACTGCTGAATTACGCTATAGGGTTCACCGGCACCTCGCGACACGCGCATGATGTTCGCAGCCAGCTTTTGGAGCGGCCAATCGATCTCATATCTCGCGCGCGCTTTGTCGACAGCCTTCCGATCATTCTCGGCCGCCAGCCGAAGATGTGGTCTTTTCTCGCCATTGTCTCCCAACCTGTCCTCCCCTGGCGCCTACTTAGAAGATGACCAATTTGCTAGTCGGCGGCAACTGCGTTTCCTGAGGGCTGTCTGGCGGGAGTAAACTTTGCAATCGGGCTGGCTTTTGAATCTTTTGAGGGTTCGGCTTATGGGCCTTTGCTGAATTTTGCGACGCCGAAAACAGATGCGCTGGGGATTACTGGCCAATCGCGCTCGCGCATTCTTTCTCCAGAAATGCGCTTACCGGTGAATACCGGGTGTCCTCACTGAAAACAGTGGCGGAACAGTGGGACCTGAGGGACGGGGCCGTTTTCTAACGGCGGATAACAGTCGAGCGACAAGGCCCCGTGCCACTGCGATGAGCCTACTTCTTTCCGCCGGTCCCTGACGAAGGCGTATTAGCTGGGGCACCCGAGCCACTAGCCGGCTGGTAACCTCCTTGAACACTCTTGGGGCCATTTGCTGACTGGCCAGTGCTGCGGCTGGGCTGGTAGCCTTTTTGCTGGTGGACCGGCAGACCTCTATTACCTTTGTCTGTCACTTTCACTCTCCCTGTCGATCAACGTCTAGAAACTCGATTGTGCTAATTTCTGACGCCTGAACCCAAAGCCCGTTCTTCGTGGGGACCCATTTGGCGTCGGGCTGATCGCCCCTCAAAAACACCTGCTCGATGTAGATATCCCGCTCCTCGTCGGACGATGCAAAAGAGCGGCGACCATAGTAGCCGTAAAAACAGGTGTCGTCTTTAAGCTTAACAACCACCCAGTGTTCAGTTCGCTGCCCAAATTTCCAATCCCAAGCTGTCGGCATCGTGTGCACAGGCTCTAGGCCGAGCACATCAAGTGCCTTGGCCGTCCATCCATATTGGAAAGCCATCCCAAACAGGAGGCCTAACGTGAAAGGCCCCACCAGGATGAAGACAACCCATGCAGCATATATTTTCGGCAACGTCAGCCCAGACGAATAGGCTAACCCGAACAGCGGTGCAAAGACGGCAAGATAGAGCAGCGTAACCAGCACATAGGAAAAAAACTCTTCAGTCCTTGGGCGGCGCCGGCCGGTTATGAATTGGGATCGAACCACCAGGATGAGAGCACCGGGTAGAAGAGCTAGACCCGTAGCTAACTTTTGAAGGTCGTCTACCGCGAAGTCCGGCAAGTTGGTCACCCCGCTTAACCTGTCTGAGAATTGGCTGATTCTCGGGGGCAGGCAAGGACGGCGCGCAAACTGGGTAACGTGCAAGCCATGGCGCGCGCAGAAAAAAATTCGCTGTCCAGAACGCTTATTCGACCGTTATTAGGCCGGTTTAGTGGGGAAGCGTCTAACTATTTGAAATCGTTGGTACGCCCAAGGGGAATCGAACCCCTGTTCCCGCCGTGAGAGGGCGGTGTCCTGACCGCTAGACGATGGGCGCGCTCAAGAACCGGCTACATAGGCTGGCGGCAGCGAAAAAGCAACTGGGGTTTCGGTCCGCTTCGCGCAGTTTGCCCAACGGCTTGGCTTAGCCCTGCCGTTTTGGCTCGATCAGGTCCCAGAGATTGCCGTAGAGATCGGCAAACACCGCGACCGTGCCATAGCCCTCATGGCGTGGTCCCTCGCGGAACTCGACGCCTTTGTCGAGCATCGCCCGATGGTCGCGGGCGAAGTCGTCGGTCTCGAGGAAGAGAAACACCCGGCCGCCGGTCTGGTTGCCGATGCGGCTCGCCTGCGTTTCGCCGGACGCCTGCGCCAGCAACAGCCGCGCGCCGTTACCGTTCGGTGGCGAGACGGTGACCCAGCGCTTGCCGTCGCCGAGGTCGACATCCTCGGTCAGCACGAAGCCCAGCCGCTCGACATACCAGCCAACCGCTTCGTCATAGTTCCCGACGACGAGCGCCACGGTCGCAATGCTGCGGCGCTCTGCGAAGGCGCTCATTTGTTGCGGGCTCATTTATTACGGATTGGGAACTGGCCGATCATGCGGCGCTCGGCAATGTCGTAGACGAAGATCGCGCGGCTGCCGTCGGCAAGCTCGGCATCGATCGACAGCCGGTTGCCGGAAAGCGACTGACCGGCCACCTTGGCCCCGACCGGCAGCACGATGTCGCCGGAAAGCGGCGCGCCCGCCGGAGCCTGGATCTCGCCGGCTGACTCCGAGCCGGCCCCAGGCGCGTTGCGCGCTTTGTAGACAAGCGCCCCGATCACCACCATAAGGGCAAGAAACAGCAGCCCGAGATTGACGATCATGAAGCGGATCAGCTTCTGGCGCACTCTCTCGGCCGCGGGATCGAGCGGCTTTTCCTCTTCTTCTTCGGCGATCGGCCGGGCCATGGCTAAACAATCCGCAACGGGTTTCGATGAGCGCTCATAACGAAGACACCCCGATTTTGATAGGGGGCGAAGCAGTGGAACTGGAAGCCGGAGCCGAAGCCGCCGGCCAGCGCCTCGACCAGTGGCTGGCCTCCAGGCTTGGGCCCGACATCTCACGCAGCCGCGTCCAAGCCTTGATCAAACAGGGCGCGATCTCGATCGCAGGCAAGCCTGTCGAGGAAGCCAGGCGCAAGATGGCGGCCGGCGAGCGTGTCCTGGTCGTCTTGCCCGATGCGCAGCCGGCCGAGCCGCAAGGCGAGGACATTCCACTCGATATCCTGCACGAGGATGAGGAGTTGGTCGTCATCAACAAGCCGGCCGGGCTGGTCGTTCATCCCGGCGCCGGCAACTGGACCGGCACGCTGGTCAACGCGCTGATCCATCACTGCGGCGACAGCCTCTCAGGCATAGGCGGCGTCAAGCGGCCGGGCATCGTCCATCGCCTGGACAAGGAAACCAGCGGCGTCATGGTGGTGGCCAAGACCGACCGCGCCCACAAGGCTCTGTCGGAAGCCTTTGCCGATCATGGCCGCACCGGCGATCTCGAGCGCGCCTATCTGGCGTTGGTCTGGGGCATTCCGCAGCGGCCGGCCGGCACCGTCGACGCGCCGCTCGGCCGTGCCGCCGACCGGGTCCGCCGCGCCGTGGTTCCCGCAGGCCGCGACGACGCCCGCCACGCCATTACCCATTTCACGGTGGTCGAGCGCTTCGGCGAGCAGCAGAAGACCTTCACCACGGCGAGCCTCGTCGAATGCCGGCTGGAGACCGGCCGCACCCACCAGATCCGCGTCCACATGGCCCATATCGGCCACCCGGTCGTCGGCGACCCGGACTACGGCCAGGCCTTCCGCACCAAGGCCAACCGGCTGCCGGAACCGCTGAAAGGCGCGGTCGGCGCATTTCCAAGGCAGGCGCTTCACGCGTGGCTTCTTGAATTCCGGCATCCGGCCACCCATCTAACGATGAGGTTCGAGGCGCCGATGCCGAAGGACATGGAGGAACTCGTCGGCGGCTTCCGCAAGCTCTGAACCCGCCTTCAAGACGCTTCAAACCAGCCATCAAAAAACCTGACTGGCGTTGTTCACTTCAGCGTGACACACTGTTTCGTGTTGAACAAATGCCTGTCTTTTCTGGTTTTGTTCCTATATATACCCGTTGCCGCGAGTGAGCCTTTGGCATTCGCGACGCATGCCCGCCGCATCGCGGGGGCATCACTCCAATAGAGAGGGGGCGCTATCATGGCCCAGTCATTACCCAGTATTGTTTCCGGTGAAGGCGGTCTCGCCCGTTACCTGGAAGAAATCCGCCGCTTTCCGATGCTGCAGCCGCAGGAAGAGTACATGCTCGCCAAGCGCTACGCCGAGCATCAGGACACTTCGGCCGCGCACAAGCTAGTCACCAGCCATTTGCGGCTCGTCGCCAAGATCGCCATGGGCTATCGCGGCTACGGCCTGCCGATCGGCGAGGTCATCTCGGAAGGCAATGTCGGCCTGATGCAGGCCGTCAAGAAATTCGAACCGGAGCGCGGCTTCCGTCTCGCCACCTATGCCATGTGGTGGATCAAGGCCTCGATCCAGGAGTACATCCTGCGCTCGTGGAGCCTGGTCAAGATGGGCACCACCGCCAACCAGAAGCGCCTGTTCTTCAACCTGCGTAAGGTGAAGGGCAAGATCCAGGCGCTCGATGAAGGCGACCTCAGGCCCGATCAGATCGCCGAGATCGCGACCCGCCTCAATGTCTCCGAGGCCGAGGTCGTGTCGATGAATCGCCGCCTCTCGGGTGACGCTTCGCTGAATGCTCCGATCCGGGCAAGCGAGGGCGAGTCCGGCGAATGGCAGGACTGGCTGGTCGACGATCACGACAACCAGGAAGAGATGCTGATCGAGCAGGACGAACTGGAGAACCGGCGGACCATGCTTTCGGGCGCGCTGTCGGTGCTCAACGACCGCGAGCGGCGCATCTTCGAGGCACGCCGCCTCGCCGAGGAGCCGCTGACGCTGGAAGAGCTGTCGGCCGAGTTCGACATCAGCCGCGAGCGCGTGCGCCAGATCGAGGTGCGCGCCTTCGAGAAGGTCCAGGATGCGGTCAAGGCAGCGGCCAAGCGCCAGAGCCAGGCGCTGCGCACCATCGAGGCGCAGCCGGCGGCCTAGGCCTCGGGATCGCGTAGAATACGAAACGGCGGCGCCAGGATCTGGTGCCGCCGTTTGTGTTTGTGCAACGCTCGCGATTGGCCGAGGCAGCGGTTCCAGCCCTTTTTCCCCGTCACTATACGAGGAGACATGTCCGGCAGGACAATGAGGGGCAGCGCCGATGCCTCGAGGTTGTCCTACCAGGGCCGCGGTTGCGTCTGAGGATATTGGCGCGGTGATCGCCGAACGCCGCGCCGCCCCTCATCCGCCCTTCGGCACCTTCTCCCCGTGGAACGGGGAGAAGGAAAGCTCAAGCCGCAGGCTGCTTGGTCTTCCTCAGATACGGCAGCACCGTCTCATAGGCGCCGAAGCGCTTGACCGCATCTTCGTCGGAGACGGCGGCGGTGATGATCACGTCCTCGCCCTGCTTCCAGTTGGCCGGCGTCGCCACCTGGTGCTTGGCCGTCAGCTGGATGGAATCGACCACGCGCAGGATCTCGTCGAAATTGCGCCCGGTGGTCATCGGATAGGTCAGCACCAGCTTGATCTTCTTGTCCGGCCCGATGACATAGACCGAACGCACGGTTGCGTTGTCGGCCGGCGTGCGGCCCTCCGAACTCTCGCCGGCGCCGGCCGGCAGCATCTCATAGAGTTTGGCGACCTTGAGATCGCGGTCGCCGATCAGCGGATAGTTCACCACCTGGCCGGTGGCCGTCTTGATGTCGTCCTGCCACTTGCCGTGGCTTTCGACCGGATCGACCGAGATGCCGATGATCTTGACGTTGCGCTTTTTGAATTCCCCTTCCAGCCCGGCCATGGTGCCGAGTTCGGTCGTGCAGACCGGCGTGAAGTTCTTCGGGTGGCTGAACAGCACCGCCCAGCCGTCGCCGATCCATTGATGGAAATTGATCGTCCCCTGTGTCGTCTCGGCCGTGAAGTCCGGCGCGATATCGTTGATGCGAAGGCTCATGACGTGCTCCCTACCCTTGTGACAAATCGCCGGCATGGCCAACCCCACCGGCGCGGTTGCCGTTTTATACCGCCGGATGGCCCGGTTCAAAAGGCCTGTATCAGCAAGCGTGATCGGGGTCGCAGAAAATCTTCGTCTTTTCCTGGAAAAGACAGCTGAAATTTCCGCAGTGAAGGCGAGCGGCTTACTTTAGGCCTTCTTCAGCGCCAGCGTCGCCGCGAGATCTTCCATGCGCTGGGCCAGCGCGGCAAGCGCCGTGGTCAGCACGCTGTCGCTCTTGTCCGCCTTGGTCAGCGCCTCGTCGCGCGTCTTGCGCAAGGTCAGCACTTCACTCTCCATGCCCTTGACGCGCTTGGCGAGCTCCGACAATTCGTCCATCACCATGATGCCGGCCATAACCGTCAGCCGCTGGTCGCCGATCTCGCCGAAGGAATCCTTCAGATGCGCGACATAGCGGTCGAAGCGCTCGGCGAGATCGATGAGATGCTCTTCCTGGCCCTCGTCGCAGGCCATCCGATACTGCTTGCCGTCGATGGAAACCGTGACCTGTGCCATTGGCCTGCCTGCCCAGCCTTATCTGTCCAACACGGCGCGGATGGTTTCCATGGCGGTCACCAGCCGGCGTGAGACTTCCTTGTTGGCATCTTCCAGCCGTTCGGCGCGCGCCTCCGAATTGTCGAGCTCCTGCGCCAGCCGCGAGCGGTCCGCGTTCATGCGCTGCACCTCGGCCTCGGCTTCGGAATAGTCGCGCTCCTGCTCGAGCCGCGTCGCCACGGCATTTTCGAGCCCCTCAATGGCTTTGCCGAGCCTCGCGATGACTTCCTTGAGTGTCGTTTCCCCGGTCATGGCCTTCGTCCTGTGCCCTGCCCATCACCGAATCGTTCGCGTTCAGAACGCGTTATCTGGGAAACATTAGGCGCCGTGTGAAGCGCGCGTCAATAAAGCTCTCGCGACTGTCCCCCGCTAACGCTAATGTAGCTCGGCCGACGCTTCACAAGACTGGCAAAAACGCACCCGATTTGTTGACTCAAGGGCCCCGCCTGCTATGTGTCGCGCACCCTTTTCCAGGGCTCTCCCAAGGCCCCAACCCCCATTTCCGGAGGAAGCATGACCTCGCGTGAACAACATGACCGGATGGCCAATGCGATCCGTTTCCTGTCCATGGACGCCGTCGAGAAGGCAAATTCCGGCCATCCCGGCCTGCCCATGGGCTGCGCCGACATCGCAACGGTGCTGTTCACACGCTTCCTGAAATTCGACGCCAAGGCTCCGCACTGGGCCGATCGCGACCGCTTCATCCTGTCGGCAGGCCACGGCTCGATGCTGCTCTACTCGCTGTTGTACCTCACCGGCTACGAGGACATGACGATCGACCAGATCAAGAATTTCAGGCAGCTCGGCTCGAGGACCGCCGGCCATCCCGAATATGGCCATGCCGCCGGCATCGAGACCACCACCGGCCCGCTCGGCCAGGGTCTTGCCAACTCGGTCGGCTTCGCGCTCGGCGAGCGCATCATGAACGCCGCCTTCGGCAACGACCTCGTCAACCACTACACCTATGTGCTGGCCGGCGACGGCTGCCTGATGGAAGGCGTTTCCCAGGAAGCCATCGCGCTCGCAGGCCACCTCAAGCTCAACAAGCTGATCGTCTTCTGGGACAACAACAACATCTCGATCGACGGCCCTGTCTCGCTCGCCGACAACACCGACCAGGTCGCGCGGTTCCAGGCCTCCGGCTGGAACGCCAGCCATATCGACGGCACCGATCCGGAAGCGATCGCCTACGCCATCGAGGCGGCGCGCCATTCCGACAAGCCGACCATGATCGCCTGCAAGACCACCATCGGCTTCGGCGCCCCGACCAAGGCCGGCACCAACAAGGCGCACGGCTCGCCGCTCGGCGCCGACGAAATCGCCGGCGCGCGGAAATTCTTCAACTGGCAATCGCCGCCCTTCGAGATTCCGGCCGACATTCTCGACGCCTGGCGCGCCGCCGGCAAGGCCGGCGCCGAGGCGCGCGCAGACTGGGAGGGACGCCTTGCCAAGGCCGACGCCACGCTGAAAAGCGAATTCGAGCGGCGCATCGCCGGCAAGCTGCCAGCGAATTTCGACGCCGTCATCGCCGACTACAAGAAGAAGTTGTCGGCCGACAAGCCGAAGGTCGCCACCCGCAAATCATCGGAGATGGCGCTGGAGGTTATCAACGGCGCGGTGCCGGAGACCATCGGCGGCTCGGCCGACCTCACCGGCTCCAACAACACCAAGACCAGCCAGACCAAGAACATCACGCCCGACGACTACGGCCAGCGTTATGTCCATTACGGCATCCGCGAACATGGCATGGCGGCAGCCATCAACGGACTGACGCTGCACGGCGGCGTCATTGCCTATGGCGGCACCTTCCTTTGCTTCTCCGACTATGCCCGCCCCTCGATGCGCCTGGCCTCGCTGATGGGCATCCGCTCGATCTTCGTCATGACGCATGACTCGATCGGCCTTGGCGAGGACGGCCCGACCCACCAGCCGGTCGAGCATCTGGCGGCACTGCGCGCCATTCCCAATCACAATGTGTTCCGACCCGCCGATGCGGTCGAGACCGCGGAATGCTGGCAGCTGGCGCTCGAATCCGAGAAGACACCCTCGACACTGGCGCTGACCCGCCAGAACCTGCCGACGGTGCGCATGGAGTTCAGCGAGAAGAATCTGAGCGCCTCCGGCGCCTATGAACTCGCCGCCGCCAGCGGCGAGGCGGCCGTGACGATCTTTGCCAGCGGCTCCGAGGTGGAGGTCGCGCTCGGCGCCCGCGATCTGCTTGAGCAGCACGGCCATCCGACCCGCGTCGTCTCGGTGCCGTGCTTCGAGCTGTTCGAGCAGCAGAGCGAAGACTATCGCAGCAAGACCATCGGCAACGCCAAGGTCAAGGTCGCCATCGAGGCCGGCATTCGCCAGAGCTGGGACCATATCATCGGCAGCGACGGTATCTTCGTCGGCATGACCGGCTTCGGTGCCTCGGGCACCATCGAGCAGCTCTATCCGCATTTCGGCATCACCGCCGAAGCAGCGGCGAAGGCTGCAGAAGCCCGCTTGCACGGCAAGTGAGAAAACGCGCCGATCCGGTGAAGCCATCCAGAGAGTTTCACCGGGCTGGCTCAACTTAATCGATTTAGAACTGGACTTCTGCGGCTGGATTCTTTGTCCACCCGCCGTTATGAAGCTGCGGACCCATCCGCTTTCCAGCCCCCAAGGAGAGAAAAGAAATGACCGTCAGAGTTGCCATCAACGGATTTGGCCGCATCGGCCGCAACATCCTGCGCGCCATCCATGAATCCGGCCGCAAGGACATCGACGTGGTCGCCGTCAACGATCTCGGCCCGGTCGAAACCAATGCGCACCTGCTGCGCTACGACAGCGTCCATGGCCGCTTCCCGCATGAGGTGACGGTCGACGGCGACCAGATCTCCGTCGGCACCGAGAAATTCAAGGTCACCGCCATCAAGGACCCGACGCAGCTGCCGTGGAAAGAGCTCGGCGTCGACATCGCGCTCGAATGCACCGGCATCTTCACCGCCCGTGACAAGGCCGCCGCGCACCTGACCGCTGGCGCCAAGCGCGTCATCGTCTCGGCCCCGGCCGAAGGCGCCGATCTCACGGTCGTCTACGGCATCAACCACGACAAGCTGACCAAGGACCACATCGTCATCTCCAACGCGTCCTGCACGACCAACTGCCTGGCGCCGCTTGCCGCCGTGCTGCACGAGACCGTCGGCATCGAGAAGGGCATGATGACGACGATCCACTCCTATACCGGCGACCAGCCGACGCTGGACACCATGCACAAGGACCTCTACCGCGCCCGCGCGGCAGCGCTCTCGCAGATCCCGACATCGACCGGCGCGGCCAAGGCGATCGGCCTCGTGCTGCCCGACCTCAAAGGCAAGCTCGACGGCATCTCGATCCGCGTGCCCACACCGAACGTCTCGGTGGTCGACTTCAAGTTCATCGCCAAGCGCTCGACGACCGCGCAGGAAATCAACGAGGCGCTGATCGCCGCCTCCAAGGGCAAGCTGAAGGGCGTGCTCTCGGTCACGCATCACCCGAATGTCTCGATCGACTTCAACCATGATCCGCATTCCTCGATCGCAGCGCTCGACCAGACCAAGGTCATGGACGGCAACCTGGTTTCGGTCCTGTCCTGGTACGACAACGAATGGGGCTTCTCGAACCGCATGGGCGACACCGCCGTCGCCTTCGGCAAGACCATCGCCTGATAGCGGCCTCCTTTGCTGATGTCCAAGACGCCCGGCTTCGGCCGGGCGTTTTCGTTTCAGCCGGTCCGACTTCCGGAGACTCCGGAAAATCTGCGGCATGGTGCGAAAAACCACGCTGTTGCCTTGCACTGGTCATGTCTTCGCCCCAGTCTGCCTTGAAGCGACAAAACACAGGGTTTGGAGGGGCGATACCGGATGGAGCATGCCATCTATCTCGTGACGCTGGTCGGCACGGCACTCATTGTTGTCGCCGCGTTCTCGAGCCTGATCGCCTTTCGCTTCGGCGCTCCCTTGCTGCTTCTCTTCCTCTGCATCGGCCTTGCCACCGGCACCGATGGCCTGGGCATCGAATTCGACAATGCCAGGCTGGCTTATTTTGCCGGCTCCCTGGCATTGGCCATCATTCTGTTCGATTCGGGTTTCGGCACCCCGCTCAATGCGCTCCGTCAGGCGGCCGGGCCGGCGCTTTCGCTGGCGACCTTCGGTGTCGTCCTGACCACCGCGATCTTCGGCGCCGCCGCCTACTATCTTCTCAATCTCAGTTGGCTGGAATCCTCGCTGCTCGGCGCCGCCGTCGCCTCGACCGATGCGGCCGCCGTCTTCTTCCTGCTGCGCGCCGGCGAGATCCATCTGCGCGAGCGCGTGCGTTCGACGCTCGAGGTCGAATCCGGCACCAACGACCCGATCGCAATCTTCCTCACCATCACCCTGGTCGAGATCATCGCCGCGCATGCCAATCCCGAGGCGGATGTTCTCGCCACCAACCTGGTGCTCGGTTTTCTCATTAATATGGGGCTCGGCGCCGTCATCGGCGGGCTGGGCGGCCTCGCCATCGTGCGTCTCGTCGAGCGGCTCAACCTCGACCACGGCCTGCTGCCGATCTTCGTGCTGACCCTGTCCTTGATGGTGTTCGCAGCCGCCGGTGCCGTCGGCGGTTCGGGCTTTCTTGCCGTCTATCTCGCTGGCTTGGTCGCCGGCAATTCCGACATCCGCGCCGTCACCATCCTGAAGCGCTTCCAGGACGGTATGTCGTGGCTTGCGCAGATCATCATGTTCCTGATCCTCGGCCTGTTCGCGACCCCCTCGCAATTCCCGGCGATCATGGTGCCGGCGGTGCTGCTCGGCCTGTTCCTGATTTTCGTCGCACGGCCGCTCGCCGTCTGGCTCTGCCTGATCCCGTTCCGCCTGCCGCGCCCCGAAGTCGCGTTCGTCTCCTGGGTCGGCTTGCGCGGCGCCGTCTCGATCCTGCTTGCCATCACGCCGCTGCTCGGCGGCCTCGCCAACGGTCGCCTCATCTTCAACGTCGCCTTCATCATCGTGCTTGTGTCGCTTGTCGTGCAGGGCTGGACCGTCGGCCCGCTGGCGCGGCGGCTCGGCCTGATCGTGCCGGCGCGCCTTGGGCCGCTCGACAAGGTCGAGCTCGAGTTGCCCGGTTCGGCGCATCACGAGCTGCTTGCCTATCGCGTCGCGCCCGGCAGTCCGGTGGCGCGCGGCGAACGCATCCCGCGCTGGGCGAGGCCCTCGCTGGTGCTGCGCGACGGCCGTTCCATGCGTTTCCAGGACATGGGCCGGCTTGCCGCCGGCGACCAGGTCTACATCTTCGTGCCGGATCGGTATCCGCGCCTGCTCGACAAGCTCTTCGCCAGCCGCGCTGTGGTCGATCCCGAGGATGCCGATTTCTTCGGCGCCTTCTCCCTCGATCCGGCCCGCTCCGCGGCCGAGCTGGAGGCCGCCTACGGGCCAGGCCTCACCGAAGCCGAACAGAAGCTCACCGTCGCAGAGCTGGTTACGGAGCGTCTCGGCAGCCACGCCGAATATGCCGACCGAGTGATGATCGGCCCGATCGAGCTGATCGTGCGCGACGTCGACGAGAAGGGCAGGATCATCAGCCTTGGCCTGTCCTTCGAGCCGACCGCTCCAGTGGCGCGCGTGCCGGTTTTCCTCAGCGCCGGCGAGATCGTCGACCGCATCGCCGCTTTCATTCGAGGCTGGCGCAAGCCTGCCGAAATGCGGGCAGCCGAAAGCGGGCCCAACGAGCCGGCGACGCCTGAGCCTGAGGCGAAAAAAGCAGCGAGCGAAAGCTGACGTCACACAGCGACATCATTTTTGCGCGCGCGTCACCATGCGGGCCTTGCATCCCCGACCATGCCGGGTAAGGTCGCCGCGTTTTTTGCGGAAAGGAACGACCATGGCCGGCTTCAAGACACTCGACGACATCGGCGCCGTAAGCGGCAAGCGGGTTCTGGTGCGGGTCGACCTCAACGTGCCGGTCGCCGACGGCAAGGTGACCGACGCCACGCGCATCGAGCGCATTGCGCCGACCATTTCCGAGCTTTCGGCCCAGGGCGCCAAGGTGATCCTGCTCGCGCATTTTGGCCGCCCGAAGGAGGGCCCGTCGGCCGAGTTCTCGCTGGAGCCGATCGCCAGGGCCACGGCTGAAGTGCTCGGCCGTCCGGTCGGCTTCGCCTCCGACTGCATCGGCGACAAGGCTGCGGAAGCGGTCGCGGCCATGAAGAACGGCGACGTGCTGCTGCTGGAAAACACCCGGTTCCACAAGGCCGAAGAAAAGAACGAGCCCAGCTTCACCGACAAACTCGCCGCCAACGGCGACATCTATGTCAATGACGCCTTTTCCGCTGCCCACCGGGCGCATGCATCGACGGAGGGCCTGGCACACCGGCTGCCGGCCTATGCCGGCCGCACCATGCAGGCCGAGCTCGAAGCGCTGGAAAAGGGTCTCGGCAATCCGGTGCGGCCGGTGGTGGCGATCGTCGGCGGCGCCAAGGTCTCGACCAAGATCGACCTGTTGATGAACCTGGTGAAGAAGGTCGACGCGCTGGTCATCGGCGGCGGCATGGCCAACACCTTCCTTGCCGCGCGCGGCACGAATGTCGGCAAGTCGCTTTGCGAGCATGACCTTGCTCCCACTGCCAAGCAGATCATGATCGAGGCAGCCGAGGCCGGATGCGCCATCATCCTGCCCAACGACGGCGTCGTGGCGAAGGAGTTCAAGGCCGGTGCCCCGAGCGAAACCGTCGCCATCGAGGCAGTGCCGGCCGACGGCATGATCCTCGACGTCGGCGCAAAGACCGTGCAAAGCGTAACCGACTGGATCGACAGGGCTGCGACGCTGGTCTGGAACGGTCCGCTCGGCGCCTTCGAGATCGAGCCGTTCGACCGTGCGACGGTGGCGGCGGCCAGGCACGCGGCGGCCCGCACCAAGGAAGGCAAGCTGGTGTCCGTGGCCGGCGGCGGCGACACGGTCGCCGCTCTCAACCATGCCGGTGTCGCCGACGACTTCACCTATGTTTCCACCGCCGGCGGCGCGTTCCTGGAATGGATGGAAGGCAAGCCGCTGCCCGGCGTCGATGTGTTGAAGCGGTAGAGCACATCCAGGAATGCGCGTGGCGGTTTTTCCTCTGAACCGCGTGAACGCGGAGCATCTTGCAGCCAGGCGGAAGCGCCTGGCAACGCAATCAAAACCAGCAGAGCCCGCCGCTTCTGCTCGAATCCTGCTTCTCGCCGATGCTTCTTTGGCGGTAGAGTTCCGCAAAAGCGCGGAACCACCATCAGGGAGAAGCGAAAATGAGCGAACGTCTCGAAGACATTGCCGCCGCGATCGTGGCCGATGGCAAGGGCCTTTTGGCTGCCGATGAAAGCTCCGGCACCATCAAGAAGCGCTTCGACGTCATCGGCGTCGAATCGACCGCCGACAACCGGCGCGATTATCGCGAGATGATGTTCCGCGCCACCGACGCGATGACCAGATACATCTCCGGCGTCATCCTCTATGACGAGACGATCCGCCAGAAGGCAGCCGACGGCACGCCGCTGGTGGACATCATCAAGGCATCCGGCGCCATCCCAGGCATCAAGGTCGATGCCGGCGCCAAGCCGCTGGCCGGCTTTCCCGGCGACACCGTCACCGAGGGGCTGGACGGCCTGCGCGAGCGGCTGGCGGACTATTACAAGCTCGGTGCCCGTTTCGCCAAATGGCGCGCCGTGATCGATATCGACACGGCAAAAGGCGTGCCTTCCGCGACCTCGATCGCCTCCAACGCGCACGCGCTGGCCCGCTATGCGGCACTTTGTCAGGAAGCCGGCATCGTGCCGATCGTCGAGCCGGAAGTGCTTATGGACGGCGCCCACAGCATCGATACCTGCTATCAGATCAGCAAGGCGACGCTGCTGAAGCTCTATGACGAGCTCTATGCGGCACGCGTGGTGCTGGAAGGCACCATTCTCAAGCCGAACATGGTCATCTCCGGCAAGAAGTCGGGCCGGACCGACAGCCCCGAAGCGGTGGCCGAAAAGACCATAAAGCTGTTCCGCGAGACCGTTCCGGCGGCGGTGCCGGGCATCGCCTTCCTGTCCGGAGGACAGGGTGACGAGGAGGCCACGGCCAACCTCAACGCCATCAATGCCATCGGCCCGCATCCATGGAAACTCACCTTCTCCTATGGCCGCGCCCTGCAGGCCGCCGCGCAGAAGGCCTGGAGCGGCAAGGCATCGAACGTCGCCGCCGGCCAGGCGGCCTTTATCCATCGCGCCCATATGAACCATCTGGCGGCGCTTGGAAAATGGCAGCCGACGCTGGAAAAGGCCGCCTGACCAGCCTGACCTTTCTTGCAAACTCAAAGCCCGTGCAGCTTCGCCCGGGCTTTGCTTTTGGGTGATTGTCAAACGGGAACCACCATGCAGCGCCTGCTCGCCCTCCTTACCTGGCTCGCCTATCCGGTCTATGCCTGGCAGGGCCTTGGCGTGCGCCGCCGCACGACACGCATGCTGCCCGCGCACGGCCCCGTCATGCACGAGATCGCCGGCGCGGCGCCGGCCATCTCGCTGCTGGTTCTGGGCGATTCCTCGGCCGCCTCCGTCGGCATCGAACAATCCGAATACGGCCTTGCCGCGCAGCTTGCCGGCCTGACTGCCGAGCGTACCGGCAGCACTGTGCGCTGGCGCGCCGCCGGCTTCAACTCGGCAACGTCCGGCCAAATCCGTGATCACGTCCTGCCGAACCTGTCGGCGGATCCGTGGATGCATATCGTGCTCGCCATTGGCACCAACGACACCAAGAATTTCCATTCCGTGCCCCGCTTCAAGAAGGAGTTCGGCGGCCTGCTGTACGCGCTGCGCGCCAAATGGCCGGAGGCGCGCGTGGTCTGGTCGCCGGTGCTGGAATTCACCCGCGCGCCGGCAATGCCGCCGCTGCTCGGCAAGATCCTCGAAATCCGCGCCACGCAGATGAACCGGATGGGCGTGCGCCTCTGCAACGAGCGCGGCGGCGTTCCCGCCGCGCGCCTGCCGATCGACGATCCGGCGGCCGGTTTCGCCTCCGACGGCTTCCACGCTTCGGAAGCGGGCTATCGTGCCTGGGCCGAGCATCTGTTGGATTTTGTGCTCGGCAACGAAAGCCCGCAGAAGGCTTGCTGAACATCAAGTCAGGACGAGCCGGAAATGTTGGTGGCGTACTCGTGAGCTCCGGAAGCGCAGGGCACCCTCATTTGCAAGCCGTCCTCACCTGAAACTCATCGAACCTTAGGCCCAATGCCCGAGCATCGCCGCGAGCGAGATCGCCGCCATGGCGAGCACCGCCAGCTTCCAGAAATCGCTGCGCCGCTTCAGCCCCGGCCAGCCGAGCGGCTTGATGATCTGGATCAGCATGATGCCGATGATGACAAGGGCGAGAAGTTTGGTCATGGCGCCTTTGACCAGCATCGCTGGCTGCTGTCAAAGCGCTTCTTCGGCGGGCCGGCGATCCAGACCATTGCTGCCAAAAGCCTGGTTTGCTGTTCGTCCGCAGCGTCGCGCGATCTGTTTTTCAGAAGGCTGCCACCCTCCTGACAGACTGCTGTCAGCAGGGGTGTGCGATACTGCTCTCATCAAAAAGAGAGGAGTCTGGTCATGAACGGTTTTACGATTCTGCGTAGCGTGCAGCACTATGTCGGCAAGATTCGCACCGTACGGAACGAGATCCGGACCCAGCGTTTCCTGAACACTTTGCCCGCGGACATCCGCAAAGACATCGGTTGGCCCGATCTCTACGACGGCCGTGTGCGCAGGAACTGAAATTTTTCGACGCATGACTTGGATGTCGGCCGTGCCGCGCCCAGATGTAATGTCGGTCGAAACGCTCGGTTTCAGGAAAGATGCCATTGTTTGCGAGTTGATTCAGCGCAGCCTCCTGACACTATGTTGTCAGGAGGCCTGCGCTATTGAAGCTGACTCGAACCTGCGCCCGGTTGTGGGACCGCGGCATGCATAGAACCGAAACCAAGGGGTCAAACGATGCGCCGCGCCGACAGGCTCTTCCAGATCGTGCAGCATCTTCGCGGTGGTCGGCTCGTCACCGCGCAGAAGCTCGGCACGTGGCTCGAGGTATCCGAGCGGACCATCTATCGCGACATAGCCGACCTGCAGTCGACCGGCGTGCCGATCGACGGCGAGGCAGGGGTCGGCTACATGATGAGGGAGGGTTTCGACCTTCCGCCGCTGATGTTCACGCGTGACGAGATCGTGGCCTTGGTTGCCGGCGCGCGCATGGTGCGTGCTTTCGGCGGAGCCGCCATGGCGAGGGCCGCCGACGAGGCGCTGGTCAAGATCGGCGCGGTGCTGCCCGACGCCGAAAAGGACCGCATCGCCCGCACCGAGATCCATACGCCGATGTGGGTGGTGAGCGATGCCGCGCGGGAAGCGATCGACCTGATCGAGCGCGCCGTCGAGAAACGCCAGGTGCTGACCATCGACTATTCGGACGAGGCGGGCCGCAGCACGGCGCGCGATATCCGGCCGCTCGGCCTGTGGTTCTGGGGCAAGGTCTGGACCTTGGTCGCCTGGTGCGAGATGCGCGACGATTTCCGCGCCTTCCGCATCGACCGCATCGCCTCAGTGGTCATCGCCGGCCGCATTTTCAAGCCGGAGCGCGGCAAGCAGCTCGCCGACTTTTATCGCGCCGTCGAGCGCAGCGAGGATTACGGCATGGCGCCCGACCGTGCCGCCCGGACATGATGCCTCCCAAGCCATTGTCCAACAAAAAAGCCCGCTCGAAGCGGGCTTTTTTGTCGAGCCTTTGCAACTCGCCAAAAGTGCGGTTTTGGGCGAATGCATCGCCACGAGGCTTAAACTGCGGCGCGCTGAAAGGGATTCAGGCGACGCGCTTTAAGGTTTTGTTTGATGCATGTCGTAGTCTCAGAACCGCTGCGCACTTCTGAGCGACATGCATTAAGGAATCTCACTCCTCGTCCTCGGGCTTGTCCTTCGACTTCAGCGCCGACAGCTTGGCGAAGACGGCGTTGGCGTCGAGCTCCTGATCCTCGTCCTTGGGCTTTTCCGGCGCCGGCACCAAGCGCTCGGTAAGAGCCGCCGGCAGCAGCGTGTCGCCGGCGACGGGCTGCGCCTGCTCGCGTCCGCGCGAAGCGCGGTTGACCTCCATGTCGAGATCGATCTGCGAGGCCAGGCCCAGCGTCACCGGATCCATCGGCTGGAGATTGGCCGAGTTCCAGTGCTTGCGCTCGCGGATCTGCTCGATCGTCGACTTGGTGGTGCCCACAAGACGGGCAATCTGCGCGTCCTTCAGTTCGGGGTGGTTGCGCACCAGCCACAGGATCGCGTTCGGACGGTCCTGGCGCTTCGACAGCGGCGTGTAACGGGGGCCCTTGCGCTTCGATTCCGGCACCCTGACCTTGGGGTCGGAGAGCTTCAGCCGATGGTTCGTGTCCTTCTCGCCGCGCGCAATCTCCTCGCGGGTCAGCTGGCCGGTCATGATCGGGTCCATGCCCTTGATGCCTTGCGCCGACTCGCCGTCGGCGATTGCCTTGACCTCCAGCGGATGCAGTCCGCAGAACTGTGCGATCTGCTCGAACGAGAGCGCAGTGTTGTCGACCAGCCAGACGGCGGTCGCCTTGGGCATCAGCAGCGTATTGGCCATGTCAAAAATCCTTCTCGTTCGCCCGCGTTCCCGCGCGGGCGGTGGTTTAGGGCCACCAAAATGGGAAATTCGCGGCCTGTATAAACGCTCCGTCACGATTTCGCAATATTTTTGGGAAGGGAGGCGTCCGAGGCATGTCGCCCGAAAGCGCACGGCGGCTTTGGGAAGACGACGTTGATAAACAAAGTGCCCCAAAAGACAAAACCCGCTGGACAGGATCCAGCGGGCTTGGAACCGGAGACAGCAAGCGTCTGCGACGGCTCTGGCTTTTCGGCGCAGCCCGGCCCTGCGGCCGGGCATGCGTCATCAAAGCGCCTGGCGGGCGACCTTCTCGATGTCGCCGCGGTTGATGCCGAGGTCGTGCAGCTGACGAGCATTGAGCTTGTTCAGCTCGCGCACGGTCTCGTTGTACAGGCGCCAGTTGCGGTAAGCGCGGATCGGGTTCATTTCAGTCCTCCATTCGTCTGGATCGTGGATTTCGATGACGCGTAAATAGGCATCGTTGCACAGGAAATGAACGGATGGTTTTGCATGGCGGCAATGCATTTGTTGCATTGCACCATTAAGGTTCTGTTCAGCTTGCGGAAGGCGATGCGGACACCCCAGGCTGCATCGAGCTTCAGGTCAGGTCGAGCCGAGAGTTGCGCCTTCGAGAACCGGGGCGGAGCGCATTTGAAACACGTGAGCACCGCAAGCGCCCCGTCCACAGACCAACCTCGCCTGAATTTCGACGCGCCTAGCCGACGTCGAGCACGATCTTGCCGATATGCTCGCCTTCCTCCATCCGCTCATGCGCCCGCCAGGCTTCGGTCAGCGGGAAGATCATATCCATGACCGGCGCGACCTTGCGGGTGCCGAGCAGGGGCCAGACCTGAGCCTCGAGAGCGGCGGCGATGGCGGCCTTGAACTCGACTGTGCGCGGCCGCAGCGTCGAGCCGGTATGGGTGAGGCGCTTGACCATGATCTTGGAGAAGTCCGCGCTCGCCACCGCGCCAGCCTGCACCGCGATCTGGACGATGCGGCCCTCCATGGCGGCGGCGTGGTAGTTGCGGGCGACATAGTCGCCGCCGACCATGTCCAGGATGAGGTCGGCGCCCCGGCCATCGGTTGCGTCCTTGACCTGGGCGACGAAATCCTCTTCGCGATAGTTGATCGCGCGGTCGGCGCCGAGTTTCAGGCAGGCGTTGCACTTCTCCCTGGTGCCGGCCGTGGTGACGACATAGGCGCCGAACGCGGACGCCAGCTGTATGGCAGTGGTGCCGATGCCGGACGAGCCGCCATGGACGAGCAGCGTTTCGCCCTTCTTCAACCCGCCGCGCTCGAAAACATTATGCCAGACGGTGAAATAGTTCTCCGGCACCGCCGCGGCTTCCGAATAGGTGAAGCCGGCCGGGATCGGCAGCACGCTGCCGGCATGGACCTTGACATATTCGGCGTAGCCGCCGCCCGGCGTGAGCGCGCAGACCCGGTCGCCGATGCGCCAGCGCGAAATCTCGTCGCCGAGCGCCGCCACCTCGCCGGCCGCCTCGAGGCCGGGCAGGTCCGAGGCGCCGGGCGGCGGCGGATAGGCGCCCTTGCGCTGCTGTACGTCCGGCCGGTTCACGCCGGCGGCATGGACCCGAATGAGAACCTCGCCGGGGCCGGGCTTCGGCACGTCCCTCGTCTCCGCCTTCAGCACCCTGGGACCGCCCGGCTGCGAAATCGCGATGGCCGTCATCTTCGCCGGAATCTTGTGTCCGCTTGGCATGGTTCCCGTCTCCTCAACGCCGGTCGAGTCGCCGGCTGTTTGCATCGGCGCCCTCGCCCTATGTATGCTGATTGCCAAATCAGGCAAATGGCCAACTCAGGGAGGAGCGACGATGGCGACCTTCGACGACGAACCCAGGAAGAAGCCGCGCTCGCACGAGATCGGGCAGGACCTGGCGCTGCTTTCCGTCGATGAATTGTCCGAACGCATAACCCTGTTGCGTGACGAGATCGCCCGGCTCGAGGCCGAGCGGGCCGCCAAGGGCGCCACCAAGTCAGCCGCCGAGGCACTGTTCCGCCGCGGTTGACTTCCGCGGCTCGTTGCCGCTGAAAAGCCCCAATAAGCCTGTCAGACCTGCGCCACGACATTCCAGCCAGACGAGCCCATGTTCGCCACATACAGACCGATTCTCTCGCTGCTTCGCGGCACCGCCTTCCTGCTTGCGGCTTCCGGCCTGCACGGCCTGCTTCTGCCGCTGCGCGGACAACTGGAAGGATTCTCCACCGCTTCGCTCGGCCTGATGGGCACGGCCTGGGCCGGCGGCTTCGTCGCCGGCTGCTTCTTCGCCCCGCGCCTCGTGCGCCGTGCTGGCCATGTCCGCGCCTTCGGCGCCTTCGCCGCGTCGGGCGCCATAGTCGCCCTGCTCACCGGGCTGATCATCGAGCAGTATATCTGGATCCTGCTGCGCGCCTTCACCGGCTTCACCATGGCCGGCGCTTTCATGGTCATCGAAAGCTGGCTGAACGAGAAAGCGACCAACGAGAACCGCGGCACCGTCTTCGGCCTCTACATGATGGTCACTTTCGCCTCGATCATGGGTGGCCAGATGATCGTCGCCGGCGGCGACGTGAGATCGGCCTCGCTGTTCATGATCACCGGCATATTGTTCTGCCTTTCGCTCATTCCGACGGCCGTCTCGACGCAGTCGCACCCCAAGCCGCTGCAGGATGTGAAGCTTGACGTCAAAGGCCTCTACGCCAATTCTCCGGTATCGGCCGTGGCTTGCCTCCTGATCGGCATCGCCAACGGTGCGTGGGGCACGCTTGGGGCCGTCTATGGCGCGCGCATCGGCATCTCGACCGCCGAGATCGCGCTGATGATGAGCCTTGTGGTGATTGCCGGCGCGGCCATGCAACTCCCCGCGGGTCGGCTTTCCGACACCACCGATCGCCGCTTCGTGCTGGCTGGCGCCGCCTTCGGTGCGGCCGTGTTCGCGGTGCTGGTCTTCCTGATCGAACCGCATTCGGGCGCCTTCGTGATCGCCATGACCGCTGCCTATGGCGGCTTCGCCTACACCCTCTATTCCATCGCGGTTGCGCATGCCAACGACCATGCGCGGGCCGAGGATTTCGTAAAGGTCTCCGGCGGTCTGCTCCTGCTTTATGGTTTCGGCACCATGATCGGGCCGCTGCTGGGGGCTGCCCTGATGGGACTGCGCCCCGAGGGGCTTTTTCTTGCCACCGCCTTCGCGCACCTTTGCCTCACCGGTTACACGCTGCTGCGCATCCGCCGTCGCGCTCCTGTGCCCATCGAAAACCGCGAAGCCTTCAAGACGCAGCCGGCTGATAGGGCGGTCACGCCGGAAGCCTTGCGGCTCGATCCGCGCAGAAAGGTTGAAACCGACGGTTGAGATTCGGCGAAGTTTGCCTAAAAATATGGTATGATGTTCTCCGACGCCTTCATGGCGATAGCCGATCCCAACCGGCGTTATCTCTTGGAAGAGCTCCGACGCGGCCCGAAGACGGTCAACGAACTGGCGGCCGGATTGCCGGTTTCCCGTCCAGCCGTTTCCCAGCATCTGAAGGTCCTGCTCGACGCCGGCCTGGTCCATGCCAAGGCCGAGGGCACGAAGCGCGTCTACACCGTCAGCCAAGCGGGCTTCCTCAGGCTGAACATCTGGCTCGACCAGTTCTGGGAATCCGAGGAACTCGGCGCGCCCGGCAGCTGAAGCCGTCAGCTGCCGGGCGGCTGTCGCTTCCGAACTGTTTCTGCCGGCTCAACCGTCATTGTAGGGGAAGAGCTTGAAATAGGGCTGCGCTTCCTTGATCACGCGGGCAAAGGAAGCGCGATCCATCAGGCGATCGTGGTAGCGCCTCACGGCAGGGAACTTGTCGCCGAACGGTTCGACCTTGTTGGCGTAGAACAGGGCCGGCGAGGCAGCGCAGTCGGCCATGGTGAAGGTCTCGCCCACTGCCCAGGTCTTTCCCTTCATCTCCTGTTCGATGATGGCGTAGGAGGTGCGAAGCTGCGCGCGGGCCTGCTCGACGCCGAACGGATCGGTCTTGTCCTGCGGCCGCAGCCGGTCGCCGACGATCTTCTGCATCGGCTCCTGCACATAGAAATCGTAGAAGCGATCGGCCTGGCGGATCTTGATGGCGAGGTCGATGTCGGCCGAAACGAGTTCGACCGGTCCTGGATAATAGGCGGCGAGATATTCGATCACGATGGTCGATTCCAACACCGTGCGGTCCCGCGTGTCGTCACGAAGGGCCGGCATCTTGCCGGTCGGCGATACCTTCAGGAAAGCCGTGCGCGACTGCTCGTCGCCGAGATCCACGATGACCGGCGTGAAAGGCGTGGCGTTTTCGTAGAGCGCGATCAGCGGCTTCCAGCAGAAGGAGGCCAATGGATGAAAGTGCAGGGTCAGGGACATTTCTTCTCGCTTCCATTTTATCCGCCATGCTGCGTGATGGCTTCGATGATTTGCGGCCAATCCATGCGATGCAGTTCATGGCCACCGCCTTCTATCCGCACCAGTCTGGCGCCGGGAACCGCCGAGGCCAAGGCCTCGCCGTGCTCGATCGGGAAGATCGGATCGGCCGTGCCGTGGATGACGAGCAGCGGCACCGACAAATCTTTTGCCCGCCGCTCCTGCCCCCCACCCTTGAGCAGGAAATGATTGGTCGCGCTGGCGAGGCCGCCGGAACGGTCGAAATCCTCCTCGATCGTGGCGCGTGCGCGGTCCTCGTCGAACGGATGCAACGTGCTGGCGAGCGCATGCGCGTCCTCAAGCATGTAGGAGAGCACCTGATTCCTCTTCGACCAGTCGACGTCGGCGCCATGCGCCGAATGCTTCCGGTAAGCCTCGCTGGTGTCCGGCAGGCCGGACGTGTCGACGCCAAGCGGCGAACTGGAGATCACGGTGAGTGCCCGAACGCGTTCGGGATATTTCAGCGCCGCGATCTGCGCGATCATGCCGCCCATCGACATGCCGGCGACATGCGCCTCGCCTATCAGGTGATCGTCGAGCACCCGGATGGCATCGTCCACCATGTCCTCGAACGTATAAGGCGGTTCGCCCGGTGTGTATTTCGTCGACAGGCCTGTATCGCGATTGTCGTAGCGGATGACGAAGCGGCCGCGCTCGGCGAGCTGCCGGCAGAAGGCCTCCGGCCACCAGAGCATCGAAGCCATGGCGCCCATGATCAGCAGGATGGCCGGGTCGGCCGGATTGCCGAAGCCTTCGCAGACAATTGTCGGGCGGCGGATCAGGGTCATCGTCCAGTCCTCCAATCCGATTGCATTTTGCAATCAGTTGCACGATAATCAAACCGATATCATTATGCAACTGGTTTTGGAGAAATATATGAACACCGAGCACCGGTCCGGCTGCCCGATCAATCTGTCGCTCGAGGTCTTCGGTGACCGCTGGAGCCTGATCATCCTGCGCGACATGATCTTCGGCGGCCGCCGGCATTTTCGCGAGCTGCTCAAGGGATCGCTGGAGGGCATTGCCTCCAACATCCTGGCCGACCGGCTGAAGCGGCTGATGGAACTGGGCCTGCTCACAAAGGCCGACGATCCCAGCCACAAGCAGAAGGCGATCTATAGCTTGACCGAGATGGCAATCACCTTGGTGCCGATCATGGCGCATCTCGGCGCCTGGGGACGGGTCTGGTTGCCGGTGAGCGAGGAGCTTTCGATCCGCGCCGAGCTGCTGGAAAAGGGCGGCCTGCCGCTATGGGATCAGTTCATGGACGAGTTGCGCCACGAGCATCTCGGCGCGCCGGTGAAGACGCCGCCAGGCACGCCGAGCGTCCGCGCGCAATTGCAGGCCGCTTATGAAGCGGTGGTGGCGCGCAAGGCTTCGGCCGCCGCCAGATGACCGCGCTTGAGCGGCAGGCCGCAGGATGGTCGGCACAGCCTAATTCAGATTGATATCCCGGCTCGCCGACCGCATCGACACCGAGAACCCGGCAAGCACATCGAAGAGCGCGATGATCATCAGCGTGAAGAAAACGGAGTGCGCGGCGCCCTTGACCAGCAGGAACTCGACCAGAAAGGCGATGAAGACCAGCGTCGACAGAAGATGATCGAGGATCGATGCATTGGTGGTGCGCACCGATTTCGAGATCTCGACGAACAGGAAGATCAACCCGATCAGCACCATCAGGTCGCCGAGCGTCATCGAGAACACGCCGCCCGACATCATGCGGAATGAAAACATCTCGGTCATCCACGGATCGTCGCCGCCGCCGAACAGTCCGAGCAGTCCGAGATTGTAAAGGACGAAAGGCACGATCAGCAGCGGGATGGCACCGAACATCTGGGCAACTCCAATGGGCTCCCATTTGTAGAATGCCGGGCAGGCACGCCGTCAAGGTTTTTCAGGCGCGGCGGCAAACACGCTTTGGAGCAATTCCGGGAAAAGCGTGAAACGGTTTTCCGTCAGCAATTGCGTCAAACAAAGGGATAGAGCGGTTCGCCGTTTGCGTGAAACGGTGAACCGCTCCAAAACCCGAATGAAACAGGAATGCCAGCCGGTTGCCGGCCTTTCGCCGGTCTGCGAGGCTCGGCCGGAAGGCAGCGATCCGGCCCAGACCGCGAGCCCAAAACGCAAAAAGACCGGCCAGTGGCCGGTCTTTTGACTTGCCCAAACCGTGGAAGCTGCTCAGCTTTCCTTCGGCTCCAGGACCTGGCGGCCGCGATACATGCCGGTCTTCAGGTCGATGTGGTGCGGGCGGCGCATTTCGCCGGAATTCTTGTCCTCGACATAGGTCGGGGCCTTGAGAGCGTCGGCCGAGCGGCGCATGCCGCGCTTCGACGGAGAGGTTTTTCTTTTTGGAACGGCCATGGATATGCTCCACTACATGGTCAAAATGCCCCGGCAACCCTCGCGAAAGGGCCGCATCGAGGCCATAATCTGAGAAAGTCGGGTGCCTATACACGCCTTGCGCCGTTTTGGCCAGCACTGCCGCGAATTTTTTTGACCCGCCGCCGCCTTTCCCTAATCCAGGCAACCCACATACGCTCCGGACCTGCCCGCGCGCCGCTCGATCAGATTGGCGAGACGCCTCAAGCCAGGGCCGGGCTTGGCCGGATTGCGGGCGATCGGGTTGGGCAAGGTGACGGCGAGAAGCGCGGCCTGCCGTCGCGACAATTGCTTGGCCGAGACGCCGAAATGATGCTGGGCGGCCGCCTCGATGCCGTAGATGCCCGGTCCCCATTCGGCGATGTTGAGATAGATCTCCATGATGCGCCGCTTCGACATCACCGCGTCGAAATAGACGGCCAAAGGCAGTTCGACCACCTTGCGCACGCTGCCCAGCGGCCGCGACCACAAGAACAGGTTCTTCACCGTCTGCATGGTGATGGTGGAGGCGCCGCGCGTCGCCTCGCCGGCCAGGGCATCGTCGACGACGCCGCGCAATTCGCCGAGGTCGACGCCGCGATGGAAGCAGAACTGCCCGTCCTCCGACATGATCACCGAATTCGCCAGCACCGGCGCCACGTCGTCGATCGACACCCAACGCCGGTCGTAGCCGGAGAAAGTCACGAGGTCTTTCAGCATCAGTGTCGATACCGGATGCACGAAGGAGGGCAGATAGAGGAAGGCGAGCACGACCGGCATCGCCACCAGGACGGCGGCGACAACCACCAAGCGCCGGCCGAGGCGCTTGAGACCGGCGCGGTTCAGACGCCTCGGCCGCGCCATGTCCAGCACTTCGCTTCCATGATCCACGATTGGTTCCGTCAAGCCGCCCCACCCGCGCCATTCGCCCAACCGGCATAAAGGCGCGACGCTTCTTGCGCAATGTCTGAGTGTCGGCTACCGGTCCCGACCATGACGAAAGACGACCAGATGGCCTTCGATTCCGCGCTTTTTGCGCGTGCCGCCACGATCGAGACCCTGCTGCGGCGCCTGCTCGACGCGCGCCCCTCGCAAGGCGAGATCGCCCGGCCGGAGCGCCTGATGGCTGCCATGCGTCATGGCGTGCTGAATGGAGGCAAGCGGCTCCGCCCTTTTCTGGTCATGGAAAGTGCGGCTCTGTTTTCGGCCGATGGCGAGGCCGCGCTGCGTGTCGCGGCGGCGCTCGAATGCGTGCACTGCTATTCGCTGATCCATGACGACCTGCCGGCCATGGACGACGATGACCTGCGCCGCGGCCAGCCCACCGTGCACAGGGCCTTCGACGAGGCGACCGCGATTCTGGCCGGCGACGCGCTGCTGACCTTGGCCTTCGATATCGTCGCCGACGAGGCGACCGCGCTGCCGGCCGAACGCCGGGCGTCGCTTGTCCTGGCGCTCGCCCGCGCCGCCGGAACCGGCGGCATGGTCGGCGGACAGAGCCTCGATCTGGACGCCGAGCGCAAGCGGCCGGACGAGGCCGGCATCATCACGCTGCAGGCGATGAAGACCGGCGCGCTGATCCGCTTTGCCTGCGAGGCCGGCGCGATCGTCGCCGGTGCCTCCGCCACTGATCGCGAACGGCTGGCGGAGTTTGGCTCGGCAATAGGGCTTGCCTTCCAGCTAGCGGACGACTTGCTCGACCTCACCGCCGACGTGCACCAGATGGGTAAGGCGACGAAGAAGGACGCCGCCGCCGGCAAGGCGACGCTCGCGGCGCTGCATGGCCCCGACTGGGCGCGCGGTCAGCTCCATGGCCTCATCGACCAGGCGCATGCGCTGCTCGAACCCTATGGTGAGCAGGCGGCGATGCTGAAAGCCGCCGCGACGTTCGTCGCGACCCGGAGCAGCTGACGCTGCATCTCTGGGCCTGACTTCATCCGCGCCCGGCGGCATTCGCCGCGACGAACACCGCATAAAGCGACTGCCGCGCGGTGATGAACAGGCGGTTGCGCTTGGGGCCGCCGAAGGTCAGGTTGGCGACCGTCTCGGGGATGCGGATCTTGCCGATCAGCGAGCCGTCGGGATCGAAGCAGTGGACGCCGTCGCCGGCGCCCGCCCAGATGCGGCCGGCGGTATCCACCCTGAATCCGTCGAACAGCCCGGCCGAGCAGGCGGCGAAGACGCCGAGCTCCTTGAGCGCATTGCCCTCGACGGCGAACTTGCGGATGTGCTTCGGCCCATCCTTCTGGTGCGTGACGCCGGTGTCGCCGACATAGAGGACAGTCTCGTCCGGCGAGAAGGCAAGGCCATTGGGCTTGGCCATCGTGGAAACGACGCGCGCCACCGCGCCCGTTGCGGGGTCGGCGCGGTAGACGTGACAGCCCTCGATTTCCTGCTCGGCCCGGTCGCCCTCGTAGTCGGTCGCGATGCCGTAGGGCGGATCGGAAAACCATACCGTTCCGTCCGAGCGCACCACCACATCGTTGGGCGAATTCAACCGCTTACCCTCGAAACCGTCTGCGATCACCGTAATCGAGCCGTCATGCTCGGTCCGCGTCACCCGCCGCGCCCGATGCTCGCAGGTGACCAGCCGTCCCTGCGTATCGACCGTGTTGCCATTGGCATTGTTGGCCGGCGCGCGGAAAACCGAGACCACGCCGCTGGTGTCGTCGTAGCGCATGATGCGGTCGTTCGGGATATCGGAGAAAAGGAGATAGCGGCCGGCGGCGAACCATGCCGGACCTTCGAGCCAGCGGCCCCCCGTCCAAAGCCGCTCGACCGCCACATGACCGACGAAACAGCTCTCGAACCGCTCGTCGAGAACCTCGAACCCAGTGCCGTCAATGTCGCCGAACATGGCTGTCTCTCCGCAAAATCGGTTCATCGATAGCCGTCGCCTCGCCCCTTTTTCAAGACTTGACCTGCAAAAATGTTAGCGATAACATCCGCGCCAATTCAATCCGTCTGCTTGGCTTGGGAGGAGCCAAAAATGCGGCCCAAGCTCATCGAATTCATCGACATCTCCAAGCGCTTCGGCGGTACGCTGGCGTTGAAGTCGGTGTCGCTCGACATTCACGAGGGAGAGATCGTCGCGCTGCTTGGCGAGAACGGCGCCGGCAAGTCGACGCTGATCAAGACGCTCGCCGGCATCCACAAGCGCGACCAGGGCACGATCCGGTTTCGCGGCGAGGACTATCATCATCGCCCGCCGAGCCCCAGCCTGCCACAGAAGGTCGCCTTCATCCATCAGGACCTCGGTCTGATCGAATGGATGACGGTGGCCGAGAATGTCGGCATGGCGCAGGGTTTCTCGCGCCGTTCCGGCCTGATCGACTGGCGCGACACCGAACGCCGCGCCGAGCGCGCGCTGGCGCTGGTCGGCTGCGCTTTCGATCCGGCGACACGCGTCCAGGATCTGTCGCGAACCGAAAAGTCGCTGGTCGCCATCGCCCGCGCCCTGGCCACGGAAGCGGATGTCCTGGTGCTCGACGAGCCGACGGCCAGCCTGCCGGCGGACGAGGTCGAGCGGCTGTTCGAGGCGCTGCGGCCGCTGCGCGAGCGCGGCGTCGGCATGATCTATGTCTCGCACCGGCTGGACGAGGTGTTCCGCATCGCCGACCGGGTTGCGGTCATGCGCGACGGTCGCATGGTCGCGGTCAAGCCGGTCGCCGAGACCACGCCGCAGGAACTGGTCGACCTCATCGTCGGCCGCCCGGCGCACCAGATGTTCGCCAAGTCGCGCTGGCAGGAGGGGCCGGAGCGGCTCAAGGTGGAAAATCTCACCTGCGGCAGCGTCGGCCCCATCCGCTTCGAGGCCCGGTCCGGCGAACTGCTTGGCCTAGTCGGCCTGCGCGGCGCCGGGCAGGAAGCCGTCGGCCGCGCCTTGTTCGGTGCCGAGCACTTCGAGGGCACCGTCCTGCTCGACGGCAAGCATCTCGACCTGTCCTCGGTCGGGGCGGCCCTTGCCGCCGGCGTCGGGCTGATTGCGCGCGACCGCACCGAGGAGTCGGTGGCGCTGTCGCTCTCCGTGCGCGAGAACATGTACCTCAACCCGTCGGCCATCGGCCGCGGGCTTTTCTCCTTTATGAAGCCGGCGCGGGAGAGTGAGCTAACGCGGGAGCTCGGCACCCGGCTGGGGCTGCGGCCCAACGACCCGCATCTCCCGATCGAGGCGCTGTCCGGCGGCAACCAGCAGAAGGTGGTGGTCGGCCGCTGGCTGGCGACGGAACGCAAGCTCTTGATCGCCGAGGACCCGACGGCGGGCGTCGATGTCGGCGCCAAGGCCGAAATCTACCGGCTGATCGCGGCCGCCGTCGAAGCCGGGCTGGCGGTCATCGTCGTCTCCACCGATTTCGAGGAGGTCGCGCATATCTGCCATCGCGCACTGGTCTTCTCGCATAACCGCATCGTGCGCGAACTGGCCGGCGATGCCTTGACGACGGCGGCGCTCATCAGCGCCGCGTCCGTATCCGAGGCAGCCTGAGGAGGATCCATGAATTCGATCAAATCGACGGCGCTGGAGCCGACCCGCTCGGAACTCTCGGGCCTGAGCGCCAGCCAGAAAGCGGCGCGCTACCTGCCGGTCTACGGTCTGCCGATCCTGACGCTGCTTTTGATCCTGCTCTTCTCGCTGCTCCTGCCGCGGACCTTCCCGACCCTGCTCAACCTGCGCTCGATCATTTCCGACAAGGCGATCATCGCGCTCCTGTCGCTGGCGGCGATGATCCCGATGGCCTCGGGACGCATCGACCTGACGGTCGGCTACGGCATCGTGTTGTGGCACATCCTCGCCATCAGCCTGCAGACCGCCTTCGGCGTGCCCTGGACGCTTGCCGTGCTGATCGTCATCCTGCTCGGCGTGCTCACCGGCTTCATCAATGGCCTGCTGGTCGAGGTGGCACGCATCGATTCCTTCATCGCCACTCTCGGCACCGGCACCGTGCTCTATGCCTTGGCCATGTGGTACACGGGCGGGCGTCAGGTCGTCGGCGTGCTTCCCGACGGCTTCCTCTCGCTCAACGGCACGATGCTGTTCGGCCTGCCGATCACCGGCTACTACGTGGTCGCGCTGGCACTCGTGATGTGGCTGGTGCTCGAATACATGCCGCTCGGCCGTTATCTCTACGCCATCGGCGCCAATCCGAAGGCTGCAGCGCTCAACGGCATTCCGGTGCAGAAATTCGTCATGGGCGCCTTCGTCGCCTCCGGCGCGCTGACCGCGCTTGGCGGCGTGCTCCTGGCGTCCAAACTCAGGATCGGCCAGGCCAGCGTCGGCCTCGAATACCTCTTGCCGGCACTGGTCGGCGCGTTTCTCGGCTCGACCACCATAAAGCCCGGCCGCGTCAACGTCTGGGGCACGATCGTCGGCGTCGTCATCCTCGCCGTCGGCATTTCCGGCATCCAGCAGTTCGGCGGCTCGTTCTGGGTCGAGCCGCTGTTCAATGGCGTCACGCTGCTGGTCGCGATCGGTATTGCCGGTTACGCGCAGCGCCGCCGCGGCGCGGTCGTGCCGCCCCCCGCATCCACCAGCCAACCAGCCACTAGCCAACCGACAACGACATCCAACAACGCTTAATGGGAGAAACGATATGCAGCGCAGAACAGTCCTTCAGCTTGGCGTCGCCTGCCTGGCGCTCGGCATTGCCTCGCCGAGCCTGGCCGACCCGATGGCCGACGCCAAGGCGGTCGTCGACAAATACGCCAGCAAGGTCGAGAAGTGGGATGGACCGACGACCGGACCGAAGGGCGCTGCCGGCAAGACAATCGTCGTGCTCGGCGCCGACATGAAGAACGGTGGCATCCTCGGCGTCACCAAGGGCGTCGAGGAAGCCGCTGCTGCGCTCGGCTGGACGGTCAAGACGCTTGACGGCGCCGGCTCGATCGGCGGCCGCACCGCGGCCTTCGGCCAGGCGCTGGCGCTCAATCCCGACGGCATCATCATCAACGGCTTCGATGCCGTGGAGCAGAAGCCGGCGATGGAGCAGGCCAGGGCCGCCAAGATCCCGATGGCGGCATGGCATGCCGCGCCGACCGTCGGACCGATCGACGATCTCGGCATCATCGCCAATGTCTCGACCGATCCGATGGAAGTGTCGAAGGCCGCCGCCGACTGGGCCTTTGTCGACGCCAAGGGCAAGCCCGGCGTCATCATCTTCACCGATTCCACCTACCAGATCGCCATCGCCAAGGCGGATCGAATGAAGAAGGAGATCGAGGATCTCGGCGGCAAGGTGCTCGAATATGTCGACACGCCGATCGCCGAGACCTCGCAGCGCATGCCGCAGCTCACCACCTCGCTGCTGCAGAAATACGGCGGTCAATGGACGCATTCGCTGGCGATCAACGACCTCTATTTCGACTTCATGGGACCGTCGCTGGCGGCGGCCGGCAAGTCGGGCACCGACGCGCCGATCAACGTGGCGGCGGGCGATGGCTCCGAATCTGCCTACCAGCGCATCCGCTCCGGCCAGTTCCAGAAGGTGACGGTGGCCGAGCCGCTGAATCTGCAGGGTTGGCAGCTCGTCGACGAGCTCAACCGCGCCATGGCCGGCGAGAAATGGTCGGGCTACATCTCGCCGTTGCATGTCGTGACTTCGGACAATGTCGAATTCGACGGCGGCCCGGACAACCGCTTCGACCCGGGCAACGGCTACCGCGACCAATACAAGGAGATCTGGGGCAAGTAAGCGCCATTCGCAGGACAAGCGAGCGGCCGGCGGTCACCGCCGGCCGTTTGTTTTTCCCAAGCTCAGGCCGTGTGGCGCACGATCACCTTGGGCGTCATGCCGACCACCACCCGATCGTCGGCCGCGCGGCGTCCACTGAGCAGGTCGAGCACCAGCTCCGCGACACGCACGCCGATCTCGTGGGCGCCGACATCGATCGTGGTGATCGGCGGCACCGACTGCTCGGCAAGGTCATAGGCGCCGAAGCCGGCGATCGCGACATCCTCCGGCACGCGGATGCCGCGCCGCACGCACTCCATCAGCGCGCCGAAGGCCGAAAGGTCCGACACGCACATCACCGCCTGTGTGTCCGGCCAGCGCGAGATCATCTCGACCATGGCGGCCGCGCCCTCGCGCATCGAGATCGGCGGCACGCCGGACGCAATCACGCGCGACGCATCGAGCCCGCGGCCCTGCAGCGCCGCGACGAAGCCGCGCCGACGGTCCAGGCCGCGCGTGTCGCGCGAGGTGTCGCCGCCGATGAAGCCGAGCCTCGAGTACCCGCGTTCGACGAAATGATCGACCATCAGGCGCCCGGCCTCCGCGTTGGAAAAACCGACGACATGGCCGATCGGATCGGCCGGCAGGTCCCAGGTCTCCACCACCGGGACGCCGGCATTGGCCAGCATCTTGCGGCAGCGCGGCGTATGCCGCCCGCCGGTGACGATGATCGCTTCCGGCCGCCGCTGCAGCAGCTGGCCGACCAGGCGCTCTTCCTCCTCGACATTGTAATCGGTGAAGCCGAGCAGGATCTCCAGCCCGCTGTCGCGCAGGCCCTCGGTCATGCCGCGCACCGTGTCGGCGAAGTTGGCATTGTTGATCGAAGGGATCGTCACCGCGACGAAACCCGACCGCCGCGACGACAGGTTGGCGGCAATGCTGTCGAAGACATAGCCGAGCTCTTCCGCGGCCTTGAGGATGCGGTCGCGCGTGTCGGCGCTGACCGAGGCGTCGCGCTTGAAAGCGCGCGAGACGGTCATGGTCGAGACATTGGCGCGATGCGCGACATCGGCCATGGTCGGGCGTTTTGGCGAAGACTGCATGGCCGTACGTTATCGATATCACATCGGATTGCAACGCATCGCCGCCGCCTATGCGAAAGCGATCTGGACCTTCATCGCCTGGCTGCGGTCGTTGGCGAGCTCAAAGCCGGACAGCGCCTCGCCGCAGGCCACCGTGTGGGTGATCAGCGGCTTCACGTCGATCAGCCCCTTGCGCATCAGTTCGACCCCGACGGCGAGTTCGGGGTGGAAGCGGAACGAGCCGTGCAGCGACAGTTCCTTGGTGGTGATCGCCGTCATCGGCAGCGCCATTTCGCCGCCGCCAAGGCCAAGCTGGACGATCGTCCCGCGCGGGCGCAGCGCCGAGATGCCTTGCGCCAGCGCCGCCGCCGCGCCCGAACATTCGTAAAGGACATCGAATGTTCCCTTGTCGGCAAGATAGGGCGCGAGCCCATCCGGATCGGTTCGGGTGTTGATGGTCTTGTCGGCGCCGGCGCGCATCGCCATCGCCAGCGTGAAATCGGCAATGTCGACGGCGACGATCTCGGCGGCGCCCGCGCGCCGCGCGCTCAGGATCGACAGCAGGCCGATCGGTCCGCAGCCGGTGACCAGCACGCGCTTGCCCAGCATCTCGCCGGCCCGGCGCGTTGCATGCAGACACACCGCCAGCGGTTCGGCCATCGCCGCCTCGGCGGCGGTCAGCCCATCGGCCGGAACGCATTGTATCGCGTCCGCTACCAGCATTTCGCGGAACGCCCCCTGGATATGCGGGAACGGCATGGCGCTGCCATAAAAGCGCATGTTGAGGCACTGGTTGTGCATGCCTTCCCGGCAATAGCGGCAGGTGTAGCAGGGCCGCGACGGCGAGACGGCGACCAGTTGCCCGGTCTCCAGCCCGCTGACGCCGGGACCGATCTTTTCGATGACTCCCGATACCTCATGGCCGAGGATCATCGGCTCCCTCAGGCGCACCGTTCCGAAGCCGCCGTGATTGTAGTAGTGCAGGTCGCTGCCGCAGATGCCGCCGACGGCAAGACGCAGCAGCACCTGGCCCGAATCCGCGTCCTCGACGGCCCGGTCCTCGATACGAAGGTCCTTGGCGGCGTGGATGACGATTGACTTCATGATGAGCGAACTCCTCGAGCAGTTCATGAAAAGGCGCGCAACGGTTTGCCTCGAAACGCGCAAAACATGTCTAGAGCACAGGCGTCAGCAGCGGCTCGCCGGCGAAATGAGCGGCAAGATTGTCGCGCACCAGCTTGCCCATCGCCTTGCGCGTTTCGACGGTGCCGGACGCATGGTGCGGTTGCAAAAGCACGTTGTCGAGCGCCAGGAAGCGGGGATTGAGCTTGGGCTCGCCTTCGAAGACGTCGAGCGCGGCCGAACCCAGCACCTTCTTCTCGAGCGCGTCGAGCAGCGCTTCCTCATCGATGTTGGAGGCGCGCGAGATGTTGATCAGCATGCCGTCCTCGCCCAGCGCTGCGATCACCTCGCCGTTGACGATGTGGCGCGTCGCGGCCGACGCCGCCAGCGTCACGAACAGGAAGTCCGAACGCCTGGCCAGCTTGACCGGATCGGCGACGAACTCCCAATCCGGAGCGAAGTCCTTCGGCGCGACGTCGCTATAAGCGATGTCCATGCCGAACCCGGCAAGACGCTTGGCCACCTCGTAGCCGATGCGGCCGAGCCCGAGCACGCCGGCCCGCCGGCCCCAGACGCGGCGCTTGAGCGGATAGAGCCCATTCGCTGCCCAACTGCCGTCGCGCACCCAGCGCTCGGCGCCGATCATGCCGCGCGACAGGCACAGCATCATGGCGATGCCGAGATCGGCGACGTCGTTGGTCAGCACGTCGGGCGTGTTGGTGACGCGGACGCCCCGTTCCCGGCATGCGGCGAGATCGACCGCATCGAAACCGACGCCGTAGACGGAGACGATCTCCAGCGAGGGGCAGGCATCGATCATGGCGCGGCTCGCGCCCAGTTCGCCGCGGGTTGCGATGGCGCGCACCTGCGGACCGATCTCGGCGAGGAAGGACGGCTTGTCGTCGGCGGCAAAATAGCGATGCACCACGAAGGCCTCATTGAGCGGCGCCTCGTCCCACGCGGGATAGGGTCCAACCTGAAGGATGTGAGGCCGCTGCATCGGTTTTTCGCTCCGCTTGACTTGACAGAAGATGTTATCGATAACATAAGGCGCTCAGCGACGAGAGGCAATTGGAAAAATGTCATCCACTCTGTTCGATCTCACCGGGCGCATGGCGCTCGTCACCGGCTCCTCGCAAGGCATCGGTTTTGCCCTGGCCAAGGGCCTTGCCGACGCCGGAGCCAGGGTGATCCTGAACGGCCGCGACCCGGCGAAGCTCGCTGCCGCGGCCGCTCAAATCCCCCATGCACTCACACTCGCCTTCGATGCGACCGACCATGAGGGGGTCCGGGCCGCGATCGACGCGTTCGAGCAGGCCCACGGTCCGATCGACATCCTGGTCAACAATGCCGGCATGCAGTTCCGCACGCCGCTCGAGGATTTTCCCGCCGACGCGTTCGAGCGCCTGCTGCAGGCCAATATCGCCAGCGTCTTCCACGTCGGCCAGGCGGTGGCGCGCCACATGATCCGGCGCGGCCGCGGCAAGATCATCAACATCGCCAGCGTGCAGACGGCGCTCGCCCGCCCGGGCATCGCGCCCTATACGGCGACCAAGGGCGCGGTCGGAAATCTGACCAAAGGCATGGCGACCGACTGGGCCAGGCACGGGTTGCAGTGCAACGCGATTGCGCCCGGCTATTTCGACACCCCGCTCAACGCCGCCCTTGTCGCCGACCCGGCCTTCAGCGCCTGGCTCGAAAAGCGCACGCCGGCCGGCCGCTGGGGCAGGGTCGAGGAGCTTGTCGGCGCCTGCGTCTTCCTGGCCTCCGAGGCATCATCCTTTGTCAATGGACATGTTCTCTATGTCGACGGCGGCATCACGGCTTCGATCTGACCCGCCGCCGCGCATGGTGGTCATGGGCGTCACCGGGTCGGGCAAGACGACCATCGGCGAAGCGCTGACCCGCGCGATCGCCGCAACCTTTGTGGATGGCGACAAGCTGCATCCCGAGGCCAATATCGCCAAGATGAGCGCCGGCATTCCGCTTGACGACGCCGACAGGTGGCCGTGGTTGGCGAAGGTCGGCGAAACGCTGAGGCGGCAGCCCGCACCGGTCATCGTCGGCTGTTCGGCGCTCAAGCGCGCCTATCGCGATTTCATCACCGAGCGGGCCGGTGCGCCGGTGCTGTTCGTATATCTCGAGGGGTCGCGCGAACTGATCTCGCGGCGCATGCACGAGCGCACCGGCCACTTCATGCCGACCAGCCTCCTCGACAGCCAGTTCGCGACGCTGGAGGTGCCGGGCAAAGACGAGAATGCGATCACGGTCGCGATCGACGCGCCGCTCGAAAAGATTGTCGCGGACATAACGTCCAGATTTGAGGAGCGGCCGTCATGACCAACATAGTCGCGCTCATCGGCGCCGGCGCCATGGGCGGAGCGATCGGCGAACGCCTGCTTGCCACCGGCAACCGGCTCTTCGTGTTCGACCTCGACACCGCCAAGGTGGAAACGCTGGTTGCCAGGGGAGCCAGCGCCGCGGCCAGTGCGGCCGCGGCCGCCGCTGCGGCCGACTTCGTCATCCTCAGCCTTAATTCCGCGGCGATCGTACGCCGCGCCGTGTTCGGCGATGGCGGCGTCGCCGCCGGCGCGAAGCCCGGCACGCTGATCGTCGACATGTCGTCGATCGACCCTGACGCCACGCGCCAGCTGGCGGTGGACGCCGGCGAAAAGGGTCTGCGCTGGGTCGACTCTCCGCTCTCGGGCGGGGCGCCGAAAGCCCTCGTCGGCGAGTTGACGCTGATGGCCGGTGGCAAGGCGGAAGATGTGGCGGACGCGCACAAGGTGCTCCGCCATGTCGCCAGCAACTACACGCATATGGGCCCGGCCGGTGCGGGGCAGACGACGAAGCTGATCAACCAGGTGCTCTGCGCGCTGAATTTCATGGCCGTGGCGGAGGCGACGCGGCTGGCGCTCGACGCCGGCGTCGACGCGCTGAAGATCCCGCAGGCGTTGAAGGGCGGCCGCGCCGACAGCGCCATCCTGCAGGAATACCTGCCGCGCTTCGCCACCCGCGACTACCGCCGCACCGGCCGCATCGACAACATGGTGAAGGATCTCAACGCCGCGCAGGATCTGGCGCGGCGCACACATACGGCCATGCCGCTGACGGCGCTCTGCGCCGAGGTGCATCGCCTGCTGACGGCCGCCGGACTGGGTGGCGAGGATCAGGCTGCTTTGATGGAATTTTTCCGGCGCAACGACGAGGAGAAGAACACATGATCACCCGCTATGCGCTGTTTGAGGGCAAGGTCAAGCAAGGCCAGATCGAGGCGTTCCGCAGGGACGTGATCGAGACCATCCTGCCGAAGTGGAAGGCTTTCCCGGGTGCGCTCGATGTGCGCGTCAGCTTCGCCGAGAAACGCGACGATGGCGCGCCGGAATTCCCGCTGATCCTGGCGATCAACTATCGCGACATGGCAGCTGTCGACGCGGCTCTCGCCAGCCCGGTACGGGCCGAGTCGCGGGCGGCGACCGAGGCAGTGCTGGCCAAATATTTCGAAGGCCGCATTCACCATCACGTCACCATCGCCAACGAGTTTCCCCTGGCGGCGGATTGATGGTGCCCAGAAGCCTTGAATTGGGAGGCAGGAGAGGCGGCAGCGCGAACGAAATCTTAATGTAAATCAAGCGTAATCCCGACCATTCAAATGATGCGTATTGGTTGGGGTTGCGCATGCCGGAATATTCCTCCTTCCTCCGGTCGATCCGGGTCCGCTATGTCTCGGGCCTGTTGATCTTCGCGCTGGCTTCCGCCGCCGTGATGTTCGCCCTCAATCGCGTGAACTCCTTCCGCCACGACGTCGATACGCTCAGCGGCAATTTCGTCATCTTCGCGCGCGACCTGCGCAACGCCACCAATTTTGCCGAGACGACCAGCACTGCCTGGCGAGCCGAGACACGCGACGCGTTGACCACGGCCGCGCGCGGCCATTCCGAACGCCTGACCAGCGAGATCAATATTCTCACGGCGGAGCTTGCCGCTATCAGGCCGCGCCTGTCGAAGAACACGGTCAACGCGCTCGAGTCCGCTTCGGTGAACGGCGATCTGTTCTGGTCGGCACGCGACATGGTGCGCAACTTCAATCTTATGTCGACGGCGCAGAAGGTCGATGAGTGGAGCTACCGCGAGATCCGCAACCAGAACGACCTGTTCGCCCAGCCGATGCTGGTGCGCGTGCGCACCGCGCTCGATGACGAGCGCCACCTCGCCGACGCCTCCAGCGACCGGCTGCTTTTGTGGGCGAGCGGCCTTCTGTTCGCCGTGCTCGCCATAGCCGCGTTCTGGATCTTCCGGCCGATGGAAAGGGCGATCCGCCGCGCCTTCGCCGAGACCGCTGCATCGCTGTTCAAGGCCGAGGCGGCCGACCGCGCCAAGTCCGAGTTCCTCGCCAATATGAGCCATGAGATCCGCACGCCGATGAACGGCGTGCTGGGCATGGCCGAGCTTCTCGCCAAGACCGAGCTGACGCCGCGCCAGAAGACCTTCACCGACGTCATCGTCAAATCCGGCAATGCGCTGCTCACCATCATCAACGACATCCTCGACTTCTCGAAGATCAATGCCGGCCAGCTCACACTCGACCCCGCCCCGTTCCGTCTTGCCGAAGCGGTCGAGGACGTGGCGACGCTGGTGTCGGCACGCGTCGCCGAGAAGAACCTCGAGCTCATCGTGCGCGTCGACCCGCACCTGCCGGGCTTCGTCGTCGGCGATGCCGGACGTTTCCGCCAGATCGTCACCAACCTGCTCGGCAACGCGGTGAAGTTCACCGAGAAGGGACATGTCTTGATCGATGTCGGCGGCAATGTCGTCGACGGCGTGGTCCAGCTCAAGGTGCGCGTCGAGGATACCGGCATCGGCATCCCCGCCGAGAAGCTGCAAAGCGTGTTCGAGAAGTTCGCGCAGGTCGACGGCTCCTCGACCCGCCGCCACGAAGGCACCGGCCTCGGCCTTGCGATCGCCGCCCGCCTCGTCGACCTGATGGGCGGCAAGATCGGCGTCGAAAGCGAGATCGGGCGTGGTTCCGTGTTCTGGTTCGCCGTGCCGCTGCCGGCGCACAACCAGGATGCGCGCGACGAGATCGTGCCGGTGGATGTCACCGGCGCGCGTGTGCTGGTCATCGACGACAATCCGGTCAACCGCGAAATCCTGCTGGAACAGCTGAGAAGCTGGAGCTTCGACTGTGCGGCGGCCGAAAGCGGCGCTGTGGGCCTCGCTTTCCTCGACCGTGCCTGCCAATTGGGCGCTTCGGTCGACTGCATCATCCTCGATTACCAGATGCCCGGCATGAACGGCGCCGATGTCGCCAAGGCGATTGCCGCCGACAGTCGCCTCGCCGGCATTCCGGTCGTGCTGCTGACCTCAGTCGACCAGATCGATTTCGGCAGGATGGTGATCGATTTCGGCATTGCCGCCCATCTCACCAAGCCGGCGCGCTCGGCGGTGCTGCTCGGCACCGTGATCTCCGCCATCCAGAAGGCGCGCACGCAGGCCGGCAGGGCGCATTTCGTGCGCGAGCCGGTTGCGATTCAGGCCGCGCCCCCGGCCTTTACCGTCATCCGCGGCCCGGCGGTTTCGGTGCCCTCGGCTCCGGAGACCGTCGCCCCGGGCGGCCCGATCGACATCCTCATCGCCGAGGACAATGAGGTGAACCAGTTGGTCTTCGGCCAGATCCTCAACGGCCTTGGTCTCAGCTACCGCATCGCCGGCAATGGCCGCACGGCGGTAGAGATGTACCGCTCGCTGCGGCCGCGGCTGGTGCTGATGGATGTCTCGATGCCGGAGATGAACGGCTACGAGGCGACGCGCGCCATCCGCGCCATCGAGCAGCAGAATGGCGGCCATACGCCGATCATCGGCGTCACCGCGCATGCGCTGAAGGGCGACCGCGAAAAATGCATCGAGGCCGGCATGGACGACTATCTGCCGAAGCCGGTCTCGCCCGACCGCCTCGGCGCCAAGATCGGCACCTGGCTCAGCGAAACGGTGGCAGCGAAGAGAGCGTGAGGCGCTTCTGAAGGAGGCGACCGACGACCCACCGCCGAGTTCCTTCGACAGCGTTTCTAATATTTTGTCGCAGGCGTCCTACCGGTTGCGCATCACCACGCAGGCGCCGCCGACGCCGTGCAGCTTATTGCAGATGCCGTTGGCCTCGGCCCTCGTATCGGCGCCGATCCTGACCGCATAGATGCCGCGCCGGCCGATCGGCGTGCGCACCCGGCTGACCACCGGATCGTGGTTGGCAAGCAGCGCCGGGAAGCGGCCGCGCACCCTGAGCCACTGGCCGATCGCCGCCGAGCGCCGGAAATTGCCGGCCACCTGCACGCCCCATGGCTTGACGTTGATCGACGCCATGGCGACGGTCTGCGACATGATCACCGGCAGCCTGCGGCAGGCGACCGCGAAGCTCATCTTCGGATCGAGTGGCCGGATGGTGCCGTCGTAGGCGGTGTCCGAGAACTTGTCGACCGGCTCGCCCATGATGTCGAAGACATAGCTTTCCGTCTCCATCGGCAGGAAGCCGCCGGAGGAGAGCCAGCGCGACACGCGGTTCTCGCCCGCATTGTAGGCGGCAGCCGCAAGGCCGAGATTGCCGTAGCTGACCTTCATCTCGGCGAGATATTTCGCTGAAGCCGGAATCGCCTGCCCGATGTCGAAGGGATCGGCGAGCCCGCGCAGCTTGGCGGTGCCCGGCATGAACTGGGCGATGCCTTCGGCGCCCACCGGGCTCACCGCGTTGGGGTCGAAGCGGCTTTCCTTCCAGATCAGCCTGGCAAAGAAATCCTTGGGCAGACCGTTCCTGACGGCCTCGCCCTCGATCAGGTCGCAGACGCGGCCGATCAGCCTTTTGGCGGCCGAATGTGACTGCGGCGGATCGGCGAACGCCTCACCGGCCGACATCAGCGCGCAAGTCAGGATCAGTGCCGCCCCGAACAAGCGTCGCATCGGCCTACTCGGCCGCTGCTTTGCCGTGTCCGTACCTCTGCTCGATATAGTCGGCGACCATCTTCTCGAAATCCTGGGCTATCGACGGTCCGCGCAAGGTCGCCGCCTTCTTGCCGTCGATGAAGACCGGCGCCGTCGGCGTCTCGCCGGTGCCCGGCAGCGATATGCCGATATCGGCATGCTTGGATTCGCCGGGACCGTTGACGATGCAGCCCATCACCGCGACCTTGAGGTTCTCGACGCCGGGATATTTCTCGCGCCACACCGGCATGTTCTTGCGGATATCGGCCTGGATGCTCTGGGCCAGTTCCTGGAAAACCGTCGACGTCGTGCGGCCGCAGCCCGGGCAGGCGGCGACGATCGGCACGAACTGCCGGAAGCCCATGGTCTGCAGCAGTTCCTGCGACACCTGCACCTCGCGGGTGCGGTCGCCGTTCGGCTCCGGCGTCAGCGAAATGCGGATCGTATCGCCGATGCCCTGCTGCAGGAGAATGCCCATGGCGGCGGATGATGCGACGATGCCTTTGGTGCCCATGCCGGCCTCGGTGAGGCCGAGATGCAGCGCGTGGTTCGAGCGCGTCGCGAGCTCGGTGTAGACGGCGATCAGGTCCTGCACGCCGCTGACCTTGGCCGACAGGATGATCTTGTCGCGGCCGAGCCCGATCTCTTCCGCCATCTCGGCCGACAGGATTGCCGACTGCACGATCGCCTCGCGCGTGACCTCCTGCGCGGTGAGCGGAGAGCCCTGCGCCTGGTTCTCGTCCATCAGCCGGGTCAGGAGCTCCTGGTCGAGCGAGCCCCAGTTGACGCCGATGCGCACCGGCTTGTCGTATCGGATCGCCATTTCGACGATCGCCGCGAACTGGCGGTCCTTCTTGTCCTTGAAGCCGACATTGCCGGGATTGATGCGGTATTTCGCCAGCGCCTCGGCGCAGGCCGGGTGATCGGCGAGCAGCTTGTGGCCGATATAATGGAAATCGCCGACCAGCGGCACATTGACGCCGAGCCGCGCCAGGCGCTCCTGGATGCGCGGCACCGCAGCGGCGCTCTCGTCGCGATCGACGGTGATGCGCACGATCTCCGAGCCGGCACGATGCAGCGCCGCGACCTGGGCAACCGTCTGGTCGACATCGGCCGTATCGGTGTTGGTCATCGACTGCACGACCACCGGCGCGCCGCCGCCGACGACCACGCCGCCGACGGAAACGCCGACCGAAGCCCGGCGCGGGAAGGGAGAAGAGAAATATCCGGTCATGCCGGCCGCCTTCATCTGGAAGTTCCGGGCATGAGGTGGAGGAGCAAGGATGGCTTGTCAATGCCGACTGGCAGGTAAGCCCGCAAATCGGCCGCAGTGCTGGGTGTTGAGAATATGTGCCCAATTACGGCACCGGAGGCGTCCAAAGACGCCACCGAGCCGAAACGACCCAAAATCCGAAGTAAGAACCCAAGCTCCGGCGGCTGAGACGCTACCGGAGGAGGACTGCGCCGCAGGGGCGCGGGGTGTTGCCTAAAGGAGCTTCAGTGTGCCGTCGGTTTTGCCTTCAGCTTTTCAATCTCGTCCTTGATTGCCAGCTTGCGCCGCTTGAGATTCACGATTTCGAGGTCGTCCACCGACGGATGGTTCATGGCGTCGGTGAGTTCGCGCTCGATGTCGCCGTGCTTCCGCTGCAGCTCATCAAGATGGGACGCAAGAGACATGATTGGTTCTCCCTTTCATGGTTTCCTCGATTGCAGCCATCACAAGGCAACGTCCACCGCAGGCTCGCTACTGTGACGGCATGATGACAGTCTGCCACCATCCGATCTCGATGTCGAATGCCGCGTGGTAGCATTCCACGACAATGTGAAATGTGATATCAGCGGCGCGCCGGTCACAAACCCCACCGGCCGCGCTCAACAAGGCCCCTTGGGCGTCGCATTTGCACACGGTAGATAATGTCCGAGCAGGAACAGGCTGAGATACGCCTAGAATTTTCCCGGCTGAAACAGGAACACGCCGATTTCGACGCCGCCATCAATGCGATGATCGCCACAGGCTGTGACCCGCTTCAGATCCAGCGCATGAAGAAAAAGAAGCTGCTCCTGAAGGACAGGCTGATGAGGTTGGAAGACCGCATCATCCCCGACATCATCGCCTGAGCCGCCTCCGGCTTCAGCCGTATCAGGAGATCGAAAGCCGTGCGGCGCGTTCGCGCAGCAGCGCGACCAGTTCGCCCGTTCGTTCTTCCGACGTGTCGATCGGAACCACCAGGCACATCGTCGCCTCGACCTTGCCGGGTGCCGAAAAGACCGGCGCCGCCAGGCATTTGGTGTAGGCGTCGACGAGGCCCGACGTCACGCAATAGCCGGCGACGCGCGCCCTGCCGATGTCGTCGATGAAATCGTCGAGCGATAGCTTGCGCCCATCCGGCAGCACGAGGTCGCCGTCCGAGATCATCGCTTCGATGCGGCTTCTGTCCAGGCCCGCAAGCAGCAGCCTGCCCGACGCCGTCCAGGGAAGCGGTATCTGCAGGCCGGTGGCCGAGCTGATCCGGAACGGCCTCGTGCCCGGACTGGAGTGGACGATCGTGTAGCGGCCGCTCTGCAGCATGCACAGTTCCGAGGTCTCCCCGGTCTCCCGCGACAGCGTGTCGACCTCCTGGCGGCCGCGCCGCAGCAGGTCGTTGCCGCGCATATAGGCCATTCCGTAGAGATAGAGCTTCTTGCCGAAGTAGACGCGGTTGCCGTCGCCGGCCATCTCAAGCAGCCCGGCATCCACCAGGTCGCGCACCAGCGTGTAGGTCGTCGAGCGCGGCGCATTCACCCCCTTTGCCAGCTCGCCGATGCCGATCGCCCGCTGGGTCGCATGCAGGAACTCCAGAATGTGGAGCACCCGATTCATGCCCTTCTCGCGGGAATTGGCCGGCCTTTCCTCGTCCGCCCCGCCAGCCTGCCATTCGGTCAGCGTCTCGCCATCTTGCATTGTCGATTCCTGGTGTTAGTATTGTCTTGTACAACATACATGCGTCTCTTGTAAGAGACAACCGCTTGTCGATCACGGACGCGTGTATGGCTCGCAGGGGAACACAACACGAAGGGAGGTCGCCGTGAACGACGCATCCGGAAGACGTGACTTTTTGAAGCTGGGAATGGCCGGACTGGCAACGGCAGGCGCGCTCACCGCCATCAGTGCCGAGAAGGCGGCCGCGCAAGCCGCGTCCGACAGCGTGCTGCGCACGGCGCTCGACCGCGGCAAGCTGATTGTCGGCACCGGCAGCACGAACGCGCCGTGGCATTTCGAGAACGACGCCGGCGAACTGGTCGGCATGGACATCACCATGGGCCGCATCCTCGCCAAGGGTCTTTTCGACGATCCGACAAAGGTCGAGTTCGTCGCGCAGGACCCGGCGCAGCGCATTCCGAACGTGACCACCAACAAGGTCGACATCACCATCCAGTTCATGACCATGACCGCGCAGCGTTCGCAACTGATCCATTTCTCGCGGCCATACTATGTCGAAGGCGTCGCCCTGCTGACGCTGCCCGGCGCCGAGAACAAGACCTTCGACAAGCTGCTTGCCGCGGGTTCGGCCACGCGCGTCTCGATCCTGCAGAATGTCGATGCCGAAAGCTCGGTGCACTATGCCCTGCCGCAGGCGCAGGTGATGCAGATCGACACCCAGGCCAATGTGTTGCAGGCGCTGGAATCGAAGCGCGTCGATGCCGCGGCGGTCGATCTCTCAACCGTGCGCTGGCTCGCCTCGCGCAACCCCGAGAAATATTTCGACGCCGGCAAGAGCTGGTACTCGATGCTCTACGGCGCGGCGCTGCGGCAAGGTGATCTCGACTGGCTGACCTTCGTCAACCAGACCTTCACCATCGCCATGTTCGGCCACGAGACGGCACTCTACGATGCTGCCTTCAAGGAATATTTCGGCCAGGAGCCGCCGCCGCGCCATCCGGGCTTCCCGGTCATCTGATCAAGCGCATCAGACGGAACCGGCGGAAGGAAACGTCCTTCCGTCGGTTTCTCCTCGACACGGGCCGAGCGGACGATGATCCGCCGCTGGCCATTGAGACGGACGCATGGGCTACACGCTCAACTTCAACCTGATCTGGCGCCATTTCGACAAGCTGTGGGGCGGGCTGCTGCTCAGCCTCGAGCTTGCCGTGATCTCGATCGCCATCGGCATCGTCATCGGGCTGGTGCTGGCCGTCTGGTATGTCTCGGCCGGGCGCGTCGTGCGCGGCATCATCGCGGCCTATGTCGAATTCATCCGCAACGTGCCGCTGATCCTGCTTGTCTATCTCGTCTTCTACGGCCTGCCGACGGTGGTCGACCTCGCCTATAGCGCGCAGACCTCCTTCGTTGCGACGCTTGCGCTCTATAGCGGCGCCTATCTGGTCGAGGTGTTCCGCTCCGGCTTGGAGGCAGTGCCGCGCGGCCAGATCGATGCCGGCAAGGCGATTGGGCTGACACCCTGGCAGCGTCTGCTGCATGTGCGCCTTCCGACGATGATGCGCATCACGCTGCCGGCGCTCTCCAACACCTTCATCTCGCTGTTCAAGGACACCTCGGTCGCCTCTGTCATCTCCGTGCCCGAGCTGACCTACGGCGCGCAGTGGATCAACTTCAACACCTTCCGCATCGTCGAGGTCTATCTCGTGGTGACGGCGATGTATCTGGTAACGGGATACGCCCTGCTCTTCGCGCTCCGCCTGGTCGAGCGCTGGTACAGGACGGCACGCTGATGCTGAGCCAGATCGCCTACGCCCTGCCGTTCCTCGCCCAGGGCTTCGCTCTGACGCTCTGGGTATCCTTCCTGGTCGTGGTGCTGTCGCTGATTGCCGGCGTCGTCCTCGGCGTCGGCCTGGTCTACGGACCGGCGCCGTTGCGCTGGGCGGTGCGCATCTTCAGCGACACCATTCGCGGCATCCCGATCCTGGTGCTGATCTTCTTCGTCTATTACGGCCTGCCGGCGGTCGGCGTGCACCTGCAGTCCTTCTGGGCCGCTGTGCTGGCGCTGACCCTGTTCAAGACCGCGCAGGTGGTCGAATATCTGCGCGGTGCGGTCGCTTCGATCCCGAAGGGCCAGTCGGAAGCGGCGATGGCGATCGGCCTCACCTTCCGCCGGCGCCTTGCCTACGTCATCTTCCCGCAGGCCTTCCGTCGCTTCCTGCCGCCATGGATCAATGGCGTCACCGATGCGGTGAAGGGCAGCGCGCTCGTCTCGCTGCTCGGCATCACCGACCTGATGCAGGCCATCAACCAGGTCATCGGCCGCACCTATGAGGCGATGCCGCTCTATATCCTCGGTGCCCTGCTCTATTTCACCGTCAACTACGCGCTTTCATACGCCAGCCGCCGGCTGGAACAGCGCTTCGCCTTCATTCGGGAATAGGACGATGGCCGCCAATTCGAACGCAAGCCCCGCTCTTCTCGATATCGCCGAAGTGTCGAAATCCTTCGGCTCCGTCGCGGTTCTGCGCTCGGTCAGCCTGCAAGTGGCGAAGGGCGAGGTGGTCACCGTCATCGGACCTTCCGGCAGCGGCAAGACAACGCTGCTGCGCTGCGTCAACTTCCTCGAAAGCTACGACAGCGGCTCGATCCGCATCGACGGCAAGGAGGTCGGCTTTCGCCCCGGTCCTGCTCGCGACTCCGGCGCGCGCCAGCGGCGCAGCGAGCGCGACTTGGCAGCCATGCGCGCCGAGACCGGCATGGTCTTTCAGAGCTTCAACCTGTTCCCGCATCTGACCGCAGCCGGCAATATCATGCTCGGCCTCACCAAGGTGCGCGGCAAGAGCAATGCGGAAGCGCGTTCGATCGCTGAGCATTGGCTGGGCCGTGTCGGCCTCGCCCACAAGGCCGACAGCCTGCCGGCCGAACTTTCCGGCGGCCAGCAGCAGCGTGTCGGCATTGCCCGCGCGGTGGCCATGGAGCCGAAGATCCTGCTGCTCGACGAGATCACCTCGGCGCTCGATCCGGAACTCGTCGGCGAGGTGCTGGCCGTTGTGCGCAGCCTGGCCGAGGACGGCATGACCATGGTGATGGTGACGCATGAGATGGCCTTCGCCCGCGATGCCTCCAGCCGCATCGTCTTCATGGCCGATGGCGGGGTGAGCGCCGTCGGGCCGCCGAAGGAGGTGCTCGCCGCGGAGACCAGCAACGAGCGGCTGCGCACCTTCCTGGCGCGTTTCCGCGCCTCGCATTTTTGACATCGGGTGGCCGAAGCCATTCATTGTGGACATCGGATGGCTGAGACCATCCAAGGAGCCTTCTTCCATGACGCCTTACATCCGGCTCGCCGAACTCGGCCTGACGCTGCCCGAGCCGCCGACACCCATCGCCAACTTCGTCACCCATGCCGAGAGCGGCCGGCTGATCTTCCTCTCCGGCCAGGGACCGCTGCGCGCCGACGGCACGCTCTGCACCGGCAAGGTCGGCGAGGACGTCACCGTCGAGCAGGCCTATGAGCACGCCCGCCTCACCGGCCTCAATCTGCTGGCGGTCATGCATGCGGCTGCCGGCGATCTCGGCCGCATCGTGCGTGTCGTCAAGCTGCTCGGCTTCGTCAATGCGACGCCGACCTTCAGCGACCACCCCAAAGTGGTCAATGGCTGCTCCGATCTCTTCGCCGACGTCTTCGACAAGATCGGCGGCCATGCGCGTTCGGCGATCGGCGTCGGCTCGCTGCCTGGAAACATAACCGTTGAAATCGAAGCGGTGGTCGAGATCGCCGCCTGACATTAGGATCTGCTGCCATGAAGACCTATTCCGACACCGGCTCCAACACCACGATCCGCGAAAGGCTAGGCTTGAGGCCCATCATCAACGTCTCCGGCACGATGACGGCGCTTGGGGCCTCGATCATCGTTCCCGAAGCGATCAGCGCCATGGCCGAGATCGCCTCGCAATGGGTGGAAATGGACGATCTGCAGCGCGCCGCGAGCTCGGTCGTCGCGCGCCTCACCGGCGGCGAGGCGGGCTTCATCACCGCCTGCTGCGCCAGCGGCATCACCATGGCGATCGCAGGCGCCATGACCGGCACGAATCTTTTGGCGATCGAGCGGCTGCCGGACGACACCGAAGGGCTGAAGTCGGAGGTCGTCATCCAGCTCGGCCACATCGTCAATTACGGCGCGCCGATCGACCAGTCGATCCGCGTCGCCGGCGCCAAGGTGGTGCCGGCGGGCACCGTAAGCGTCACGCAGGATTATCACGTACGCGAAGCGATCAACGAGCGCACGGCCGCAGCGCTCTACGTGGTCGCTCACCACACGGTGCAATACGGCATGCTCTCGCTGGAGGAGTTCTGCGAGATCTGTCATGCCAAGGGCGTGCCGGTGATTGTCGACGCCGCTTCGGAATACGATCTGCGCGCCTTCCTCGCGCGCGGCGCCGACATCGTCGTCTACAGCGGCCACAAATTTCTCAGCGGCCCGACCAGCGGTATCGTTACCGGACGCAAGGATCTGGTGCGCGCCGCCTATTTGCAGAACCGCGGCGTCGCCCGCGCCATGAAGGTCGGCAAGGAAAGCATCGCCGGCACCATGGCGGCGCTCGAGGCCTGGGAGAAGCGCGATCACGCCGGCATCCGCCGGCGCGAGGAGGCGGCGCTCAAGCTGTGGAAGGATGCGCTCCAGGACATTCCGGGCATAGGCGCTCAGATCATCCCCGACCCGACCGCCAATCCACTCGACCGCCTGCAGGTGTTCGTGCGTCCGGAGAGCCGCTTCACCGCTGCCGGCCTCGCTTCGGCGCTTGCGGCCGGGTCGCCGCCCGTCATTGTGCGCAACCACGAGGTCGAACGCGGCCACTTCTTCCTCGACCCCTGCAATCTCCATCCCGGCGAGGCCGAGATCGTGGCCGAGTGCTTGCGCGCGGTACTGACTGCCAAGGACCGCCCGGCGGATGCGATGAAAGCGCCGCGCAAGAATTCGAGTGGGGCGCTGCGCTGGCCGGACTAAACTCTCCCCGGGGCGCCACAGCCGCGACAATCCTTGCGGCTGTCGGCGAATTCCGCTAAGGCGCGCCTTTGCCGCCGGGGAGCGATGCATTGACCGATCAGCATGCCGACGTCGCCATCATCATGGGCAGCCAGTCCGACTGGGCGACGATGCGCCAGGCGGCGGAAATCCTGGATGCGCTGGGCGTTCCGCACAAGAAGCTGATCGTCTCGGCGCATCGCACGCCGGACCGCCTTTATGAATTCGCCAAGGGTGCCAAGGCGGCCGGCTACAAGGTGATCATCGCCGGCGCCGGCGGTGCCGCGCACCTGCCCGGCATGACCGCGGCGATGACGCCGCTGCCCGTCTTCGGCGTGCCGGTGGAATCGAAGGCGCTCTCCGGTCAGGACTCGCTCCTCTCCATCGTGCAGATGCCGGCCGGCATTCCCGTTGGCACTTTAGCCATCGGCAAGGCGGGCGCCGCCAACGCCGCCCTTCTCGCCGCCGCGGTGCTTGCGCTCCACGATGACAAGCTCGCCGCCAGGCTCGACGCCTGGCGCGCCGCGCAGACCGCCAAGGTCGCCGCCGAGCCGGCGGATACGCCGTGAGCCTGGTCCCCGGATCGACCATCGGCATCATCGGCGGCGGCCAGCTCGGCCGCATGCTGGCGATGGCCGCCGCTCGTCTCGGCTATCGCACGATCGTGCTGGAACCGCAGGTCGACTGCCCTGCGGCGCAGGTCGCCAATCGCCAGATCGTCGCCGCCTATGACAACCCGGCAGCGCTTGCCGAACTGGCTGCGGCGAGCGCCGTCGTCACCTACGAATTCGAGAATGTCCCAGTTGCGGCGGCCGAGACGCTCGCCACCAAAGTCGCGGTCTACCCGCCGGCCCGCGCGCTCGAAGTCGCGCAGGATCGCGTGATCGAGAAGCATTTCTTGAACGGCATCGGCATCCCGACCGCTGAATTCTGTCCCATCGACAATGACGAGCAGCTGACGGCCGCGCTGAAGAAATTCAGCGGCAGCGGCGTCTTGAAGACGCGGCGCATGGGCTATGACGGCAAGGGCCAGCGCGTCTTCCGCAACATGGAGACGGGCGGCTTTGCCGGCACCTGCGAGGCGATGGGCAATGTGCCGCTGATCCTCGAATCGCTCGTCGCCTTCGAGCGCGAGATTTCGGTGATCGCCGCGCGTGGAATTGACGCAAGCATCGCCGCCTACGACCCGGCCGAGAACGTCCATCGCGAGGGCATCCTGCGCAGCTCGACCCTGCCGGCCGCCATCAGGCCGGATACGGCCGCGGCGGCGAAGAAAGCGGCGGCGAAAATCCTGTCGGCGCTCGACTATGTCGGCGTCGTCGGCGTCGAGTTCTTCGTCCTTGCCGATGGCTCGCTGCTCGCCAACGAGCTGGCGCCGCGCGTTCATAATTCCGGACACTGGACGGAGGCGGCCTGCCTCGTCTCGCAGTTCGAGCAGCACATCCGCGCCGTCGCCGGGCTGCCGCTGGGTGCGCCCAGCCGCCATTGCGACTGCGTGATGGAAAACCTGATCGGCGACGACATGCTGCAGGTCCCGGCGCTGCTCGCCGAGCCTGATCTGATGCTGCATCTCTACGGCAAGGCGGAATCACGCCCCGGCCGCAAGATGGGCCATTTCACCCGGATCAGCCGCCGGGCCTGACCTGGCGCTATTGCATGTCCTGATCTTCGTCCTCGTCCGGGCTGGCACAGCTTGGATCGCCTTCCTGGCAGTTGGGACCGGACGTCAGCTGCTTGGTGCGCTCGTTGGTCAGCTCCGTCAGGCACTGCGATACCTCCATCGGATGGATGGAGCCGCCCTCGCTGCCGGCGGTCGAATAGGCGCATTCGGCATCGCGGAAGGCGATCCAGGCGCGTTGCGCCGTTTGCAGCAGCTTGTTGGCTTTCTCGTCGTTGCGGCCGACCAGATCCTTGTAGGCGGCATTGAGCTTGGCGTCGGCGGTCTGAAAGTCGGCATTGGCGCAGATATTCATCATCGACTGGCTGTCGTCGCTGCGGTCGCACTCCTGCCCCCAGGCAACAGGCGCCGTTCCAAGGAGGATAAGGCAGGCGGAGAGAAAGAGAGGGCGCAAGGTGGACTCCGATCGCTTCACGCGGGCACTTTTCCAGCAGCTTTCGAGTCGCGCAATGCCGCGCGGTTGCGATGGCGAATATTTGATGAGCCCTGCCATTTGCGGCATAGGAGCCGGCCATGCGGTTGACATAGGCAAGGCTCCTCGTTTAAGAGCCACGCAAGTTCACAAGGCGCGCTTTTTCGGGCGCGCCTTTAAAATTCGGCCCGGGACCGGGCCCCGACCAAACAGGCAAGACCATGAAGATCAAGAATTCGCTCAAGGCGCTCAAGGCGCGTCACCGCGACAACCGGCTGGTTCGCCGCAAGGGACGCATCTACATCATCAACAAGACCGCTCCGCGCTACAAGGCGCGCCAGGGCTGAGGCTTGCGCGCGGCTTGATGCATGTCCCCCAAAAGTGGGAAAACGGCATGCGCAAAAAACAACGGGCCGCGTTTGCTGATGTTGACTGCCGGTTCGCCGGCGCTCTCACGCTAAAATCAGATTGACGATCCGCCGTCCGGGATTAGATTCCGGCGATGCGGACTCTTTTTGCTTCTCTCGCCGCCCTGCTCCTCGCCTGCCCTGCCTTGCCTGCTTCGGCGCAGGATCAGCCCACGCAGCCGTCCGTGGCCTCGCCGCCACCGGCCATCACACCGCCGCCGGTCCCCTCCACCAGGCAGGGCCGCCTCGACCAGCTGTTTGCCGACCTCAGGCGCGAGCGCAATGAAAAGGCCGCCGAGCGCATCGCCGGCCGCATCTGGAGCGAGTGGAACCAGTCCGGCAGCGCCTCGATCGACCTGATGATGCGGTGGGCGCAAAAGGCGGCGGAAGACCAGAAATTCGGCGTCGCGCTCGATTTTCTCGACCAGGTGGTGATCTTGCAGCCGGACTATGCCGAGGGCTGGAACCGGCGAGCCACCGTGCATTTCCTGATGAAGAACTACGGCAAGTCGATGTCCGACATCGATCACACGCTGCGGCTCGAGCCGCGCCATTTCGGCGCCCTCTCCGGGCTGGCCCAGATCATGACCGAGACCGGCCACAAGCAATCGGCGCTCGAAGCCTGGCAGAGAGTGCTGACCATCTATCCGATGATGCGCAGCGCCCAGGACCAGGTCTCCGCGCTTTCGGAAGAGCTGGCAGGCGAAGGCATTTGATTCTTTTAAGGGAGTAGGGGAATAGGGGAGTAAGGGAATAGCGTAGATTGGCTCGGAACACCTCCCCTGCTCCCCTACTCCCCTACTCCCCTAAAACTAATTCCTCCCATCTTCGTACTTCCTCGCATGAACCTCATCTTCGCCGCGCTTTTCTTCCTCATCGCGTCCGTCTTTGCCCTGGCCGGCGTTACCCGTGCCGGCCTCTGGGTGGTTGAGCGCCGCAATCCGCCAGTGGGTCAGTTCACCGAGATCAACGGCGCCCGGATCCACTACGTCCATATCCCGGCTCCCGCCGGCGGCGATCTGCCGCCGGTCGTTTTCATCCATGGCGCCAGCGCCAACCTCAACGACCAGATGCTGCCGCTCAGGCCGCTGCTCGAAGGCCGTGCCGAGATGCTGTTTTTCGACCGGCCGGGCTTCGGCTGGTCGGAACGCGGCAACAACGAAACGCTGGCGGCGCAGGGAGACACAATCGCCGCGCTGATGGATCGCCTCGGTCTCGCCAAGGCCATCATCGTCGGCCATTCCTTTGGCGGCGCGGTCACCACCGCCTTTGCGCGAAACCATCCGGAAAAGACGCTCGGCCTCGTCTTCCTGGCGCCCGTCAGCCATCCCTGGCCTGGCGGCGCGACCGCCTGGTATTACAAGCTGACGGCCACCCCCGCAGTCGGCCGGCTGTTTTCCGAGACGCTCGCCTATCCCGCCGGCATGCTGCAACTCGGCAATGCGACGGCCTGCGTCTTCTCGCCCAACAAGGTGCCGGAGGGCTATATCGCCAACGCCGCCATCCCGCTGGTGCTGCGGCCGTCCGCCTTCCGCGCCAATGCCATCGATGTGGCCCAGCTCTATGAATACACCCGGACGGCCTCGCCTCACTACCGCGAGATCAGCGCGCCGACGGTGGTTATCTCAGGCGATCGCGACAAGGTCGTGTACGCCACGATCCACTCGGTCGGCCTCGAGCGCGACATCCCTGGTGCTGAGCTCGTCTGGGTCCACAATCTCGGCCACAAACCCGACTGGATCGCGCCCGATCTGGTGGTCGGCGCGATCGAGAAAGCGGCCGGAGCGGCCATCGACCTTCTGGCGATGGCAAGGACGGTGGAAAGCCGCGTTGCCGGCGACACCCAAGGTGCCGGCAGATGCCCGGAACTCAAAGCGCCCGACGCGGAGCTCGCGCCGGGCTAAGCGGTTTTCACCACTGTCGCCAAACGCCATCGAAATGGCGCTGCATAGGCTCATGCGGCGGCAGCAATCGCTGGTGCTTCGCGGAAGCGATTGGCCAGTGATTGGCTACAGGCAGCGGCTAATGCGTGTCCGACCCCACATACGCAATCCGCAGCATGTTGGTCGAGCCCGGCGTCCTCAGCGGCACGCCGGCGGTGATGATGACGCGGTCGCCCGGCTTGCCGAAGCCTTCGTCGAGCGCGATGCGGCAGGCGCGGTTGACCATGTCGTCGAGATCGGTGGCATCCGGGGACACGACGCAGTGCGTGCCCCACAAAAGCGAAAGCCGCCGCGCCGTGTTGACGATCGGCGACAGCGCCACGATCGGCACCTGCGGCCGTTCGCGCGCGGCGCGCAGGCCCGTCGTGCCCGAGGCGGTATAGGTGATGATCGCCGACAGCTTCAGCGTCTCGGCGATCTCGCGCGCGGCGAGTGAAATCGCGTCGGCACCGGTTGCTTCCGGCTCCGAGCGCTGTGCGTTGATGATGCCGGCATAGGTCGGATCGGTTTCGACCTTGGTGGCGATGCGGTTCATCATGCCGACCGCCTCGACCGGGTAGGCGCCGGCCGCGGATTCGGCCGAAAGCATGATCGCGTCTGCGCCCTCGAACACCGCGGTCGACACGTCGGATACCTCGGCACGGGTCGGCACCGGCGCGGTGATCATCGATTCCAGCATCTGCGTTGCGATCACCACCGGCTTTCCGGCGCGGCGGGCGGCGCGCGTGATCTGCTTCTGGATGCCGGGCACCGCCTCCAGCGGCATCTCGACGCCGAGATCGCCGCGCGCGACCATCAGCGCGTCGGACAATTCGATGATCTCCGTCAGGCGGGCGACCGCCTGGGGCTTTTCGATCTTGGCCATGATCAGCGCCCGGCCGCGCGCGATCTTGCGCGCTTCGGCCAGATCCTCCGGCCGCTGCACGAAGGACAGCGCCACCCAATCGATGCTTTCCGCGAGCACCGCGTCGAGGTCCGCGCGGTCCTTCTCGGTGAGCGCGCCGACTGGCAGCACGGTGTCGGGAAGGCTGACGCCTTTCTTGTCCGAGATGGAGGTGCCGGCCACGACCGTGCAGGTGATCGACTTGCCGTCGCTCTTCACCGCCTTGAGCTCCAGCTTGCCGTCGTCGATCAAAAGCCGGTGACCGGCCTCGACCGAGCTCAGGATTTCCGGGTGCGGCAGATAGACCCTCTTCGACGTGCCGGGTTCGGGATTGTCGTCGAGCGTGAACGTCTGGCCGGCGGTCAGCGCCTCCTTGCCATTGGCAAACTTGCCGACCCTGAGCTTCGGACCCTGCAGGTCGGCCAGAATGCCGATCGGACGCCCGACATCCGCCTCGACGGCGCGGATGCGGCGGACGAGCGTGCGCATCAGTTCGTGGTCGGTGTGGCTCATATTGATGCGAAAGACATCGGCGCCCGCTTCGAAAAGCTTCTTCAGCATCTCGTCGGATGAAGAAGCCGGACCGATGGTGGCGAGGATCTTGACCTTGCGGCTACGTCTCATTGACTGTTTGTTCCCGGAGCGGGGGTCGCTGGCGCGCCTCCCGTTGCGGGCTCGTCGGTAAGCTGGACCATCCAGCTTGCCTGCTCGCCCGTGTCATATTCTTGAAATCCGGCGCGCTGGAAGCCCCGGGCGACGCAATCATTCACGCCGGCGATCTTGAACTCTTTTTCGGCCACGCACATGTTGATCGGGCCGTCCCACCGACCGCCGCGCTCGGCGTCTTCTGCATAGAGATAGTAAAACCTTGATGACAGCGGCCCTTCGATCAGCGTCTTGCAGGTCGATCCTTCGATGTGCCACCAGCCTTCGGTGATCCAGCCGGCCTTGGCGCGATAGCCGATGCCGACCCCGACAAGGTTCTGCGTCGCGTTGCAGACGCGGAAGTCGGCGCGCGCCGGCGAGGTCGCCGCGATCGCGCACAGGCCCGCGGCAAAGATCAGCAGCGGCACGGCCATGCGCTCGCGCAGCCTGCCGCTAAAACCCATCCCAAATCCCCTCACGAACCACATCTGCATCTCTCGACGCCCCTTTTCAGCAAACTCCGGGCCCATGTCAACGCGCCGTTTTGTTGAATTCCAATCGATTTAGAAAGGTCCGGCGCCTGACCTCGAAAAATCGGAATCGATTTTCGGAAAGGATCATGCGCCAAATCAAAGTGCTACAGCATCCTTTGCCCATCCAAGAGGACGCGCGGCGCTGTAGTTGCACGGTTTGTCGTCTCATCCGGGATTTTTTTGCAGAAACCGTGGCCAAACAACGGCATTGCACCGGCGTCCTCTTCGTGGAATGACGATACCACCCTGCCGGACACCAGCGACCAGCCCATTTCCTAGCCGATGACCCGATCCACAGTTTTCGCGCCATTCGATATCGTCGAGGGCGATCGCAAGAAGGGCATCGTGCTTCTCGCCGATCACGCCCGCCGCGACCTGCCCGAGGAATATGGCAGCCTCGGCCTGCCCGAGGCCGAGTTCGAGCGGCACATCGCCTACGACATCGGCGTCGAGACGGTGACGCGCGAACTGGCGGCGGCGCTCGATGCGCCGGCCGTGCTCGCCGGCTTTTCGCGGCTTTTGATCGACCCGAACCGGGGCGAAGACGATCCGACGCTGATCCGCCAGCTCTATGACGGCACCATCGTGCCGCGAAACTACCCCATGGCCGCCGACGAGCGCGAGCGGCGCCTCGACCGCTTCTACCGGCCCTACCATGACGCCGTCGGCGCGATGATTTCCTCCGTGGCGCACGCCTCCGGCAAAGCGCCCTTCATCTTCTCGGTGCATTCCTTCACGCCCCGCATGCAGGGCTTCGTCCGGCCGTGGCATGTCGGCATCCTGTGGGACCTCGACGATCGCGTGGCGCGGCCGCTGATCGACATGCTGGCCGAAGACAAGACGCTCGTCGTCGGCGACAACGAGCCCTATGACGGCGCGCTGCGCGGCGACACGATGTTCCGACACGCGATCGTCAACGGCTATGCCCATGCTCTGCTCGAGATCCGCCAGGACCTGATCGCCGACCGCGCCGGCGCGCTGGCATGGGCCGAGCGGCTGGCGCCGATCGTTGACGCCATCGACTGTCGTGCCGATATACATCAGGTGAAGAGGTTCGGCTCCCGCACCGGCCCGGTGTGACAGAGGCGGCAAGGAGGTCCCGGCGATGATCGATCTCAGCGACGAGCAGAAACGCGATTTCGAGGCCGCCGCCTTCCGCCGGCTGGTCGGGCATCTGCGCGAACGCGGCGATGTCCAGAACATCGACCTGATGAACCTCGCCGGCTTCTGCCGCAACTGCCTGTCGAACTGGTATCGCGAGGCTGCCGCGGCCGATGGCGTGGCGCTGTCGAAGGACGAATCCCGTGAGATCATCTACGGCATGCCCTATGCCGAATGGCAGGCGCTCAACCAGACGGATGCGTCCGAAGCCAAGAAGGCGGAATTTGAGGCAAAGCGGCCGAAGGATCACTAAACGATCGCCTGCGGCCTCGTCGTTCTAGGGCGAAGCGCTTCTCAAAACCTACGGGAGGATCAATCGTCGCCAAGCCGCCTGGCGGTGGCGGGAGAACGGCCGAGCTTTGAAGAGCCCGGCCGCAAGTGCTTGCGTCAGATCCTGCCCATCAAGAGGAGGATCAGCAGCACCACCAAAATGACGCCGACAATCCCCGAGGGGCCATAGCCCCAGGAACGCGAATGCGGCCACGCCGGTATCGCGCCGATCAGGATCAGGATCAGGATGATTACGAGAATTGTGCCGAGCGTCATGGAATCCTCGCCGTGTGGTTGAATCGAGGAGACAATGCAAAAGGCCGCCCGATAGTTCCCGGGCGGCTCAGAGCATTCTGCAGCCGGCGCAGCCGCCTGGCGTCGCTGGAATGCGTTAACAAATAGCCTGAGCAGGATGCCGGATGTATCCTGCCCCAAGCGGCTATCCAGAGGAGGCGGCTATCCAGAGAAGGCCCCTACTCCGCGGCCTTCTGGAAGCTGACCTCCGTCTGGGCGGCCAATTCGGCCGCCTTGGTGGTTGAAGAGACCTCGCCCTTGCCGCGCCGGAAGAAGGCATGGAAGCGGCTGTCCTTGCTGCGCGTGAACACCATCAGCATAGACGGCGTCACGACCAGCGTCAGCAGCGTGGCGAAGGACAGGCCGAAGACGATCGCCGACGACAGTGAAATCCACCATTGCGTCGAAGGCGCGTTGATAGTCGTCTCGTGGTGGAAGATTTCGAGGCCGAGGCCGAAGGCGATCGGCAGCACGCCGAGGATGGCCGAGACAGCCGTCAGCACCTCCGGCCGCGCGCGCTCGCGGCAGGTCTGCAGCACCGCCTCCATCTTGTCCCAGCCTTCCTCGCGCAGCCGGTCATAGGTGTCGATGAGCACGATGTTGTTGTTCACAACCACGCCGGCCAGCGCGATGACACCGATGCCCGACATGACGATGCCGAAGGCCTCGCCGGTCAGAAGCAGCCCCAGGAACACGCCGACCGTCGCCATGACGACGCAGGACAGCACCAGCCAGACGCTGGTGAACTTGTTGAACTGCATCAAAAGCACCAGGAAGATCAGGAAGATCGCCGCGCCGAATGCCTTGCTGAGGAAGGCGCCGGCCTCGGCGCTGTCCTCGTTGGAGCCGGCGAGCTTCCAGCGGATTCCGTTGCCGAGATTCATCTCGGAGACGGCCTTGGTCACCTCCTGCTGCACCGCCGCCACCTGCGCGCCGGCGCTGACATTGGCCTGGACGACCACGGTGCGCGCGCCGTCGATTCGGTTGAGGATGCCGACCGTCGGCTCGGGCTTGCGCACCACGAAGTTCGAGATCGGCACCGACCCTTGCGAGGTCTGCACGCGAAGTTCGTCGAGCGTCGACAGCGTGCGCCGGTCCTCAGGCAGGCGCAGCCTTATATCGACCGCGTCGTCGGCGCCGGCCGGCCGGTATTCCGACAGTTTGAGGCCGTTGGTCACCAGCTGCACCACAGTGCCGACCGAAGTCGGACTGATGCCGTATTGCGCCGCCTTGGCACGATCGACCTCAAGCGCCCAGTCGACGCCGGGCGGCGGCAGGCCGTCCGAAATGTCGATGACGTTGGATATCTTGGCGATCCGCGCCGCCACCGCGCGGGCCTTGTCGTCGAGCCCGGCCGGATCGGCGGCCGAAAGCCTGATCTGGATCGGCTTGCCGGTCGGCGGGCCGGCCTCCGGCACCCGCACCTCGACGTCGACGCCGGGAATGCCGGCCATGACGCCGCGCAGGTCGCTGAGGATCTGGTTGGCGGACTTGCGCTCGCGCCAGTCGACGAACTCGTACTGGATCACGCCGACGACGTCTTCCGGAATGTCCTGGCCGCCGCCCTGCGTTTTGCCGACGCGCGTGTAGACCGACTTCACGCCGGGCCAGCCGAGCAGACGGCCTTCCGCCGTCTTGGTGGCGGCATCCATTTCGGCCAGCGAAAGGTTGCCGCGCGCATGCACATAGAGCAGGCCGTAATCAGGCTCGACGCTGGGGAAGAATTCGACCCCGGCGCCGTATTTCGAATAGGCGAAGCCGACGCCGACCAGAAGGCCGACGGTGAGCAGGATGACCGTTATCGGGAAACGCACGGCCTGCTTGACCAGCGCCATGTACCAGCCGTCGCGATGATCGCCCTCGTGATGCGCCGGCGCCTTGGCGAAGATGGCCCCGAGCGTCGGCGCGAAGACCAGCGCGTAGAGCATCGATGCCGACAGGGTCACGATCAGCGTGATCGGCATGTACTTCATGAAGTCGCCGATGATGCCGGGCCAGAACAGGAGCGGCGAGAAGGCGGCGATGCGCGTCATCGTGGCCGCGATGACCGGGCCGGCCATGCGCCTGGCGGCGAGCGCGAAAGCGTCCGCCTTCGGCATGCCTTCGCTCATGCGCCGTTCAGCGAATTCGGTGACGATGATGGCGTCGTCGACCAGCATGCCGACCGCCAGGATGAGGCTGAACAGCACGATCATGTTGATCGTGTAGCCCATCATCGCAAGCAGCAGGATGCCGATCAGGAAGGATGACGGAATAGCCAATCCGATCAGCAGCGATGCCCGGCCCGACAGCGCATAGAGGATGACGATGAACACCAGGATGACGGCGATCATCACATGGTTCTGCAGGTCGCCCAAAAGCTGGTTGACGAAGACCGACTTGTCCTGCGTGTAGGTGACGTGCATGCCTTCGGGCATGGTCTTGATAAAGCCGTCCGAGACGGCCCGCACCTGGTTCAGCGTGTCGATCAGATTGGCGCCGATGCGCTTCTTGACTTCGATGGCGATGGCCGGCTTGCCGTCGAGCCGTGTCACCGTCTCGGCGTCCTTGAAGGTCGAGCGGATGGTGGCGACGTCCTTGGCCTGCACTACGGCATTTGGGGTGGCGACCACCGGCAGGTTGGCGACATCCTCAGGCGTCTCGATCAGCGACGGCACCTTGACCGCATACTTGCCTTCGGAGCCCTCGAGATTGCCCGCGGCGACCAGGCTGTTGGATGCGCCGACGCCCTGCATCACCTGGTCGAGCTGCAGCCCGTAGGATGACAGCTTCACCGGATCGATGACGACCTCGACCAGATCGTCGCGCGCGCCCTGCAGCGAGCCTTCCAGCACGCCCGGCACTTCCTCGATGCGGTCGCGCAACTCGCGCGCCGCCGCCGTCAGCACGCGCTCAGGCACATCACCCGAAAGCGTCACGACCATGACCGGGAATTCCGAAACGTTCACCTCGGTGACCGTCGGTTCCTCGGCCGCCTGCGGCAGGTCGGCCTTGGCGTCCTGGACCTTGCTGCGCGTGTCCTGCAGTGCCGTCGCCAGATTGGTCTGCGGCTGGAATTCGACCAGCACGTAGCCGCCGCCCTGGAAGGCGGCCGAGCGCATCTCCTTCAGCCCCTTGAGGCTCTTGAGCTTGCTTTCCATCGGCCTCAGCAGCAGGCGCTCGGAATCCTCCGGCGAGATGCCCTGGTAGATCAGGCTGACATACATCATCGGAATCGGAACGTCGGGCTCCGCTTCCTTCGGCGTCGACTGATAGGCGACCCAGCCCGCCACCAGCAGGAACATCAGCGCCGATATTGTGAGGCGGGCGTTGTGTATGGCGAGTCTGACGATATCCATGACTTATGCCTGCTGTTTCTTCGGAAGCGGAGAAGGGCCGGCGCCATTGATGGCGCGGTGCCGGGTGCTCGCGCTACTGCGTGCCGGCGGTGGCTTCGCCGATCAGCTTGCTGATGGTCGCCTGGTCTGCTTCGACCGGCTTCACCAGATCGCCTTCCTTCACCAGCTCCTGGCCGGCCACGATGATGCGTGCCTCCTGCGGGATGCCGCCGAGCACCAGCCCCTGGGGCGTGTCGTCGACGAGGTCGATCGGGAAGAACGCGACCTTGTCGTCCTTGCCGACCGCGCGAATGCCGAGATCGCCCTTGTCGCCCAGCGTCACCACCGAACGCGGCAGCATGATCGCATCGGTCGGCTCGGCGCTGAGCGTGATCTCGGCCGTCATGCCGGCCGGAATGGAGCCGTCCCCATTCGGGATCGCCACCTCGACGCGGAAGGTGCGGGTCTGGGAAGAAGCGTCGCGGCTGATGTAGCGAAGCGTGCCGGTCACCTTCTGGTCGTTGACCAGGCGCACATCGGCCTCGTCGCCGATCTTGACGTAGCGCAGGTCGCGCTCGCTGATCTCACCGCGCGCGATCACCGGATCGAGCTTGAGGATGGTCGCGACCTCGCCGCCCTGCATGACCGAACTGCCGAGTTCCACCGGCACGCGGTCGATGACGCCGTCGAATGGCGCCTTGACCTCGTTGCGGTCGAGTTCGGCTTGCGCCGTTTCCAGCATCGACTGCGCCGCCGTCAGGTTCGAGCGCGCGGTGTCGAGCTGCAGCTTGGGCAGGTTGCCGGTCTTGGCCAACTGCTCGGCGGCTTCGAGTTCGGCCTTGCGCTGCACCAGCAGCTGCTTGGCGTTGTCGACATTGGAGATCTTTTCTTCGGCGGCCAGCATCAGCACCAGGTCGCCCGTCTTGACGCGCTGGCCCTGTCTGACCGGCAGCTTGTCGATCACGCCGGCGACGCGGGTCGCCAGCACCGCCCGCTTGTCGGCCTCGGTCAGCCCGGAGATGCGGATGGCCCGCGCATAGGTCTTGCGCGGCGGCGTCACCACCGCGACCGTGCGCAGCGGTGCCTTCGGCTCGGCCTCGGCCGATTTCGGCTTGGCGTCCGGCTGCTTGGGCTTCGAAGCATCAGCTGTCTTCTGATCGTCGGCGGCAGCGCTGCTGCCGACGGACGAGAACTCGCCCGTTCCCATCCAGGCTGCGAAGCCGATGAGCACAGCAATAGCGGCAAGCTTGTGAAACCTGATTTTCGGCATCGTCATTTTTCCGTTGCGGGCCTGGCGAGGTCGGCGCGTCCGACTCCCGGGCGCGCGGCCGATATGGGTGCGCGCAGGGCCCAATTCAATTCGCCGTGATCGGCGACGGGGCGCTTCTTACCGCAAAGTTGCAACCCAAAACAGTCAGAAACTTTGATGTTTCCTGCGGAGTTACTGCATGCCGCGCAAACGTGTGCAGCTGTTTTGCGAAAACGACATGCACAAAACTAAGACCTGAAGCGCAGCGCATGGCTGCGTTCCACCGCGACGCGCTCTAGGTATTTCGCGTTCTTCGGCTTCCGCGCCTGCCGCTGCGTTTTTCTCGCTCGGAAGCCGAATGGCAGCAGGCGTCAGGATGATGCGAAACTTTGTTCTCGAATTCGCGCGAACCGGCCCATATCGGAAAAGCTGCCGTCAGGTGATCAGGTTCAGCAGTCGGAACAGCCACTCGAACCGTCTGCCATAGGGCGGACGCAAAAGCCCGCCAGCGCTGAGCCTCGATTGCACGAAGATCGGCTTTTCCTTGCTGAAGGTCCGAAATCCCCATTCGCCGTGGTAGGCCCCCATGCCGCTCTCGCCGACGCCGCCGAATGGCTGCCGCTCCTGCACCAGATGCATCATGCAATCATTGACCGTGACGCCGCCGGCAATGGTTTCGCGCATCATCCGTCGCCGATTGGCGCTGTCGCTGCCGAACCAGTAAAGGGCAAGCGGTCGCTCCGCCCGATTCACGTGATCGATGGCCTGCTCGAGGGTGCCATATTCGACGATCGGCAGCACCGGCCCGAAGATTTCCTCGCGCATGAGCCGCAAAGTCTCGCCGGCATTCCTGACCAGCACGGGCGACATCTTGCGGTCCGTCACGCCAAGCTCCTCCCTGGCCGGATTGACCTCTACGACCTCGGCGCCGCTTTCGCGCGCCTCGGCGACCATGTCGCCCAGGCGCTTGTGATGCCGCTCGCTGATGATGGCCGTGTAGTCGGGGTTGTTGCGCAGGCTGGGATAGAGCCGCGCCATGGCTGCCGCCAGCTTGGCGGCGACTGTCGCCCCTTGTCCGCGCGGGACCATGAGGTAGTCCGGCGCGATGCAGGTCTGGCCGGCGTTGAGCAGCTTGCCGTAGGCGACGCTGGCGACCGCCGCGTCGAGATCGCAGGACGGATCGAAGATCGCCGGCGACTTGCCGCCGAGCTCGAGCGTGACCGGTGTCAGGTTGGCCGCCGCCGCCAGCGCCACCTGCCGGCCGACCGCGGTTGAGCCGGTGAACAGCAGATGATCGAAAGGCATCGACACGAATGCCTTGCCGGCTTCGGCGTCGCCGACCACCACGCTCATCTCGTCGGGAGAAAAATGTTCTTCGACCAGCCGGGCAAGCAGGTCCGAAAATTTCGGTGTCAGCTCGGAGGGCTTGATCAGCACGCGGTTGCCCGCGGCGAGTGCCGCGGTCGCCGGCGCGATGGCGAGTTGGAAAGGATAGTTCCAGGGCGACACGATGCCCACGACGCCCAAGGGCTGCGCCAGCAGGCGATTGCGCCCAGGCAGGAACGGCAGGCTGGTGGCGAGGCGGCGCTCGCGCATCCAGCCGCGCAGATGGCGAATGGCATGCCTGATCCCGGCACGGACGACGAACAGCTCGGCAAGCCGCGTTTCCTGTTGTGCCCGGCCGCAAAAGTCGCCGTCGATCGCCGCGCAGATCTCGGCCTCATGCTTTTCGGTGAGCGCCAGCAGACGGTTCAGCCTATCCTTGCGGACCTCGAGAGCGGGGAACGGCTCCCTCTCGAAGGCCCGGGCCTGCGCTTCAAACCTGACTGCAAGGGCATTCTGTCCGGTCTGCAGCATCGCCACCTCCCGTTTACGTCGAGGTAAGCTATATCGCTGAACAGCGACGAATCCAGCGCCTCCGCGGTTTCCGCAAGGGAAGACGTCGCGCCGATTGCGTAAAAGCCGTTCGAGCGGTCCGCCCACGATAGACTGAACTGCTCCAGACCCGAACGGACAGGCGAAGAATTCTATGCCTGCCGCCGCGCCGCGTCAGGCTTCATGCGAGCGGCGAGGAATTCCTTGACCCGCCGGCCCGGCGCCGGGCCGCGCACAGGCTTGAAGCCGTCGTCGAGCTCGCCCGAGAGGTCGAGCGTCGCGCGCTTGCCCACGGCATCGTAATTCTCCTCCAGCCAGTCGCTCGCCGCGCTTCGGCCGAGGTCGCGCAGATAGACGAGGAAGGCCCACTCTGCATTGATCTTGGATGAGGCCGACAGGTCCTTGAACGCCTCGTCGGCATCGATCCGGTGCATGCGGATGTCGCGGTATTCGCCATGCGGCAGGCGGCCGGCGGCGATCAGCTCCTTGACGAAGGCGATGGAGCGGAATTCGCGCAGCAGCCCGGCGTTGAAGGTGATCTCGTCGATGCGGTTCTGGATCTCGTTGGCGCTTTTCGGCGTGCCTTCGCGCACCACGGGGTTGATCTGCACCAGCAGCACGTCCTCGGTCGCTGTCGCCTTGAAGAACGGGTAGAGCGCCGGATTGCCGCCATAGCCGCCGTCCCAGTAGGGAACGCCCTTGATCTCGACGGCGCGGAACAGTTGCGGCAGGCAGGCCGAGGCCATCACGGTGTCGAGCTCGATCTCGCCGTCGGAAAAGACATGCAACTGTCCGGTTTCGACATTCGTCGCAGAGATGAACAGTTCCATCGCCTTGCAGGCGCGCACGTTGGAGAAGTTGATTTCCTGCTTGAGCACGTCGCGCAGCGGGTTAAGCCCGAGCGGATTGGCGACATAGGGGGAAAACACCCGCGACATGGTGTCGAAGAACAGGTAGCCGGGCGTGTTCTCGATCGACCAGTTGCCCCACAGGACGTCCCACGGCATGCGCTGCACCGGGCTGAAGCGGCCTTTCGAAGCTACGGCGCGCCAGAGATCCTCGAGCTTCTTGCGCGCGCCCTCGACGCCACCGCGCACAAATCCGTCGGCCAGCGCCACGGCATTCATGGCGCCGGCGCTGGTGCCGGACACGGCAGCGATCTCCAGCCGTCCGTCCTCCAGCAGGCGGTCGAGCACGCCCCAGGAGAAGGCGCCATGGGAGCCGCCACCCTGCAGCGCGATGTTGATCTTCTTGTTGTCTTCCGCCTCGCCGTTCTTCGTCATGGCGTTCCTATCGTCTTGATGCGTCAGCCTGCCCCAGCGTCATCGCACGAAGCAAGCTGCCGTCGACCTATGTTGCAGTGCAGCATATAGGAGCGGACCAAGGCAAGAACACGAACACGCTCGCGTGATCACATGAAATTTCTGCGACGAAAAGGCGCCTTCCGCTATCCTGAGCGGAAGCGCGCCATCAAGGCTGTGGCTTGCAACCCTCAGGCGACCAGACCGGGCATCGGTCCGACATAGTGCGATTGCGGCCGGATCAGACGGCCGGTCGCCTGCTGCTCGCGCGCATGCGCAATCCAGCCGGCGACGCGGCCGGCGGCAAAGACATTGGAGAACGCCTCTTTCGGAAAGCCTGCGGCCTCGAGCAGCAGGGCCGTGTAGAACTCGACATTGGTCTGGATCGAGCGCTGCGGCTTCGCGACCCGAAGCACCTCGAGCGCCGCCTGCTCCACCGCCTCGGCAAAGGCCAGCCGGCTGCCGGCCTTGCCCGCCGCGCCCAGTTGCCGCTTCACCGCCTTCAGCACATCGGCGCGCGGATCGCGCACGCGGTAGATGCGGTGTCCGAAACCCATGATGCGCTCGCCGCGCGCGATCTCGTCGCGCAACCAGGCGGCAGCGTCGCCGCTGGCTTCGATCGCATCGAGCATCTCGATCACCGGCCCCGGTGCGCCGCCATGCAGCGGACCTTTCAGCGCGCCGAGGCCCGCCAGGATCGCCGAGGTCAGCCCGGCCTGCGTCGATGCCACGACGCGTGTCGCAAAGGTTGACGCATTGAGCCCGTGGTCGCAGACCGTCACCAGATAGGTGTCGAGCGCCTTCGCAAGCGCCGGCCTTGGGCCGCCGCCAAGCATCCTTAGCATGTCGGTGGCGTGATCGGCGCGTTGGTCCGGCGCGACAGGGCTTTCGCCGCGGCGCAGCCGCAGCAGAGCCGGCGTCAGCACGGCCGGCGCCGCGATCAGCCTCAGCGCATCGGCAAGGCCCTCCCCATCCGGCAGCGCGGCGATGCCTGCCCGCATGGCGCTGTAGATGTCCAGCGGCGCAAGTTGGGCGAGCAGCGGCTGCAGCCGCTCGAACACCTCGACACGCGCCGCGCCGATAGCCCTTTCCAACTCGGCGTCGGCCGGCAGTCCGTCGAAGAAGCCATGGAACAGCAGCTGGACGACCTGGCTGTAACGCCAACGGCCGGCGAGTTCTGTCACCGAGTAGCCTCGAATGGTCAGATGACCTGCCGCGCCATCGACGTCGGAAAGCACCGTGTCGGCCGCCACCACATCATCGAGCCCGTTTGCCATGACCGTCTCCTTGACCTCTTGCGCATTGCAATTAATGCTGCGCAATCAATGCATCAATCTTGATCAACTGAATCAATATGAGGCTGGAACGGGGATGTCGGAATGGCTGACAAGGGAGGAAGCGCTTCAACGGCTCAACGTTCGGCCGCAGACGCTCTATGCCTATGTCAGCCGGGGCCGCATCGGCATGCGGCCCGACGCGGCCGACCCGCGGCGCAGTCAGTACCGCGCCGACGACATCGCCGCGCTCGCCACCCGCAGGGCGCGCGGGCGAAGCCCGCAGGCGATCGCCGAGAGCGCCATCGCCTGGGGCGAGCCGGCGATCACCACCGCCATTTCGACGGTTCTGCATGGCCGCCTTGTTTATCGCGGCAAGGACGCGGCGGCGCTGTCAGCGACGGCCACTCTGGAAGAAACCGCCGGCCTGCTCTGGGCCTCCGACAAACCAGTTTCCTTTGCTTCGCTGACCTCTGCCGCCGTTCGGCAGAGCGGCACTCCCACAGCATTTGCAAGGTTGTCGGCGCTGGCTGCCCAGGGCTGGTCCTCGCTCGGCCGCAGGCCAGCCATGCTGCAGCAGGATGGCGCCAGCGCCACCAGCGCACTTGCCACGGCGCTCGGCGCTGCCCCCGGTTCGGCGCCGCCTCACGAGAGGCTCGCGCATGGCTGGTCGGCGGACCAGGCCGGCGCCGATCGCATCCGCAGGGCGCTGGTGCTGCTCGCCGATCACGAGCTGAATGCATCGACATTCGCCGCGCGCGTTGCCGCCTCCACCGGTGCGCCGATCGCTGCGTGCCTGCTCGCAGGCCTCGCGACCCTCTCCGGCCCTCGTCACGGCGGAGCCGGCGCGGCGGCGATTGCAATGGTCGAGGATGCCGAGCGGCTCGGCCCGGACGAAGCGATCGCGCGCTGGCTTGCCCAGGATCGGCCGTTGCCCGGGTTTGGCCACCCGCTCTATCCCGAGGGCGACCCGCGCGCCGAAGCCCTGCTGTCCGACCTCGCGATCGATGCCGGGCTCCAACGCCTGCGCGAGGCGGTGCTTGCCGCGACCGGCCTGCTGCCGAATATCGATTTCGCGCTGGCCGCACTGACGCGGGGCCTGCGACTGCCCGCCGACGCGCCGTTCCGCCTGTTCGCGCTTGGCCGCAGCGTCGGCTGGACGGCGCATGCGATCGAGCAGGTGACGAGCAACCGCCCGATCAGGCCACGCGCCCGCTATGAGGGAGCGGTCGGACCGGGACGATAGCTTCCCGGAAGTTAGCAGTTCTAGGGGCGGAGCAGGAGCGAAGCGACGCGCGCAAACCCTCCATGCCGTGACACTAAGGCGTCGCAACGATTACAGAATTCTGCACCGTTGTACCCTGGATCCTCGGGTCAAGCCCGAGGATGACGAAGCGAGGGGCGTTTTCGGCTAACCACAAACGCGAGCGACCGCCAGAAACGATGGCACACCGTCAGGACATCGTGTCGAGCTTGCGCTGCATCGCTGCGATCTGCGCCTTCAATTCCTGCAGATCGTCGGATTTCTCGTCTTTCTTCGGCGGCTCAGCGGGCGCTGCGGAACCTGGACCGGCCGACGGAAACGGCGTGAACATGCGCATCGCGTTCTGGAACATCTCGACGTTGCGGCGCGTCTGTTCTTCCAGCGCCTTCATCGGTGTCTTCATCATGTCCATCGGCGTCTTGCCGAAGGCGCCCTTCATCTGCTCGCGAAAACGCTCCTGCTCCTTGGAAAAGGCGATCATCGACTGTTCGAGGAAGCTCGGCACGATCATCTGCATCTGGTCGCCGTAAAACGAGATCAGCTGGCGCAGGAACGGGATCGGCAGCATGTTCTGCCCGTCCTTGTTCTCCAGCTCGAAAATGATCTGGGTAAGCACCGGATGCGTGATGTCGTCGCCGGTCTTGGCGTCCTGAACGGTGAACTCCTCGCCCTTCTTGACCATGTCGGCCAGATCCTCGAGCGTCACATAAGTGCTGGTGCCGGTGTTGTAGAGCCGGCGGTTGGCATATTTCTTGATGACGATCGGGTCGTCCTTGGCCATCCGTATCCTCCCCAGGATACCGGCGCATTGAGAGTAAGCAGCCGGTAACGATTGCGCCATCCGTTAAGGATATGCGCAAAAGCGTCGCAATTCCAAGTGGTTTGTGCAGTGCGGCATCAATTAATGCTGCAGAGCCGGGCAGAATATGCTGCGGAGCAGCGGCAGGCGGTGGCCGCGGATCTCCCTGTCCTGCTTGCCGCGCATGACCGCTATGCCGAATTCCGGTTTGACTCGGGGTCCGTAACGGGCAAGAAAAGTCTTCAAAGATACTGAGAAACGACACTCGAAGTCTGGAGAAGAAAATGGCTGCTTCCAATTCAATCGTCGTCGCCAGCGCCGCCCGCACCGCGGTCGGATCCTTCAACGGCAGTTTCGCCGCGACGCCGGCGCATGAGCTCGGCGCCGTGGTGATCAAGGAATTGCTCGCGCGGGCCAACGTCCAGCCCTCGGAAGTCGACGAAGTCATTCTCGGCCAGGTGCTGACCGCGGCCCAGGGACAGAACACCGCCCGTCAGGCTTCGATCAAGGCCGGCCTGCCCAAGGAGACCACTGCCTGGGGGCTCAACCAGGTTTGCGGCTCCGGCCTCAGGGCAATCGCGCTCGGCATGCAGCAGATCGCTTCCGGCGATGCCAAGGTGATCGTCGCCGGCGGTCAGGAATCGATGTCGCTCTCGCCGCACGCCCAGCATCTGCGCGCCGGCGTCAAGATGGGCGACTACAAGATGATCGACACCATGATCAAGGACGGCTTGTGGGATGCTTTCCACGGCTATCACATGGGCACCACCGCCGAGAACGTCGCCCGCCAGTTCCAGATCACCCGCGACGACCAGGACCAGTTCGCGCTGGCCTCCCAGAACAAGGCCGAGGCGGCACAGAAGGCCGGCAAGTTCAAGGACGAGATCGTCGCGTTCACTGTTGCGGGCAGAAAGGGCGACACCATCGTCGACCAGGACGAATACATCCGCCACGGCGCGACGCTGGATGGCATGACCAAGCTGAAGCCTGCCTTCGACAAGGAAGGCACGGTGACGGCCGGCAACGCCTCCGGCATCAATGACGGCGCCGCCGGCGCACTGCTGATGAGCGAAGCCGAGGCCGCCCGCCGCGGCATCACGCCGCTCGTGCGCATCGCCTCCTGGGCGACCGCCGGCGTCGATCCGACGATCATGGGCACGGGGCCGATCCCGGCGTCGCGCAAGGCGCTGGAAAAGGCCGGCTGGTCGGTCGGCGACCTCGATCTGGTCGAGGCCAACGAAGCCTTCGCCGCGCAGGCCTGCGCCGTCAACAAGGACATGGGCTGGGATCCTGCGATCGTCAACGTCAATGGCGGCGCGATCGCCATCGGCCATCCGATCGGCGCCTCCGGCGCCCGCGTCTTCAACACGCTGGTGTTTGAGATGCGTCGCCGCGGCGCCAAGAAGGGTCTCGCGACGCTGTGCATCGGCGGCGGCATGGGCGTCGCCATGTGCGTGGAAGCGCTCTGAGAAAAGAGTGAATGGTGAATGGCAAAATGGTGAATGGCCGGTCGCGACCGTCATGAACCCGTTCGCTATTCACCATTGACCATTCACCAGATCTTTAGGGAGAGGAAATTTCATGAGCAAGGTAGCAATCGTCACGGGCGGATCGCGCGGTATCGGTGCGGCGATATCGGTGGCCTTGAAGAATGCCGGCTATTCGGTTGCCGCGAACTATGCCGGCAATGACGCGGCGGCCGAGAAGTTCAAGGCCGAGACCGGCATCCCGGTCTACAAATGGTCGGTCGCCGACTACGACGCCTGCGCGGCCGGCATCAAGCAGGTCGAGGCCGATCTCGGTCCGGTCGGCGTGCTGGTCAACAATGCCGGCATTACCCGCGACGCCATGTTCCACAAAATGACGCCCGCCCAATGGAAGGAAGTCGTCGACACCAATCTCTCCGGCGTCTTCAACATGACGCATCCGCTGTGGGGCGGCATGCGCGACCGCAAGTTCGGCCGCGTCATCACCATTTCCTCCATCAATGGCCAGAAGGGGCAGGCCGGCCAGGCCAACTACTCCGCCGCCAAGGCCGGCGACATCGGCTTCTCCAAGGCGCTGGCCCAGGAAGGCGCGCGCGCAGGCATCACCGTCAACGTCATCTGCCCCGGCTACATCGCCACCGAGATGGTCAAGGCGATCGACGAGAAGGTGCTCAACGAGCGTATCATCCCGCAGATCCCGGTCGGCCGCCTCGGCGAGCCGGAAGAGATCGCGCGTTGCGTCGTCTTCCTGGCGTCCGACGAAGCCGGCTTCATCACCGGCTCGACGATCACCGCCAATGGCGGCCAGTATTTCGCCTGAGATCTTGTTCGCCTGATTTCCTTCGACATCGCTGGCAGGCGGTCCGGAGCAACCGGGCCGCCTGTTTCGTTGGCGCCGCCAGGCTGGTCGCGGCGCATGCCTCAAGACGGCACGCAAAGGTTAACGGCCGCGCGGCGGCCTGTGCGAAAGCCTGTTCACAAGCTGTGAATTATCGGTGCGCAAGCTGTGCACAACACCATATCTGGGGGTGAACAAACCGGGAAAACTTGCAGATCGCTGATTCGTCGCCGATTCGTTCCGGGTTTGGCCGGAACGTTAACGCGACGGCCCCGAAATGACGCCTGAATTGTTAACGTCGATTAAGAAACGTCAATAATTTCATAACCTTGACAGCAACGCGCGGGGAGGTCGCCAGCCCTCGCCGGCAAAGGTTAACGCCGCGCCGGAAGGTGGCTCGTCCAAGCACGAAACGGGCCAATCCGGGGATTCAGCATGTGGTAAGACTCATCGTCAAAAAATCCACATATAGCCGTGAACAAACCCTGAATCAGGACGAGTCAGCGATTCGTCGCCGATTCGTTCCAGACTCGTTCCAACGGTTAATCGGCAGCGGTTTCTGACAGCGAATTGCAGCATCGCCGGCCTCCGCCGGAACAATTCCGCTTTCGCTTCGCGTCCGAAATCCCTATGTGTCGCCTGTCACACGCGGCGGCACCGCAGCGTTCCCGACAACAAGCGGCAGAAAGCCTCATTTCCGAGCCGATGAACATTCAGCCGAAACATACTAAGCCGCTGATCCTTTCGGGCCGCGACGTGACGGCCGTGCTGGGGCCGACCAACACCGGCAAAACCCATCTCGCCATCGAGCGCATGGTGGCGCACGAGACCGGCGTCATCGGCCTGCCGCTGAGGCTGCTCGCCCGCGAGGTCTATACCCGCGTTTGCGAGAAGGTCGGCGCCCACAAGGTGGCGCTGATCACCGGCGAGGAGAAGATCGTCCCGGCGAGCGCGAAATATTCGGTCTGCACCGTCGAGGCCATGCCGCGCGAGACCGACGCTGCCTTCGTGGCCATCGACGAGGTGCAACTCGCCGGCGACCTCGAACGCGGCCACATCTTCACCGACCGCATCCTGCATCTGCGCGGTCGCCAGGAGACACTGCTGCTGGGCGCCGCAACCATGCACGGCATCCTGCAGAAACTGCTGAAGGGCGTGTCGGTGGTGACGCGGCCACGGCTGTCGCACCTGGCCTATGCCGGCTCGAAGAAGCTCACCCGCCTGCCGCGGCGCACGGCGATCGTCGCCTTCTCCGCCGACGAAGTCTACGCCATCGCCGAACTGATCCGCCGCCAGCAGGGCGGTGCCGCCGTCGTGCTCGGTGCGCTCTCGCCCCGCACCCGCAATGCCCAGGTGGCGCTGTTCCAGTCGGGCGACGTCGATTATCTCGTCGCCACCGACGCCATCGGCATGGGGCTGAACCTCGATCTCGAGCACGTCGCCTTTGCCCAGAACCGCAAGTTCGACGGCTATCAATATCGCAATCTGACCGCCGCCGAGCTCGGCCAGATCGCCGGCCGCGCCGGCCGGCACCTGCGCGACGGCACGTTCGGCGTCACCGGCCAGGTCGACCCGTTCGACGAGGATCTGGTCAAGAAGATCGAGGCGCACGATTTCGACCCGGTGAAGGTGCTGCAGTGGCGCACCGCCGATTTCGATTTCGCCAGCCTCGACGCGCTGAAGCGCTCGATCGAGACCAACGCGCCGGTCGAAGGCCTGACGCGCGCCCTTCCGGCAGTAGACGCCCAGGCGCTCGAGCACCTGTCTCGTGACGCGGATATCCGCGCGCTCGCCAACAGCCCCGAGCGCGTGGCGCTGCTCTGGGAGGCCTGCGCCCTGCCGGACTACCGCAAGATCGCGCCCGCTCAGCACGCCGACCTCATCGCCTCGATCTACATGGATCTTGCCCGCCATGGCCATGTCGATGAGAACTACATGGCCGAGCAGGTTCGGCGCGCCGACACCACGGACGGCGATATCGACACGCTGTCGCACCGGATCGCCCAGATCCGCACCTGGACCTTCGTCTCCAACCGCCCAGGCTGGCTGGCCGATCAGGCACACTGGCGGGAAAAGACACGCGAAATCGAAGACAGATTGTCCGATGCGTTGCATGAGCGGTTGACGAAACGCTTCGTAGACCGCAGGACTTCCGTCCTCATGCGGCGCCTTAGAGAAAATACCATGCCTGAAGCCGAAATCAGCCCAACCGGAACCGTCCTCGTCGAAGGCCATCATGTCGGCGAGTTGCAGGGTTTCCGCTTCACCGCCGACCAGAGCGCCGGCGGCGAGGACGCCAAGGCGGTGCGCACCGCCGCGCAGAAGGCGCTTGCGGCCGAGTTCGAGGCACGCGCCGAACGCTTTGCCGCCTGCGCCAATGGCGACCTGGCGCTTGGCTCGGACGGCATCCTGCGCTGGATCGGCGCCCCCATCGGCACACTGGTTTCCGGCGACGAAGCGTTGAAGCCGCGGCTGGTGCTGCTCGCCGACGAGCAGCTCACCGGCCCGGCCCGCGACAAGGTGGCAGCGCGCGCCGAGCGCTTCGTCAACTACCAGATCGAATCCCTCCTGAAGCCACTGGTCGACCTCAAGAACGCCGAGCAGCTCACCGGCATCGGCCGCGGCATCGCCTTCCAGCTCGTCGAGCATTTCGGCCTCATCAATCGCCGCGATATCGCCGACGAGATGAAGTCGCTCGACCAGGAAGGACGTGCGGCGCTGCGCCGGCTTGGCGTGCGCTTCGGCGCCTACCACGTCTTCGTGCCGGCGCTGATCAAGCCGGCGCCCGCCGGGCTGGTCACGCTGCTCTGGGCGCTGCAGAGCGACGGCAAGGACAAACCCGGCTTTGGCGATGTCGTCCACGCTCTGGCGTCGGGCCGCACATCCGTGGTCATCGACCCAGCCTTCGACAAGACTTTCTACAAGCTTGCCGGCTACCGCAATCTCGGCCGCCGCGCCGTTCGCGTCGACATACTGGAGCGACTGGCCGATCTCATCCGACCGGCGACCAACTGGAAGCCCGGCCTCGGCCAGCGTCCCGACGGCGCCTATGACGGCCACGCCTTCATGGTGACGCCGCCGATGATGTCGATCCTCGGCGCCACCGCCGACGACATGGAAGAAATCCTCAAAGGCCTGGGCTACCGCGCCGAACCAAAGCCGGCGGCCGAGGTGAAGGCCAAGCTGGAGGCGCAGGACAACGCGGCTCGCGAAGCCGCCGCGGCCAAGCTCGCGGCCGAAGAGGCGGCTCGCGCCAGCCAGGCGGCGCAAGCAGAAGCTGCGGCGACAGACGCGATTGCCGCAGCATCGGTCGAAGGTTCGGAGCCGGCAGGCGTCGTCGAAGCGCCCGAAGTTGCCGCTGAAGCCGGCACGGAAGCGGCAGCGGAACCTGTCGCGGAAGAGCCGGCAGAAGCTGCCGTCGAGGTTGCGGAAGTGGCCCATCCTGCGGAGGAGAATTTCGCCGTGCCCGAGTCGGCCGAGAGCGCCGACGCCCTTGCCTCCTCCTCGATGGGGGATGCCGCGGCGCGAAGCGAAGCGGGTGATGGCGCCGACGATGCAGGCACTGCTGCCGCTGACGCTGCCCCGCCGTTGCGCGCCGGCCTTTCGGGCGAGGCTGACACCGCGGGAAGCCCGTCCGAGCAGGAAGAACCCAAGCCGATCCTGCTATGGCGCCAGGCCCGCTTCGACCACCAGCGCCCGCGCCACCGCCACCACGACAACCGTTCGCGCACCGGGAAGGCTGCCCGCGAGGGCCAGGCCGATGCCGCAAGCGGACAACCCGGCAATCGGTCAGGGCAAGAAGGTCGACGCGATCAGCGCGACGGCGCCGGCAAGCCGCGCTTCGATCGCAGCAAGTTCAAGCCCAGGCCGGAGCGCGAGACCGGCGAACGGCGCGAAGGACGGCCGCAAGGCGAGCGCCCCGAGCGCCGTGAGGCTCGGCCCGACTGGAAAGGCAACAGGCAGGACGCCAAGGAAAATGCCGCCGGCAAGCCGAGCTTCCAGGGCAAGCCGCGCGAGGAGCGCCCGCAGCGCTTCGATCCGGATTCGCCTTTCGCCAAGCTCGCCGCCCTGCGCGACCAGCTGAAGAAATAGCGTCGGCCGGTTGCGATGGTTGGAGAAGGCCGCCAGCGCATCGACAAATGGCTGTTCTTCTCGCGTGCGGTGAAATCACGCTCGCTGGCTGCGAAGATCGTCGTTGCCGGGCGGGTCCGCATCAATCGCGACAAAGCAGCGCAGGCCTCCGATCTGGTCAAGCCGGGCGACGTGCTGACCATCACGCTTGAGGGGCGCATCCTGGTCTGGAAGGTGCTTGGGCCCGGAACCCGACGCGGTCCGGCCGAAGAGGCGCGGCTGCTCTATGAGGACATGTCGCCGCCGCCTACCCCGAAGGGCGAGGCGGTCCCGGACGCCATTCCGGCACTGCGCGAGGCCGGCAGCGGCCGGCCGACCAAAAGGGAACGCCGCCAGACCGACCGGCTGCTCGGCGAAGATTGATCCGATCGATTGCCGGGCGCTTGTTGGAAATGCAATCCGGAAACGCCGGTTCAGCCGACAAGCTGCGCCCTTGCAAGCGACCGGCAAAGGCGGTACCTCACCTGAAAAAGCCCTGCAAAGACGGGACGTCCCGGAGCCTGCGATGACCTATGTCGTGACCGATAATTGCATAAAATGCAAATACATGGACTGCATCGAGGTCTGTCCGGTCGACTGTTTCTATGAAGGCGAGAACATGCTCGTCATCCATCCCGACGAGTGCATCGACTGCGGCGTCTGCGAGCCGGAATGCCCGGCTGACGCGATCAAGCCCGATACCGAGCCGGGGCTCGAGAAATGGCTGCAGGTCAACACCGAATATGCGGAGAAATGGCCGAACATCACGGCCAAGAAGGAACCGCCTGCCGACGCCAAGGCCTTCGACGGCGAGACCGGAAAATTCGAGAAGTATTTCTCGCCCGAGCCCGGCGAAGGCGACTGACATCCGCGGCGGCTGCCTTGCGATGACCGCCGCATGACACGACCGACACAATAACTGTCTTGACAGGCAGCGATGGCGTTCGTTGTTAGCGACCGCAGCAAAACCTTGATTCTTCCGACTTTTTGTGTTACATCAGCTAAACATGCCGGTGACACAACGTCGATTTATGGCGCTAACGCCCCAAATCACTGAAAGGTGAGCTTTCCATCCGGACCAGAGCGATCTGGGGCAGGCGGTCGCATCATGATGCGGTTAGCTCGTCTCGGCTTTTCCGGTGGCTCATCTGTGCGCGGCTGACAGTCGGCGACCGCCGACCACGTGGGTTTTGCCGGCGCCGCCATGCCGGCGCTACAACTAAGGAGTTCACGGCGTAATGGCAACGATCACCCCGCAGAAGAAGTCCAGTGCAGCGCGTCACGGTTTCAAGACCGGCGAGTTCATCGTCTACCCGGCCCACGGCGTCGGCCAGATCGTGTCCATCGACGAGCAAGAGGTTGCGGGCCACAAGCTGGAACTGTTCGTAATCGATTTCCAGAAGGACAAGATGCGGCTCAAGGTGCCGGTCGCCAAGGCGACCTCGATCGGCATGCGCAAGCTGTCGGAAGAGGATTATGTCGACCGCGCGCTGAAGGTGGTGCAGGGCCGCGCCCGCATCAAGCGCACCATGTGGTCGCGCCGCGCCCAGGAATATGATGCCAAGATCAACTCCGGCGACCTGATCTCGATTTCGGAAGTCGTGCGCGACCTCTACCGTGCCGACAACCAGCCGGAACAGTCCTATTCCGAGCGCCAGCTCTATGAAGCCGCGCTGGACCGCATGGCGCGCGAGATCGCCGCCGTCAACCGCATGTCGGAGACCGAAGCGGTTCGCCTCATCGAGGTCAACCTCAACAAGGGGCCGAAGCGCGGCGCCAAGGCCGACAATGAGGAAGCCGAGCAGGACGAAGCAGCCTGAGGCTTTTTGCTCACCACGACACGAAAACCCGGCCGAGCGCCGGGTTTTTGTTTTTGAAGACAGGATACTTGAGCCTGATGAATGTCGTTGCCAGAACCGCGGCACATTCCGGGCGACTATGCATTACACACCGCTCGCGCCGCTGCCGGCTTCCTTCTGCGCCTCCTCCTGCCGCAACGAGGCAATGAAGCGCCTGGTCCGCTCGCGCTGCGGATTGTCGAACACCACCGAGGCCGGGCCCTTCTCGACGATGGCGCCGGCATCGAGGAACACCACCTCCTGCGCGATCTTGGAGGCGAGCCTGAGATCATGGGTGGCCATCACCATGGTCGTGCCCTCGCGAGCAAGCTGGCCGAGCACCTCGACCACTTCCTGCGCCAGCTCCGGATCGAGCGCCGAGGTCGGCTCGTCGCAAAGCAGCACCCTGGGCGACGGCGCCAGCGCCCGCGCGATCGCCACGCGCTGCTGCTGACCGCCGGAGAGCGTCGCCGGCCAGGCATCGGTCTTGTGCCCCATGCCGACCTTGTCGAGCAGCGCCAGCGCCCGCTCGCGCGCCCTCGGCTCAGGCCATTTCAGCACCGTCACCAGCCCTTCCATGACATTCTCGATCGCGGTGCGATGCGGGAACAGCTGGAAGTTCTGGAACACCATGCCGGTCTGCAGACGGATGCGCTGGACATCCTTTGCCGCCACCTTGCCGCCCGGCCGGAACTCCAGTGTCTCATCGCCGATCCGCAAGGTGCCGGAGGTCGGCATTTCCAGCAGGTTGATGCAGCGCAACAACGTGCTCTTGCCCCCACCGGAGGGACCGACCAGGGCGGTCACGCTGCCTTCGTCGATGCTGACGGTGACGCCCTTCAGCACCAGGTTGTCGCCGAAGCGCTTCTCGATGTTGGTGAGGCCGATCATGCGTTCGCCTCCAGGAAGCCGCCATAGCGGTTGAGGCGCACCTCCAGCCGCGCCTGCAGCGCCGACAGCACCGAGCTCATGACCAGGTAGAGCGCCGCCGCCTCGACATAGAGGATCAGCGGCTCGTAGGTGGTGGCGACGATGCGCTGCGCCGCCTGGAACATCTCGGGCACGGTGATGGCGGCGGCCAGCGAAGTGTCCTTGACCAGCGAGATGAAGGTGTTGGAGAGCGGCGGCACTGCGACACGCCCGGCTTGCGGCAGGATGGTGCGTCGCATCGCCTGGCTCCAGGTCATGCCGATGGAATAGGACGCCTCCCACTGTCCCTTCGGCACTGAGCCGATGACGGCGCGAATGATCTCCGAACTGTAGGCGCCGATGTTGAGGGTGAAGCCGATCAGCGCGGCCGGAAAGGCATCGAGCAGGACGCCGACAGAGGGCAGCCCGTAGAAAATCAGGAAAAGTTGCACCAGCAGCGGCGTGCCGCGGAAGATCCAGACATAGAAGCGGACGAGCGCGACCAGCGGTTTCGGGCCGAACAGCCGGATCAGTGCCGTGACCAGCCCGGCAAGGAGCCCGAAGGCGAACGACAGCAGCGTCAGCGGCACGGTGAAGATCAGCGCCGCCCACAGCAACGTCGGCAGCGACTCCAGCATCAGTTGCAACCAGTGCGGCACGGAGCCCTTCTCCTTTCGGACGCGACAGCGTCTTGCCTGGCATCCTCAAAGGACCATCACGCAAAAACCGGCGGACCATCGAAGACGGCCCGCCGGGATTCAAGAAGGAAAGGCGGTATGCCTTACTGCGAAACGTCCTGGCCGAAATAAGTGTCGGCGATCTTCTTGTAGGTGCCGTCGGCCTTGATGTCGGCCAGCGCCTTGTTGATGGCCGCGACCAGTTCCGGATCGCCCTTGCGCACGATGACACCGGAATAGTCGGCGTTCTCTTCCTGCGCGGCGATCTTCACATTGGCGTCAGGCTTGTGTTTCTTGAAGTCGAGGAAGGACAGGCTGTCGTTGATGGTGGCGTCGGCGCGGCCGGTCAAGAGCAGCTGGATCGACTGGTCGAAGCCGTCGGTGCCGACCAGCTCGGCGCCGTTCTTCTCGGCAAGCTTGCCGAAGTTGGACGTCAGCGACTGCGCCGCCTTCTTGCCCTTGAGGTCGGCAAAGGTCTTGATGTCGGTGTTGTCGCCACGAACGATCAGCACCGCCTTGGAGGCAATGTAGGGATCGGAGAAATCATACTTGGCCTTGCGGGCGTCCGTGATGCCGACCTCGTTGATGACGGCATCGTAGCGGTTGGCGTCGAGACCTGCGATCAGACCGTCCCATTTGCCCTCGAGGAATTCGACCTTGACGCCGAGCTTCTCGCCGATCGCCTTGGCGATCTCGACATCGAAGCCGACCAGGGCGCCTGACGCGTCATGATAGGTGAAGGGCGCGTAGGTGCCTTCCGTGCCGACCTTGATGACGCCCGCCTGCTTGATCTGGTCGAGATTGGCGCCGGCGTGTCCGGCGGCAATCGCCAGAGCCTGCAGCGTTCCGGCGATGATGAGCGATTTGAGCCATTTCATTTTTCTGTGATCCCGTCTTGACCGGTGCGCCGGCGCGTTTGTGAGAGCCTGGAAACTGGCAGATGGAACTCGGCGAAATAAGGAACGCGATTTCAAAAATCGGGCATCTCGGGAATGCAATTCTCAAAAGACTCCGCCTCTCGCCAATCGGCCTGCCCGCGACGGTCGTGTTCGCACCGCGCGCCGGGTCGCGCGCCAACGGGTTGCATCGGAACCAATCCCGCGCCTGGCACGTTGCTGGCTGTTGTAGGGCGCGGCGCCGCCATTTCAACCACCATCGATGAACATAGCCGCCAACGGAAACCGCCATGATCGAAGATACGGCAGGACGGACACTGGTCAGGGCGGCGATGCAGGCTCCCTATCTCGAGCGCGACGAGGAGCACCTTCTGGCCGTTCGCTGGAAGGAAGAGAACGACCAGCACGCCCTGCACCGGATCACCGTCGCCCACATGCGTCTGGTGATTTCCATGGCCTCCAAGTTCCGCCACTACGGCCTGCCGCTCGGCGATCTGATCCAGGAAGGTCATGTCGGCCTGCTGGAAGCGGCGGCGCGTTTCGAGCCGGCCCGTGAGGTACGCTTCTCGACCTATGCCACGTGGTGGATCCGCGCCTCGATGCAGGACTACATCCTGCGCAACTGGTCGATCGTGCGTGGCGGCACCAGTTCGGCGCAGAAGGCGCTGTTCTTCAATCTGCGGCGGCTCCGCGCCCGCCTGGCCAACAGCGCCGAGCCGATCTCGAACACCTCGCTCTACCGTCAGGTATCGGCTGCGCTGGGTGTCCCCGAAGCCGATGTGGCGATGATGGATTCGCGTCTGTCGGCGCCCGACAGCTCGCTCAATGCGCCGCTCGCCGACGAGAATGGCGCCGCCGAGCGGCTGGATTTCCTGATCTGCGAGGATCCGCTGCCGGACGAGGTGGTCGGCGAAATGATCGATGTCGAGCGACGCGCGGTTTGGTTGAAGGGCGCGCTCGGCGCGCTCAATGAACGCGAGCTCAGAATCATCGAGGAGCGCCGGCTGAGCGACGATGGCGCCACGCTGGAATCGCTGGGCGAGCAACTCGGCATCTCCAAGGAGCGCGTGCGCCAGATCGAAGCGCGGGCCATGGAAAAACTCAAGGTGGCGCTGGTCAAACAGAACCCCGCATTCCTCGCGGAGGCAGCCTGAGAGCTATGCGGCGACTCGCATTTGCCAATTTAAAAAATTACTAAATAAGAATATCTCGCCATCGGGGCGGATTTGTTCTTAACTATCTGCGGATTGTGAATTCTTTAACAGACCGCGCGCGCCGACTGGCCTTTCATGAAGCCGACAGACGATAGCGGGTGAGGATTTGCGATGCTGCGATGCTGCGCGTTCCTTGCAGCCTTGATCCTCGTGGGTTTCGCGACGTTCGAAGCTCGCGCCGATCGACGGGTTGCCCTTGTAATCGGCAATTCAGAATACCGAGAGATCCCTGCGCTCAAGAACCCTGACAAGGATGCTCAGGACGTGGCGAACACGTTCCGGCTGGCCGGCTTCGACGTGTTCGTCGCCAAGGACTTGACCAAGCTGCAGTTCGAACAACAGTTCCGCAATTATCTGGCCGCGGCGGACGGCGCCGATCTGGCGGTCGTCTATTATTCGGGCCATGGCTTTCAGATCGGCGGCGAGAACTTTCTTATCCCCGTCGATGCCTCCCTGAAGGATGCGGCCGATATCGAGGTCCAGGCAATCAAGCTCGACGACGTGCTGCAGCAATTGCGCTCGAAATCGAAGATCCAGGTGATCATCCTCGATGCCTGCCGCAACAATCCGTTCCCACGCAAGGACTATTGGCTGCGCGACCAGTTGATCACCGCAAGCGGCACCGGCCTGGCGCAGGTGAAAAGCTCGCAGAACACATTGATCGCCTTCGCTACCGAGCCTGGCGCTGTTGCCTTTGACGGGACCGGCAGCCTCAGCCCGTTTTCATCCGCCTTTTCCCGCCGTGCGCTGGCGCCGAACCAGGAGATACGCACCGTCATGGCCGCCGTGCGCCGCGATGTGGTGCGGGCGACCGACGGCAAGCAGGTTCCCTGGGAAAACTCCTCGCTGATCGACGACGTGGTGCTGATGCGCCGGGCGACCCGGCCCTCGCTGCCGCCGGTGCTGGAGAAGGTCGTGCCGTCGGGCGTCGGCCCGGTCGCCCTCGACTTGCCACAGCCGGTCGACGTCGACGGCGGCGCAGTTACCGTCAGCATTGAAACGCTTCCGACGCTCGGGCGCCTGACATTGGACGGCCGACCTGTCGCCGTAACCGAACCGATACAGGGCAAGGATCTGCCACGCCTGCGCATGGAGGTGGCCAAGACGATCGACGCGCAGGAACAGGTGGAAACGTTGGCCTATACCACACGTGACGAGTGGGGCGGCCAATCCCAGGGCATTCTGGTGCTGCGGATCAAGAGCGGCGGCGGCGCCGAGGGTCGGCAGATCGTGGCTTCGCAGAAGGAGCAGGTCGTGGAGCGCGGCCTCCATATCACCGGCGCGGTCAAGGTGATCGAGAACCGCGACGTCACGATTCCTGTCGGCGTTGGCCCGGTTCCATTGAAGCTGGACTTCCCGACCAAGGATCCGGCGATCAGCCTGAAGCTTGCGAGTTATCCGGCGACCGGAACATTGTCCCTGCCGGATCGCATTCTGTCGCCTCAATCGAGTCTGATGGCCAAGGAAGTCGGCGATCTTCGCTACGAGCCGCAGATCGGCTCGGCAGTTCCTGTCGAGGTCGGCTTCCAAATCCGCGCCAGCAAATCGTCCAAGCAGGCGACGATGAAGCTGTCGCCAAGCATCGACCCTTGCGATCAGGCGGCGGGCGCTCCGCTCGACCTGCAGGGCGTCGTCCCGGGCCGGTTGCCGAATGAGATCGGCGGCCAGGCGGTGGAGGCCTGCGAGGCGGCGGTGAAGGCCTACCCCGATGTCGCCCGCTTCCGCTACGAGCTCGGGCGGGCGCTGCTGGCGGCAAGCAAGGTCGACGAGGCCAGGAAGGTCATCCAAGCTGCTGCCGACAAGGGCCATGTCCGCGCCGGCTTCGAGCTCGGCTATATCGCGTCGTCCGGCACCGGGACGGCGGCGGATCCTGCGAAAGCGAACACCTTCTATTCACAAGCGTCCGACAGGGGAGATCCCTACGCCATGGCCGCTTGGGGGCGTGCCTTGTTCAATGGCCTCGGCGTCCAGCGCGATACCGGCAAGGGCTTGGACCTGCTGCTCAAGGCGGCGGCGATGGGGCATGTCGATGCCATGAACGATCTTGCGGTGATCTTCACGGAAGGCCGCAATGGCATGCCCGCCGATCCGGTTCGCGCCATGGCCTTTCTCAGAGCCGGCATCGAGCGGCAAGGCAACTTTTCGACGAGCGCTCTCGCTCCTGGCGGGCGCAACCTCCAGACGCTCGCTGTGTGCACGCCCAAGATCGTGCCGAAAATAATAACCAAGATAAAGGTGATCCGCGTACCCGCGCCAAAGCCGCCGAGAGTCGTCAGACCGGTGAAACCAGTGCAGGACGAACCCGGGCGGGCTACTTGGAGTGGCAATAATGGCGGCGACCGCCCAGGTCCCTCCGAAGGCGGCGGCAACACTGACGGCACTGACGGCGGCAGCACCGGCGGCACGGACGGCGGCACCACTGGCGGCACCGACGGCGGCACGACCGGCAGCACTGATAGCGGGACCGGCGGTGGCTTTGACACCGTCAGCGGCAGCCCCGGGTAGCAGCGGCGACGGCATGCCCGGGCCGCCGGAGCCAATCCTGGCGGAAGCGGCCGGAACGCGGAGCCGGGCTTTATCTGTCGGTGACGATCTTGACCTTGTCGCCGGCCGACACCGTGGCCCCCGGTGACATCGCGTTGAGCACCCGGAACAGATCGAGCTTACGGTCGACGCCGATCATCTGCGCGGCGAGCGAGCCCATGGTCTGGCCGGCTTGCACGGTCACCACCCGGATATGCAGCGGCTTCAGCGCCGCCTTCTCGGCCGCGCTCAGGATGCGGAACGAACCGCTGACGGAGCGCGCGACCGGCTCCAGCGCCGTGCTGGCCGAGGGTGCGGCGGTGAGCAGCCGGTAGACCTGGCCGCCGGCGCGGATCACCGCGATGTCGAATTGCCATCCTTGAGCGACGGCATGCGCCATCGCCGCTTCATTGCCATTGATCGATTCCTGGCGGACGCTTGCGTCCTCGAGGCCGGCAACCCAGCCGCTGCGGATGTAATCGGTCAATGAAACCGATTTGTCGATCGCCACGCCGTCGAAGCGGATCGCGATGTCCCCAGGCCCTGTGGCGGTCACGGCGGCGGCCGAATTGTCGATCACGAAGCCGTCCGGCACCGAAAACGACACGCCAAGGCCAGGATGCAGGAAGGTCTGGCCACGCACATAGCCCTCTTCCGGCGTGTCGCCGTAGAGCAGGCCGTCTATGCCGGCAAGAAAGGCGTCGCGGTCACGAGTGCCCACGCCCGGCGGGCCGAAATTGCGGGCAAGACGCTGCGCCAGTTCGATGCGCTGCGGCGTGTTGGGATGCGTGGCCAGGAAGTCGAGGCTGGCATCGGTGGCGCCGCTGACCGAACGGAAATCCGTATAGGCCGACATCGACTGCAGGAAACGGCCGGCGGCATAGGGGTCATAGCCCGCCTCGCCGATCGATTTGATGCCGATCGCATCGGCCTGCAGTTCCTGGTTGCGCGAGAACTGCGCCAGCTTCAGCTTGCCGCGGATCAGCGCGGCCTTGGCGGTCGGGCTGTCGCCGAGCACGTCGGAGACGACCTTGGTGGCCAGCCCCTCCTCGGCCTCGAGCTGCTGCCGCTGCAGTCCGTGATTCGCGGTGACGTGGCCCATCTCATGCGCGATGACGGCGGCGAGTTCCGAGGAATCATTGGCCAGCGCCAACAGGCCGCGCGTGACATAGAGATAGCCGCCCGGCAGCGCGAAGGCATTGACGTTGGGCGAATTGAGGATGGTGATGCGGTAGGTCTGGGTCGGGTTGGCTGACACCACGGTCAGGTTGCCGACGACCTTGGCCACCATCCGCTCGAGCTTCGGATCCGAATATTCGCCGCCATAGGTGGCCAGGATGCGCGGATGCTGCGCCTTCGCCATTTCCGCCAGCTTGGCATTGGCGACGACATTGTCGACCGTGATCGGCTTGTCGGAAGGCTGGAATCCGGATTCCTGCACATCCGGCGGCGTGAACATCTGGCAGCTCGCCAGCGCCACGGCAAAGCTGGCCAGCGCAAGGAATCGCGCCAGCGGCTTCGTCCGCACTTTCTCGATGCCGGTCGGCAGATCGGCCTCCGTTCCAAATCTCTCGGCAAATCACGGCCTATGCCGGACCAGTGTGGCCGGACCTAGCCACACTCCTCCTGACAAGGCAAGCAAACGCCGCATCGCACCCTGACGGTTTGGGCGTAAATTATGTCCGCTTCCGGGCAATATCCTGTGATCCGTTGCCCGCGCCTTCGCTCCCGATATAACGCCGGAAAGCTTCAGGTCCAGCACGATCGAAGAAATCTTCGGCCGGCCCTGTGGCTGCGACCTTACCCGCGTCGACAAAGGCCACATTCTGGCTGATTCGGCGCGCGTCTTGCGGCTGATGGGTGACGAAAAGCACCGTCATTTGCCGCTCGGCATGGATGGCGGCCACAAGATCCAGCATGTCGTCGCGCAATGCGGGGCCGAGCGACGCGAAAGGCTCGTCCAGCAGAAGCACCGGCCGGTTGCGCAACAGGACCCTCGCCAGCGCGACGCGCTGCCGCTCGCCGCCGGAAAGCTCGCGCGGCAGCCGTCTTTCCTTGCCGCCCAGGCCGACACGCGCCAGCGCCTCCGCGACTGCGGCGTGATCTCCATCTGTCAGCCGGAGCGAAGGCGAACGCCCGAGCCCGACATTGGCTTCGACCGAAAGATGGGCGAAGAGGTTGTTTTCCTGGAACACCATCGACACCGGACGAAGCGAGGGCGGCACATCCCCGACATCCACCCCGCCGATCAGAACCCTGCCCGCTCCGGGCGATTCGAAGCCGGCCACCAGATTGAGCAGCGTCGACTTGCCGGAGCCGCTCGGCCCCATGATCGCCGTGATCCTGCCGGCCTCGAACTCGGCATCAAAGCGGAAGATCGCCTCGCCATAGCTGAACGAGACGCTGTCCAGCCGCACGGCCGAGCCTTTCCCCGCCTGAATGCCGGTGGTGGCCATGGTCATGACCTTTCTTCCCGCCCCAGCCAGTCGGCGGCAACAACCAGCATCAGGCAGACGAGGCCGAGCAGCAAGGCGAGCCCCGCTGCATCGGCGGTCCGGTAGCTGCCCATGCGTGCGAACAGGAGATAGGGCAGGGTCTGCACCGAGTCGCTGCCGAACAGCGCAATCACGCCGAGATCCCCGAGCGAGAGCGCCATGGCAAAGGCAAAGCCGGTGGCCAGTGGCCGCCGGAGCGCCGGCCAGTCGATCAGGTGCAGCCGGTGCCATCCGGAAATGCCGAGCGCCAGGCAAAGCCGCTCGTGGCGTTCGCTGGCGGAATCATAGGCGGGGCGGACGGCGCGGAGGACGAACGGCATCGCCATCATTGCGTTGACGGCGACGACCATCACGGGCGCAATGGCGAAGACGTCGGTGACGCCGCGCAGCGCCAGGAACCAGCCTGCGCCGATCACGATCGGCGGCACGACCAGCACGAAGCCGGCGCCGGTGTCGGCGGCATGTTCGAGCAGGCTCATGGCGCCGCCGCGCCGCCGCAGGGCAAGCGCCCGCCGCGCCGCAACCAGCGCCAGCGAGAGCGCCACGGCAAGCAGCCCCGAAAGGAATGAGAGCCCGGCGCTGGTGAGCGTCGCGCGGCGCACCGCGTCTTCGCCCGCCAGCCGACCGAGATCCGCCTGCAGCCCCGCCAAAACGGTCGCCGCCATCGGCCCGGCGACGAACAGCAGCGCAAGCGCGATCAGGCAGGCGTTCAGCACCGTTTCGGTTTTGCCTGACGAGAGATACCGGCGCCGCGCCACCGGCAGATTGGCGTCGCCGACCGTATTGGCGCCGAGCCGCGAGAGCACGGCGATGACGAGGACGGTCAGGGCGATCTGCAGCAGCGTCAGCACCACCGCGCGGGCCGGATCGAAATCGAAGCGCAGCGCCTGGTAGATAGCGACCTCGAGTGTCGTGGCCGCCGGCCCGCCGCCCAGCGTCAGCACGATGGTGAAGGATGTGATGCACAGCATGAAGACCAGTCCGGCGACGCTCGGCAATGCCGCGCGCAATGCCGGCCACTCGATCAGCCGCAAGGCCGGCCAGCCCCCCATGCCAAGCTGGCTTGCCAGCCGCCACTGGTCGGGCGCTATGGTGCCCAGCGCTTCGAGGAACAGCCGCGTCGCCAAAGGCAGGTTGAAGAACACATGCGCGACAAGAATGCCGGACAGGCCGTAAATGCCCGGCCATTCCTGGCCGCCGAGCTTGCCCAGGACGCCGGCGAAATAGCCGGCGCGTCCATAGAGCGCCAATATGCCGAGCGCCGCGACGATGGCCGGCAGCGCCAGCGGCACGGTGAACAGCCTGAGCATCATATTTCGGCCGGGAAAGCGCGGGTGCGTGGACAGCGCCCGCGCGACCAGAAGCGCCGGTGCGACTGACAGCAGCGTCGACAGCAGCGCCTGCCACAGCGTGAAGCGGGCGACGCGGAAGAGATAGCCATCGAAGGCAGCGAATGCGCCGGACGGATCGTGGATGCCTTCGAAGATGAGGCCGGCGAAGGCGCCGCCGATGAGCAAGGCGATTGCCGCGAGGGCCAGGACGCCGGCGACGACGCGGGCCTCAGAGCGCGCGGCGGACTGCACGCTGCACCATGTGGGCAGGGCTGGCTGGCGAATGCCGCGATCCTTCGCGCCCCCCTCTGTCCTGCCGGACATCTCCCCCTCCAGGGGGGAGATTGGAAGTTCGGGCGCCCCGCCCGGTCCCGCAACGTTTAAGATTGGCGAAATCGCCGATGACAGCCAATCTCCCCCCTCGTGGGGGAGATGTCCGGTAGGACAGAGGGGGGCGCCGTAGAACACTCATCTCAGAAGGCTAGCCAAGACCAGCTACTTGCTCATCACCGCAAGCCACTCGTCCACCCAGGCCTTGCGGTTGGCTGCCACTTCCTCGGGGCTGAACAGCAAAGTCTTGGTCGGCTTGACCAGCTTGTCGAAGGCCGGGTTGAGCGGCTTGTCGGTCTTGCCGGCCGGGAACATCCAGTTGGTCTCAGGGATGATGTCCTGGAATTTCGACCCGGTCATGAAGGCGATGAACTTCTCCGCGAGCGGATTCTTCGCGCCCGTGGTCGTGATGCCCGCAACCTCGATCTGCAGGTATTCGCCCTCTTCGAACGAGGCAGCCTGGTAACGCTCGGTGTTCTCGGCAACCATGTGGTAGGCGGGCGAGGTGGTGTAGGACAGCACCATCGGCGCCTCGCCCTTGGTGAACAGGCCGTAGGCTTCGCTCCAGCCCGGCGTGACGGTGAGCACCTTGGTCTTGAGCTTGGCCCAGGCTTCCGGCGCCTTGTCGCCATAGACCGACTTCACCCACAAAAGCAGGCCGAGGCCCGGCGTCGAGGTGCGCGGATCCTGGATGACGATCTTGTCGGTGGCGCTACCCTCGACGAGTTCCTTCAGGCTCTTCGGCGGGCTCTTCAGCTTTTCGGTGTCATAGACCACGGCGAAATAGCCGTAGTCGAAGGGCACGAAAGTGTCGTCCTTCCAGCCGCCGGGCACATTCGCATCGGCTACGGCGCCGTGCGGCGCGAACAGACCGCTCGCCTTCGCCTCTGCCGTCAGGTTGGTGTCGAGACCGAGCACGACATCGGCCTTGGTGCCGGCGCCTTCGAGCTTGACGCGGTTGAGCAAGGCCACGCCGTCGGCGACCGAGACGAACTCGAGATCGCAGCCGCATTCGGCCTCGAATTCCTTCTTCACCGCCGGGCCGGGGCCCCACTCGGCGGTGAAGCTCTCATAAGTATAGATGGTGAGCTTGTCTTTCGCCTCGGCAGCGCCGACGCCTGTCAGCAGCGAAACAAGACCTGTTGCGAAAATAAGCCGGGACAGCAGTGAGCGCATCGGCGCCTCCTTCGTTGGTGTGACAAGGAATTGAGGCGCCGGATGGTCCGAAACGTCTAATCCCTCCGCCGGTACAAACCGGATCAGGTTCAGCGGGTTGGCTTGTCTGCCTCTCAGCCGGCCGCGAAAACAGCGTCCGGCACCCCGTTAGAGCGGCTGCAGACATAGGCCCGGCCGAAACGGCGCGCAAGCGGAAGTTTGCCGGGCCTCCAATGCATCACGGTTCATTCTAAAACGAGCGCCGTTCCGTTTGGATGCGCCCGGCTTCCGTTTCGCGGGCCGGGCTGGTAAGGGCGACACCCATGGGCACATTCACCATCCTGCTTGGCGGCGAGCTTGTCCGCACGCCGCGGCTCGAGCGCCAGATCGAAGGCTCGCGCCTTATCGCCGCCGACGCCGGCATCGGCCATGCCCGCATGCTCGGCCTCGTGCCGGAGCTCTGGGTCGGCGATTTCGATTCGGTGCCGGCGGACCTGCCGGACGACCTGGCCGCCGTGCCGCGAAAGATCTTTCCGACCGAAAAAGACATGACGGACGGCGAACTCGCCATCGCCGAGGCCCTCCAGCGCGGCGCCACCAGCCTGGTGCTGGCCGGCGCCTTCGGCGGCAAGCGGGCCGACCATGCCTTTTTGCATCTGGCGCTTGCGCTTCGACTGGCGGACGCGGGCACGGACCTGCTGCTGACCAGCGGCGCGCAGGAAGGCGTGCCAATCCTGCCCGGCAAAGCAGCCGGTTTCGACTATGCCGACGGCACTCTGTTCTCGGTGCTCGGCTTTTCCGATCTCGCCGGCCTGACGGTCACCGGCGCCAAATGGCCGCTGGATCGCGTCGAGGTGGCGTTCGGCTCCTCGCTCACCATATCAAACGAGGTCAGGGGGCGGCTCGGCATTGCGCTCGAACGTGGCCGGGCTCTGCTTCTCGCCCACCCCTATCCTCTTCCCGAAAGCTGACATGGCGCCGCCTCTCCTCAATCTCGACGGCATCGTCCTGACCTTCGGCGGCGCGCCGCTGCTCGGCGGCGCGGCGCTCAGCGCTTCCGCCGGCGAGAAGATCGCGCTGGTCGGCCGCAACGGCTCGGGCAAGTCGACCTTGCTCAAGATCGCCGCCGGGCTGATCGAGCCGCAGGACGGCGAGGTGTTCCGCCAGCCCTCGGCGACCGTTCGCTACCTGCCGCAGATGCCCGACATGGATGGCTTCGCCAGCGTGCGCGCCTATGTCGAGGCGGGCCTCGGGCCGGCCGACGACCCGCACCGCGCCACCTATCTCATGGAGCATCTCGGCCTCACCGGAGAGGAGCGGCCGAACGACCTTTCCGGCGGCGAGGCCCGCCGCGCGGCACTCGCCCGCGCGATGGCGCCCGAGCCCGACATCCTGCTGCTCGACGAGCCGACCAACCATCTCGACCTGTCGGTCATCGAATGGCTGGAGGAGGAGCTCGCCCGCACCTCCTCGGCGGTGATCCTGATCTCGCACGACCGCCGCTTTCTCGAGCGCGTCTCGCGCGCCACCGTCTGGCTCGACCGCGGCCAAACACGCCGGCTGGACAAGGGGTTCGCGCATTTCGAGGAGTGGCGCGACCAGGTGCTGGAAGAGGAGGAGCGCGAGCAGCACAAGCTCGGCCGGCAGATCGTGCGCGAGGAGCATTGGCTGCGCTATGGCGTGACGGCCAGGCGCAAGCGCAACATGCGCCGCCTCGGTGAGCTTCAAGCCATGCGCCAGCGCTTCCGAAGCCACCGCGGCGCCGAAGGCACCGCGACCATGGTGGCCAGCGACGCCGCAGAATCCGGCAAGCTGGTGATCGAGGCAAAGGGCATCGACAAGAGCTTCGGTGACCTGACCGTCGTCAAGGGCTTCTCGACCCGCATCCAGCGCGGCGACCGCGTCGGTCTGGTCGGCCCCAACGGCGCCGGCAAGACGACGCTGTTGAAGATGCTGACCGGCGAGCTTCCACCCGACGCCGGCAGCGTGCGGCTCGGCGTCAATTTGGAGATCGCCACGCTCGACCAGAAGCGCGAGGCGGTCGATCCGCAGGAGACGCTGGCGCACTACCTGACCGATGGCCGCGGCGAGAACTTGCTTGTCAATGGCGAGCAGCGTCACGTCGTTTCCTACATGAAGGATTTCCTTTTCAAGCCGGAGCAGGCGCGCACGCCGGTGCGCGAGCTCTCGGGCGGCGAGCGGGCGCGGCTGCTGCTTGCCCGCGTGCTGGCAAGGCCGGCCAACCTCCTGGTGCTCGACGAGCCGACCAACGATCTCGACATGGAGACGCTGGAGTTGCTGCAGGAGCTGGTCGCCGGCTTTGCCGGAACGGTGATCCTGGTCAGCCACGACCGCGATTTCCTCGACCGCACGGTGACCAGCGTCATCGCTCCGGACGGCGGCGGGCGCTGGATCGAATATGCCGGCGGCTACTCCGACATGCTGACGCAGCGCGGCGGCTCAAGACTGGAGGAGCGCAGGACGAGGCCGAAGGTTGAAGCAAGCGAAGCGACAGCCAAGGCCGAACAGGCCAACGCGAAAAGCCCGGCCAAGAAACTCTCCTTCAAGCAGAAGTTCGCGCTGGAGTCCCTGCCGAAGAAGATCGAGGCGGTGACCGCGTCGATCTCGAGGCTGGAGAACAACATCGCCGACCCGTCCTTCTACGAGCGCGACCCCGCCTCGTTCCAGAAGACCATCGCCGCCCTCGACAAGGAGCGCACGACGCTGGCGGCGCTCGAGGAGGAATGGCTGGAGTTGGAGATGCTGCGCGAGGAGATGGAGGGGTAGGCGCCGAACAGTCTGCTCGTTGTTTTAGCGAGGAAAAGCGCATATGGTATACGCATGTTGCGGAGGCCATTATGCGCAAGATTGCTGCAAACGCGGTCCGTCAGCCTGCAAATCTGTCGATCGATTCACAGCTCATGAAGGAAGCGAAAGGTCTCAATGTAAACGTGTCCCGTGCCGCCGAGGCCGGGATCGCGGAAGCCGTGGCCGCCGAGAAGACGCGTCTCTGGAAGCTTGAGAACCGCGACACGATGGACTCCTGGAATGACTATGTCGAAAGGCATGGCATTCCGCTTGAGGAACATCGGCAGTTCTGATGGCGCGCTATGACGTCTTCGCCTCCAGCGGCTCCGAAGGCGTCTACCTTCTGGACGTCCAATCCGACTTGCTCGATCATTTCAAGACGCGGGTCGTTGTCCCGCTTCTGCCTATGGCTTCGGCCCCGCCCCCGATGCGCAAGCTCCATCCCGTCTTCGAGATCAACGGACGCAAAGTGGTGATGGCGACGCAGTTGATCGCAACGGTCTCGACGACGGAATTGGGCGAAAGCCGGCTTAACCTGACACGACACCACGACGAGATCGTCGCTGCGCTGGATATGCTGTTTCAAGGCTTCTGAACGTCGGGGCCGCCACCCGTTTTCTCACCCCGACGTCTTCGTCGCCCAGGCCTTCAGCGCCTCATCAAACACTTTCTCGCCCGGAATGCCCTTTTCCATCGTGAGCAACGCCCGTCGTCCGGTCTTGTAGACCACCGGCACGTCGATCCAGGCCTGGCCCCTGAGCAGCGTCAAATTGGCGTCCTCATCGGCCTTGGTGTCGTTGAGCGCCACGAGGAAGAACCCGTCGGCGATCTTGGCCGGGATGCCGATCAGCGGGCTGCCGGCATCCTGTTCCGAGCTCTTCATGGCGATGCGCAGGATGTTGTCGACACCGCCGCCGTCAAATCCTTCCGGTGTCAGGAAGATCATCTCGATGATATGGCTGGCCGGCAGCGTCTGGTCGGTGTTGCGCCGGATCGTCATGCGCAGCTGGATGTCCTTGCCCGGGATCGTCGCCTCGGCGCGGATCGCCGGCTCCGGCGGCAGGTCGCCGCCCGGCGATTCCTGCACCAGCGACCAGACGATGCTGCCGGGCTCAGCCGTGCCCTGCTGCGTGCTGGTTCGTTCCTCGTAGAAGATCGCCTTCTGCCCAACAGGCACGGTCGCTTCGGCCGTCGCGGGCGTAGGCGCAGCGCCGGCAGCGGGTGGCGTCGGGGCGGCCGCCGGCGGTGTGGTCCCGGCGGCGGGCGGCGCGGTCCCGGCGGCCGTCGCAGGTGGATTGGCGGCATCGGCGGACGGCGCCGGTGTTCCGGCAGGCGGTGCCCCCGGCGCTGGCGCCGCCGGAGCAGCGCCGGATGCAGCCGGCGGAATGGTCGGCGCCGGCGTGACGGTCGGCGGCGTGGTCAGCGCAGCGACGGATTCGCCTTCGCCGATCGTGGCCTGTCCGCCGGCGGGGCCAGGATCGGTCTCCTTGCCTTCCGGGGTCAGGCGTTGGGTGAACTTGGCTGTTTCGGCCGGTTCATTGGCACCGGCCGCATTGGTGCCCGCGGCCGGCGGGGCAGCCGCCGTCTCGGAAGCCGGTTTTGCCGGAGCCGGCTTGACCAGCGGCTCGGTCGCGACGGTCTTGCTCTCTCCAGCCAGGCCGAACAGCGAGCCGAACGCAGCCTTGTTCAGCCAGATGCCGTAGCCGCCGCCAGCCAGAACCAGAAGCGCGACGACGGCGGCGGTCAACCCGCCATAGCTGCGCCTGCGCGCTGGCGGGCGCACCCGCTGGAAGCTCTCGGCCGCCGGCTGTTCGTCATTGGCGAAGACGTCGCTGCCATCGTCGGCTTCGGCCGGTGCCGTTGCGGCATGACCGATGTCGTCGTCGCGCGGCGACGGCATCGGCGGCGGGGGCCAGCTGGGTTCAGGCTTCTTCGTCGCACTTTGCCACGCCGGTTCCGCTTTTGCGGGCGCCGGTGCCGGTTTGGGGGGCACGGGCCTGGCCGGCTCCGGTTTGGCCAGCGGCTGCCGGACATGGCTCGGCTGGTTCTTGTTGCGGTCGATCGACGAGAAAATATGCTCCAGCTCCGCCAGCGGATCTTCTGCCGGGGCCGGCTTGGCATATTCCCGCTCGACGCTGGAAATGGCCTCTTCCAGCGAACGCTTCTGCTTGGCTATGACATCGGCCGTGAGCGGCGGGGAATAATCCGCAAGCTTCTTCGCCAGTGCCGCACGAGCATTCTCGTACGTCCGCTTGCGCAGCTCGGACGACGGTTCGCCGTGCTTCTCAAGCGACTTTTTCAGAACACTAACGAAATCCGCCATGCGTCAGTTGACCTGCATTCTTTCCCCGGGCGACCGCAAATCAGTCGCAGCGCCGGGAAGGGCTGTGAAACTAGTCTTGAAACGGGTCGGTCACAAGTATCGTGTCGTCCCGTTCCGGGCTGGTGGAAAGCAGCGCCACCGGGGCACCGATCAGCTCCTCGATGTAGCGGACATACTTGACCGCTTGCGCCGGCAGGTCGTTCCAGCTCCTTGCGCCGGCCGTGGTTCCCTTCCAGCCTTCGAGCGTTTCGTAGACCGGCTCGACGCGCGCCTGGGCGCCCTGGCTGGCCGGCAGATAGTCGATAAGCTCGCCGTCGAGCTTGTAGCCGGTGCAGACCTTGATCTCGTCCAGGCCGTCGAGCACGTCGAGCTTGGTCAGCGCGATGCCCTTGATGCCGTTGACGGCGACGGCCTGGCGCACCAGCACCGCGTCGAACCAGCCGCAGCGGCGCTTGCGGCCGGTGACGACGCCGAATTCGTGGCCGCGCGTGCCGAGGAATTCGCCGACCTCGTTCTGCTGTTCGGTCGGGAACGGCCCTTCGCCGACGCGCGTCGTATAGGCCTTGGTGATGCCCAGCACATAGCCGACCGCGCCCGGGCCCGTGCCCGAGCCGGCGGCGGCCTGGCCGGCGACGGTATTGGACGAGGTGACGAAGGGATAGGTGCCGTGGTCGATGTCGAGCAGCGTGCCTTGCGCACCCTCGAACAGAATGCGCTCGCCCGCGCGCCGTTTGTCGTCGAGCACCTTCCAGACACGGTCCATGTAAGGCAGGATATCGCCGGCGACCGAAGTCAGCTCCTGCATGATCGCCTCATGCGTCGCCTCGGCATGGCCAAGCCCGCGGCGCAGCGCATTGTGGTGCGTCAGCAGCCTGTCGACCTTCAGGGGAAGCGTTTCCAAATCCGCCAAATCCATCACCCGCACGGCGCGCCGGCCCACCTTGTCTTCGTAGGCGGGGCCGATGCCGCGGCGGGTCGTGCCAATCTTGGTTCCGGAATTGGAAGCGGCGTCTTCGCGGAATCCGTCCAGCTCCCGGTGCAGCGACAGGATAAGCGCGGTGTTTTCGGCTATTTTCAGGCGTTCGGGCGTCACGTCAACGCCTTGCGCCTTGAGCTTCGCCACTTCGGCGACGAAGGCATGCGGATCGAACACCACGCCATTGCCGATGATAGACAGCTTGCCTTGCCGCACCACGCCGGACGGCAGAAGCGACAGCTTGTAGACCTTGCCGTCGACGACCAACGTGTGGCCGGCATTATGGCCGCCCTGGAAGCGCACGACCACGTCGGCCCGCTCCGACAGCCAGTCGACGATCTTGCCCTTTCCCTCGTCGCCCCATTGCGAGCCGACGACCACCACATTGGCCATGTTCTTTTCCCTTGAGATGCCGCCCTGGCGGCTTGAAACGACAGGCCTCTATAGCCTCATGTGCACGCCGATGCGACCCTTTCTTTGCCGCGCGGGAACAGTCCGAGGCACAACCGATTCCGGCTTTCGCATCATTTACTTGGGTCGGCTTGCGCAATAGGCCGGCCCGCAGGTCGAACCATCCTTCACTTCGGAATCAGCGATGCATCGGAACGCCTACCTGTTCCTTTTCCTCACCACCCTGCTATGGGGCGGCAATTCCGTGGCCGGCAAGCTGGCTGTCGGCCACGTCTCGCCCATGACGCTGGTGTTCCTGCGCTGGGTGATGGCGGTGATGATCCTGCTGCCCATCGGCTGGCGGGCGTTGCGCGAGGACTGGCCGCAGGTGCGCCGGCATTGGCTGTTGCTCGCCGGCCTCGGCGCCTGCGGCTTCACATTCTTCAATGTCATCTTCTACACGGCGTTGAACTACACCACCGCCATCAATGTCTCGATCGAGCAGGCCGCCATACCGATCGTCATCATCATTGCCAATTTCGCGCTGTTCCGGCTGCGTGTGCGCCACTTGCAGATCGTCGGCGTCGCGCTGACCATCATGGGTGTCGCACTCACCGCGAGCCACGGCGATCTGGCCCAGTTGCTGAAGCTCGGTCTCAACTATGGCGACGCGATCATGCTGGTCGCGGTGCTCTGCTACAGCCTCTATTCGGTGGGTTTGCGCTTGAAGCCGGCGATCCGCTGGCAAAGCCTGATACTGGCCTTGTCTTTAGCCGCGCTTTTGACCTCGCTGCCCTTCTTTGTCTGGGAGGTCGCGGCGGGACGTGTCATCGTCCCGGACGCGCGCGGATGGGCGATCGCGGCCTACACCGCGCTCGGTGCCTCTGTGGTCTCGCAGATCTTCTACATCAGGGGCAATGAACTGATCGGCGCCAACCGGGCCGGGCTGTTCATCAACCTTGTGCCGATCTTCGGCACGCTGCTCTCGGTGCTCATCGTCGGCGAGAAATTCCAGCTCTATCAAGGTCTTGCGCTTGTGCTGGTGCTCGGCGGCATTGCCCTCGCCGAATACAGCGGCCGAAAGGCTGCCCTGTAGAGCGGCACCAAAATGCCCCGCTTGCCGAAGCGATGCGGGGCATTCCCAATGGCGTGTCTCAATCGCCTACGTCGAACCGCAGCCGCTTGGCCGAATCGATCGACTTGTGCGCCCGCAGCTGATCCAGGACCTTCTCCGGGAAGGGCGCGTCGAGATAGAGCAACGCAATGGCGTCACCGCCGGGCCGGTTGCGCCCGAGCTGGAAGTTGGCGATGTTGACGCCGTTCTCGCCGCAGACGGTGCCGAGCAGGCCGATGATGCCGGGCACGTCGGCATTGGTGGTGTAGAGCATGTGCTGTCCGACTTCGGCGTCGAGGTTGATGCCCTTGATCTGGATGAAGCGCGGCTTGCCGTCCGAGAAGCAGGTGCCGGCGATCGAACGCGTCCTGTGCTCGGTCTTGACCGTCAGCTTGATATAGCCGTCGAACACGCCCGACTTGTCGCGCTTCACCTCGGCGACGATGATGCCGCGTTCCTTCACCAAGATCGGCGCCGACACCATGTTGACGTCCGAGACCTGCGGCCGGATCAGGCCGGCAAGCGTGGCGCTGATCAGCGCCCGCGTGTTCATCGACGCTGTCGAGCCGTCGAAGAGGATCTCGACCTCCTTGATCGGATCCTCGGTGACCTGGCCGACGAAGGCGCCGAGCACTTCGGCAAGCTTGACGAAGGGCTTCAGCCTCGGCGCTTCCTCGGCGGTGATCGAAGGCATGTTGATGGCGTTGGAGACGGCGCCCTTGATCAGATAGTCCGACATCTGCTCGGCGACCTGCAGCGCGACATTCTCTTGTGCCTCGGCGGTGGAGGCGCCGAGATGCGGCGTCGCCACGACATTCTCCAGGCCGAACAATTCATTGTTCTCCGCCGGCTCGGTCTCGAACACGTCGATGCCGGCGCCGGCCACCTTGCCGCTCTTCAGCGCCGCCACCAGGTCGGCCTCGACGATCAGCCCGCCGCGGGCGCAATTGATGATGCGCACGCCGGACTTCATCTTGGCGATCGCGGCCGCATTGATGATGTTGCGCGTCTTGTCGGTCAGCGGCGTGTGCAGCGTGATGAAATCGGCGCGGGCGAAGAGCTCGTCGAGCTCGACCTTCTCGACGCCGAGCTCTTCGGCGCGACTGTCCGACAGGAACGGGTCGAAGGCGATGACATGCATCTTCAGGCCGACTCCGCGTGTCGCGACGATCGAGCCGATATTGCCGCAGCCGACGACACCCAACGTCTTGCCGGTGATCTCGATGCCCATGAAGCGGTTCTTTTCCCACTTGCCGGCATGCGTCGAGGCGTTGGCCTCCGGGATCTGGCGCGCCAGCGCGAAGATCATGGCAACCGCGTGCTCGGCAGTGGTGATCGAATTGCCGAAGGGCGTGTTCATCACGATGATGCCCTTGCGGCTGGCGGCGGGGATATCGACATTGTCGACCCCGATGCCGGCGCGGCCGACGACCTTCAGCTTCGGGGCGGCATTGATCAGCTTCTCGGTGACCTTGGTCGCCGAGCGAATGGCGAGGCCGTCATACTGGCCGATCACCTCGAGCAGCTTTTCCTTGTCCTTGCCGAGATCGGGCAGATAGTCGACGTCGACGCCGCGATCCTTGAATATCTGCACGGCTGTGGGAGAAAGTTTATCGGAAACGAGAACGCGGGGCGCCATGGCGACCTCCTTCGAAAATGGGATTTGATCCGTTTGGGGATCGGCGGCTCGCGGGCCGCCGCGAATGGATTTCAGGCCGCTGCTTTCAGCGACGCCTTCTGCGTGGCAAAGGCCCAGTCGAGCCAGGGCAGCAGCGCTTCGAGGTCGGACGTCTCGACCGTGGCCCCGCACCAGATGCGCAGCCCCGGAGGCGCATCGCGATAGGCGCCGATGTCGTAGGCCACAGCCTCCTTGTCGAGCACCGAGACGATGGCTTTGGCGAAGGCCGCCTGGCCGTCGGCATCGAGCACCGCCACGTCCGCATCTCTGAAGGAGAGGCACACGGACGTGTTCGAGCGCGTCGCTGGGTCGATCGCCAAGTGGCCGAGCCACGGCGATTGCGCCACGAACCGGTCGAGCACCGCGGCATTGGCATCGGCGCGGGCGATCAGCGCGTCCAGGCCGCCGATCGACTTCGCCCAGTTGAGCGCATCGAGATAGTCCTCGACGCACAGCATCGACGGCGTGTTGATGGTCTCGCCCTTGAAGATGCCCTCGATCAGCTTGCCGCCGGAGGTCAGCCGGAAGATCTTCGGCAGCGGCCAGGCCGGCTTGTAGGTCTCCAACCGCTCGACGGCGCGTGGGCTGAGGATCAGCATGCCGTGC